>NZ_JACCQA010000043.1:0-57996 GCF_015712215.1 Burkholderia sp. 9779_493
AAAGGCTTGAGCCGTATGAGGGGAAACTCTCACGTACGGTTCTTAGGGGGGGATGGGCCAGCAATGGCCTGTCCCTACCCGACTACCTGCCGCAAGGCACGTTCGACCTGCTCATCGCCGACGAGGCCCACGAGTACAAGAACGGTGGCAGTGCCCAAGGCCAGGCCATGGGCGTGCTGGCAGCGAAGGCTCGCAAGACCTTGCTGCTGACCGGCACGCTGATGGGCGGCTACGGCGACGATCTGTTCTACCTGCTGTTCCGAGCCCTTCCCGGGCGGATGATCGAAGACGGCTACCGCCCGACCACGAGCGGCAGCATGACCTCGGCCGCGATGGCGTTCATGCGCGATCACGGTGTCTTGAAGGACATTTATTCCGAGAGCACCGGCACGGCGCACAAGACCGCGAAAGGCACGAAAGTCAGTGTCAGAACGGTCAAGGCCCCAGGCTTCGGCCCCAAGGGCGTGTTGCGCTGCATCCTGCCGTTCACGATCTTCCTGAAGCTCAGAGACATCGGCGGCAACGTGCTTCCGCCGTATGACGAAGAGTTCCGTGAGGTCGCAATGGACACGGCGCAAGCCGCGGCCTACCGCGATCTGGCGGGTCGGCTGACCGCGGAGTTGAAACAGGCTCTGGCGCGACGCGATACGACCTTGCTGGGGGTGGTGCTCAACGTGCTGCTGGCCTGGCCGGATTGCTGCTTCCGGTCGGAAACCGTGGTGCATCCGCGCACGCGCAACACCTTGGCGTTCGTCCCGGCTCAGTTCAACGAGTTCGAGATCAGCCCCAAGGAGCGTGAGCTGATCGAGATCTGCAAGGAAGAGAAGGCCCAGGGCCGCAAGGTCCTGGCCTACACGGTCTATACCGGCACACGCGACACGACCAGCCGGTTGAAGGTGCTGCTGGAGCAGGAAGGTTTTCGGGTGGCGGTGCTGCGCGCAAGCGTGGATGCCAGCCGTCGCGAAGACTGGATTGCGGAGCAACTGGATCGTGGCATCGACGTGCTCATCACCAATCCCGAATTGGTCAAGACGGGGTTGGACCTGTTGGACTTCCCGACGATCGTATTCATGCAGTCGGGCTACAACGTGTACTCGCTCCAGCAGGCGGCACGCCGCTCCTGGCGCATCGGGCAGAAGCAGCCGGTGCGCGTGATCTACCTCGGCTACTCCGGTTCCTCGCAGATGACCTGCCTGGAGCTGATGGCCAAGAAGATCATGGTCTCGCAGTCCACCTCGGGCGACGTGCCCGAATCCGGGCTGGATGTACTCAACCAGGACGGTGATTCCGTCGAGGTCGCACTGGCCCGGCAATTGGTCGCCGCCTGAACTTCACGCAATGCCGACGACCGAGAGGTCGTCGGCTTTTTTTCAGCGCCTCGCAGCGTCAAATTGCACCTTGCCGTACACGCCTGGACAGTGATTCAGCGCTCTCCTTGCGCTCGCTGTACCGATCCACCAGATAGGGGACCGCGTCGCGCGTGAGCAGCGTGAACTTCATCAGTTCTTCCATTACGTCCACGATGCGGTCGTAATAGTCCGAGGGCTTCATGCGCCCGGCCTCGTCGAACTCCTGGTACGCCTTGGCGACCGAGGACTGGTTCGGGATGGTCAGCATCCGCATCCAGCGGCCCAGCACGCGCATCTGGTTGACGGCGTTGAAGGACTGCGAGCCGCCCGATACCTGCATCACTGCCAGCGTCTTGCCCTGGGTCGGGCGCACCGCGCCGACCGACAGCGGAATCCAGTCGATTTGCGTCTTCATCAGGCCGGTCATCGCGCCGTGGCGCTCCGGCGAACTCCACACCATGCCTTCGGCCCATTGCACCAGTTCGTGCAGTTCCTTCACCTTGGGGTGATCGGCTGGCGCATCGTCCACCAGCGGCAGGCCGGACGGATTGAACAATCGGGTCTCGCCGCCCAGCGCCCGCAGGATGCGCGCCGCTTCTTCGGCGGCGAGGCGGCTGAACGAGCGTTCTCGCAGCGAGCCGTAGAACAGCAGGAAGCGCGGCGCGTGCGTGACCCGTGCCGGCGCGAACAGGTGTTCGGTGTCCGATTGCTGGAACAGCGCCGCGTCGATGTTCGGCAGGTCGAGACGGGATTCAGACACGGCGGCCATCCTGATCGACCACCGGTTCGCCGTCTTCCTTGCTGAACGCGCCGCGCTGCGGCTGCGGCAGCAGGTCGAGCACGGCTTCCGAAGGCCGGCACAGGCGCGTGCCTAGCGGCGTGACCACGATAGGCCGGTTGATGAGGATGGGATGCTGGAGCATGAAGCCGATCAGGTCGTCGTCGCTCCACTTCGGGTTGCCCAGGTCGAGTTCGGCATAGGGCGTGCCTTTCTCGCGCAGCACGTCTCGCACCGGAACGCCCATCGCCGCGATCAGCGCCTGGAGCGTGTCGCGGTCGGGCGGCGTTTTCAGGTACTCGATGATGGTCGGTTCCTCGCCGCTGTTGCGGATCAGGCCCAGCACGTTGCGCGAGGTGCCGCAGGCTGGGTTGTGGTAGATCGTGATGGTGCTCATGGATGCCTCTTGGAGATTACGAAGTGGTCGCGCGGCGTTCGTACCAGCCGCGTGAGCGATTGACCACGCGCACCACCAGCAGCATGACCGGCACCTCGATGAGCACGCCGACCACTGTTGCGAGTGCTGCGCCGGAATGGAAGCCGAACAGGCTGATGGCGGCGGCCACGGCCAGCTCGAAGAAGTTGCTGGCACCAATCAACGCGGATGGCCCCGCGACGCAGTGCTTTTCGCCCGCCTGGCGGTTGAGCCAGTACGCCAGACCGGAATTGAAGAACACCTGGATCAGGATCGGCACCGCCAGCATGGCGATCACCAGCGGCTGCCGGATGATGGCCTCGCCCTGGAAGGCGAACAGCAGCACCAGCGTCAGCAACAGCGCGGCGATGGACAACGGGCCGATGCGTTCCAGTGTTCGATCGAACACGGCCTGCCCCTTGCTCAGCAGCGCCCGGCGCCAGAGCTGGGCCAGGATGACCGGAATGACGATGTACAAACCCACCGACACCAGCAAGGTGTCCCACGGCACCGTGATCGACGACAGGCCCAGCAGCAGGCCGACGATGGGTGCGAAGGCGAACACCATGATGGTGTCGTTCAAGGCCACTTGCGACAGCGTAAATACCGGATCACCGCCAGTCAGCCGACTCCAAACGAAAACCATTGCGGTACACGGTGCAGCAGCCAACAGGATCAGGCCGGCGATATAGCTGTCGAGCTGATCGGCGGGCAGCCAGTCGGCAAAGACGTGGCGGATGAAGATCCACGCCAGCAGCGCCATTGAGAACGGCTTGACGGCCCAATTGATGAACAGCGTGACCCCCATGCCCCGCCAATGCTGGCGCACCTGGCCGAGCGCGGCGAAGTCCACCTTCAGCAGCATGGGGATGATCATTACCCAGATCAGCAGGCCGACCGGCAGGTTGACCTGGGCAATCTCCATGCGGCCGATGGCCTGGAATGCGGCGGGCGCGAACTGGCCGAGCGCGATGCCGGCGACGATGCACACCGCCACCCATAGCGTCAGGTAACGCTCAAAACCGCTCATCGCGGAGTTTGCGGGCGCGGTGCCGGCGGTATTGGTTGCACTCATCGCGCGGGCCTCACTGACGGCCGATGTCGCGCAATTCGCGCTGCAACGACATGGCATCGAGACTTTTGATCGGCAGCGACAGGAACAACTCGATGCGTCGGCGCAGCGTCATGGCGGTGTCGAAGAATGCTTTGCTTTGTCGTTCCTGGGTGCCTTCCACCGCGGCCGGGTCAGGCACGCCCCAATGCGCCGAAACCGGCTTGCCCGGCCACAGCGGACAGGCCTCGCCGGCGGCGTTGTCGCAGACAGTGAAGATGAAATCGAACACCGGCGCATCGGGCTTCAAGAATTCGTCCCAGCTCTTGCTGCGGTAGCCCGTTGTCGGCAGGTGCAGCCGCTCTAGCGTAGCGAGCGCCAGCGGGTGAACCTCGCCTTTCGGATGGCTGCCTGCCGACCAGGCGTGAAACCGCCCCTGGCCTATGTCGTTGAGGATGCCTTCGGCGAGGATGGAGCGGGCCGAATTGCCCGTACAGATGAACAAGGCGTTGTAAGTGGTATCGGTCATGGTCAGCAGCAGGTCTTGGATGGAGAAACCTCGCATACGCCACCTTGGCAGCAATGCTCGGTCAGGTAACCGATCAGACCGTCCATGCGGCCGTACTCGGCGCGATAAATCAGGTTGCGACCCTGCTGCTCGATGCTGACGAGGCCAGCATGGGCCAGCTCCTTCAAGTGGAACGACAAGGTGTTGCGGGCCACGTCGAGCTGGTCGGCTAGCGTGCTCGGGGTCAGTCCGCCCGGCCCAGCAACGACCAAGGCGCGGAACACGCGCAGGCGCTGGGTGTGAGCCAGGGCGTTTAAGGCGGAAATGGCTTGATCTTCTTGCATGATTCGATAATACAACAAGTATTGAATCAATGTGCAAACCACGGTTGGGTTTGCGGGTTGCGCTATGTGTTGGACTGCAAAAGCGGGTAGCTCCGAGTTCGCATTCCTGACTGACCGCGCCGCCGCGCGCGGCCAAGGTATCGGCATCGCAACAGAAGAGCCGATGCCATGCCCGCAATCCATGTATCCCGGCACCTGGTCGGCGCCGGCCTCCTGGCCGCAGCCTTGGCCAGCGGCTGCGCGACCACCACGGCGCCGCTCGCACCCGATGCCATCGAGGAAGTCTCGGCCGCGCCCGAACCCGAGGCGCCCGAGTACATCCCGGTCGTGCGCTACGGCCGCTACACCCTGGTCGAGTTGGCACCCACGGCGGCGCAGCGCGACCTGCTGTTGCAGACCATCGACGTGTCCATGCCCGAGGATGCCCGCGCCACGGTTGGCGACGGGCTGCGGCATGTGCTCAAGCGCAGCGGCTATGGCCTTTGCGAGACCGCGCATGCCGTGATCGAGCTGTACGCGCTGCCGTTGCCTGCGGCACATCTGCACCTCGGCCCTATGACCTTGCGCGATGCGCTACTCACCCTTGCCGGCCCGGCCTGGGACCTGCACGCCGATGACCGGACGCGACAGGTCTGCTTCGAGCGGCACGGCCGCGATGCAGATGCCGATCCGGTTCCCGAACCACTCGCCACCGAGGCGGTGCAGACGTTCCCGCTCGCGGGAGGTCAGCCATGAACAACGCACCACGGCCTTCCCAGCGCTCGACCGCCGCCGTGATCGTGCAGAGCCTGCTCTGGCTTTGGCTGATCGGCCTGAGCGTCTTCGTTGCCCTGAACCACCAGGCGATGAATGGCCTGGCCGACCAGGAACGGGTGGATTCCGGCCTGCAGCAGCTCGAAGCACAGGTGGTCGGGCTGACCGAGACCGTACAGCAGCGGCCGGCTACCGCAACCGCGGCGGAATTGCAGCACATCCGGCAGGCGCTGGAAGCCCGCATCGCGCAGGTTGAACAGGCGCTGGGCGGCCATGCCTCCAACGACGACCTTCAGGCCCTGCGCGCCGAGGTCGAGCAGGCCAAGGCTCGCCAAGCGACGGTTCGTGCCGCTGTGCCTGCGCAGCCGCGCTCACCAAGCAAGGCCGCCGCCAAACCTGAGCCTTTCCCGTTGCCGCTCCGCATCGTGGGTGCCGAACTGCGAGCCGGCCAGCGCAGCCTTTCCGTTGCACCAGCGACGGGCGAGTTCACTGCCGACCAGGTTCACGTGCTGCTGCCCGGCGATGCGGTCGGCCCGTGGCGCTTGCAGGCGATCGAGGGCAACACCGCCGTCTTCCAGGCCGGCGAGCAGACCCGCCGTTTGGCGATTCCCTGACGGAGACCGTCCCGCCATGAAGCCCTCGATCTTGCTCACCCTGTTCCTGCTGGCCGCAGCGCAGTTGCCCGTCTGGGCGCAGCAGCCCGCCACGGCCCAGTCCCGCAATGCCCAGAGCCAGGAGCGTCCCGTGATCGGCCGCATCCTGGACGACCGCGTGGCGAGCGACTGGGGACTGCAACCGCAGGAGTGGGCGCGCTACCGCGAACTGATGGAGGGGCCGCTGGGCATCTACTCGCCCAACCTGGACCCGCTTTCCGCGCTGGGCGTCGAGGCTCGCTCCGATGAAGAGCGGCGCCGCTACGCCGAAATGCAGGTGAAAGCCGAGGCAAGGCGCGTCGAGAAGTTGCTTGCCTACCAGCGCGCCTACGACGAAGCGTGGCAGCGCCTGAACCCCGGCATGCAGCGAGTGAACCTCCCCGATGATCTGCCGACCGCCGCAGGCGTGCGCGGCAGTAGCCGCACGGCGGTGTTCGTCAAGGACGGCTGCGCGGCCTGCGGGCAACTCGTGCAGCGCCTGCAATCCTCGGGCGCCGAGTTCGACCTCTACATGGTCGGCAGCCGCCAGGACGATGCGCGCATCCGCGACTGGGCCAAGCGCGCGAACGTCGATCCGGCGCGCGTGCGCGCCGGCAGCATCACGCTCAACCACGACGGCGGCCGCTGGCTGTCGCTGGGCCTGCCCGGCGATCTGCCCGCCGCCGTGCGCAAAGTGAACGGCCAATGGCAGCGCCAGCCGTAGCCGTGTCCCTGCGCGCACTGATGCTCGCTGCCGGCCTGTATGCCGGTGCCGCCCTGGCCCAGGAGGTTCCGCCACCGGCTTACCAACTCGCTGCCCAGCGCGCAGGCATCTCCTCGACCGTGCTCTACGCCGTGGCCTTGCAGGAGAGCGGCATCCGGCGCAACGGGCGCCTGGTGCCATGGCCGTGGTCCCTCAACGTCGCCGGCCAATCGCGCCGCTTCGCCACGCGCGCGGACGCCTGCGCTGGCCTGCAGCAGGCGATGCGCGCCACGCCGCACACGCGCATCGACGCGGGCCTGGGCCAGATCAACCTTGGCTACCACAAGCACCGCTTCACCGGCGCGTGCGACCTGCTGGACCCGTACCGCAACCTGGCCGTTGCCGCCGAGATCCTGAAGGAGCAGCACACCCCCAGCGAGGACTGGCTGCTGGCGATCGGCCGCTACCACCGCCCCGCAGGCGGCGAGCCCGCCGCCCGCTATCGGCGCAGTGTGTCCCGCCACCTTGCCCGCGTGCAGGGCACGCGCCCAACCGCCGCGGTCTTCGCCGCGCGCCAGGAGACCTCCCCATGACGGAACCACATCCGGTCCATCTCGCGCTCACGGGCCTGCTCATGCTGCTGGCAGGCCTGCCGCTAGTCTCGCGTGCCGGCGAGCCGCTGATCGTGGTCGAAGACTGCGGCGGCACGTCGGCGCTGCCATACTACGAGGCCCTCAACCTCCAGCCGCGCGCCAATGCCTCGGCCCGGCCACCCATCCCGACGCCCCAGGTTCCCGCCACGCCAGTGGACGAAGCCGCGATGCTGCCGGTGCGCAGCGCCAAGCTCACACCCGGCACCGTCGCGCGGCGCGTGATCGAAGCACCCGGCCTGCGGCCGTTCGTGGTCATCGGCGACGACGAGGCGTCCCAGGCCTGGCTGCGCCGCCACGCGGACGCGTTGCGCGAGCGCGGCGCGGTCGGCCTGGTGGTCAACGTCGAGACCGCGCAGGGCCTGGCGCGGCTGCGCGCCCTGGTGCCGGGCGTACCGCTCGCGCCCGTGGCCGGCGACGACCTGGCCGATCGCCTGGGCCTGCGACACTACCCGGCGCTGATCACGGCCACCGGCATCGAGCAATGACGCCATGTCAGGCAAACAGCCGGTCGAGGTTCTGCTACGCCCAGCGGTGGAGCTATACACCGTCGCGGCGTGTGCAGGCGCCGCGTTTCTGTGCCTGGTGGCCCCATGGTCGCTCGCGCTGAGCCCTTCGATGGGCGTCGGCAGCGCCTTGGCATTCGGCGCCTACGGCGCGATCCGCTACCGCGATGCCCGTGTCATCCTGCGCTACCGGCGCAACATCCGCCGCTTGCCGCGCTACGTGATGACGAGCAAGGACGTGCCGGTCAGCCAGCAGCGGCTGTTCGTGGGGCGCGGGTTCCTCTGGGAGCAGAAGCACACCCATAGGCTGATGCAGACGTACCGGCCGGAGTTCCGGCGGTACGTCGAGCCGACGCCGGCCTACCGGCTGGCCAGGCGCCTGGAGGAGCGGCTGGAGTTCGCGCCATTCCCGCTGTCCCGGCTGCCCGCGCTCACGGGCTGGGACGTGCCTTTCAACCCCGTGCGCCCGTTGCCGCCTGTCGGTGGCCTGCCGCGCCTGCACGGCATCGAACCCGACGAGGTGGATGTCAGCCTGCCGCTGGGCGAGCGCGTCGGCCACTCGCTGGTGCTGGGCACCACGCGGGTGGGCAAAACGCGCCTGGCCGAGTTGTTCGTCACGCAGGACATCCGCCGCAGGAATGCTGCCGGCGAGCATGAGGTCGTCATCGTCATCGATCCCAAGGGGGATGCCGATCTCTTGAAGCGGATGTACGTCGAAGCCCAGCGCGCTGGCCGCGAAGGCGAGTTCTACGTCTTCCACTTGGGCTGGCCGGACATTTCGGCACGCTACAACGCGGTGGGCCGCTTCGGCCGCATCAGCGAAGTGGCGACCCGGGTGGCGGGGCAGCTCTCCGGCGAAGGCAACAGCGCGGCGTTCCGCGAGTTCGCATGGCGCTTCGTGAACATCATCGCCCGCGCCCTGGTGGAACTGGGGCAGCGCCCGGACTACATGCTGATCCAGCGCCACGTCATCAACATCGACGCGCTGTTCATCGAGTACGCCCAGCACTACTTCGCCAAGACGGAGCCCAAGGCCTGGGAGGTGATCGTCCAGATCGAGGCCAAGCTCAACGAGAAGAACATCCCAAGGAACATGATCGGGCGCGAGAAGCGCGTGGTGGCGCTGGAGCAGTACCTCTCCCAGGCGCGCAACTACGACCCGGTGCTCGACGGGCTGCGCTCGGCGGTCCGCTACGACAAGACCTACTTCGACAAGATCGTTGCATCGCTTCTGCCGCTGCTGGAAAAGCTCACCAGCGGCAAGATCGCCCAGCTCCTGGCGCCGAACTACTCCGACCTGGCCGACCCACGGCCGATCTTCGACTGGATGCAGGTGATCAGGAAGCGAGCCGTCGTCTATGTGGGCCTGGATGCGCTGTCCGATGCCGAGGTCGCCGCGGCGGTCGGCAATTCGATGTTCTCCGACCTGGTTTCGGTCGCAGGCCACATCTACAAGCACGGGATCGACGATGGACTGCCGGGTGCATCGGCTGGTGCGCGCGTGCCGATCAACGTGCATGCGGACGAGTTCAATGAATTGATGGGTGACGAGTTCATTCCGCTCATCAACAAGGGCGGTGGCGCGGGCCTGCAAGTCACCGCCTACACGCAAACGCTCTCGGACATCGAGGCCCGCATCGGCAATCGCGCGAAGGCCGGCCAAGTGATCGGGAATTTCAACAACCTGTTCATGTTGCGCGTGCGCGAGACGGCCACCGCGGAACTGCTGACGAGGCAGTTGCCGAAGGTCGAGGTCTATACGACTACCATCGTCTCGGGCGCGACGGACAGCTCAGACATCCGCGGCGCGACGGATTTCACGTCGAACACCCAGGACCGCATCAGCATGTCCAGCGTGCCGATGATCGAGCCGTCACACGTCGTCGGCCTGCCCAAGGGCCAGTGCTTCGCGCTGCTGCAGGGCGGCCAGCTTTGGAAGGTACGCATGCCGCTGCCGGCGCCGGACGCGGATGAAGTGATGCCGGCGGACCTGCAGCAACTGGCCGGGTACATGCGCCAGAGCTACAGCGAGGCCACGCAGTGGTGGGAGTTCACCAGCTCGTCGGCCTTGCAGGATCCGGCCTTGCCCGACGACCTGCTTGACGATGCCGCTGCGGCCGAGCCCGGCGCGGTGGCCACCGGCGCCGACGATGGCGCGGACAACGAGGCCGTGCCATGAAGGATGCCGCCTCGACCGCGCAGCGGGAGCAGAACAAACGCCAAGGCTTGATCGTCGGCACCATCACCTTACCGTTCCGGCTGCTCGGGGTGCTCATTGGCTCGCTGCTGTTCTCGATCGCGGTGGAGTGCGTCGGCATGCACCTGTTCTGGAAGGACCAGGGCTGGCGCCACTCCCAGCAGATGCTGCAGTACGAACTCGGGCACCTGTCCGACCACTTCACGCGCAGCGTGGTCGTGCAGGAGCCGGGGCGCACGGCGCACGAGCTGGTGGATACCGGGTACGAGTGGGTGTTCGTGCGCTCGGGGTTGCTGGAGCGCATGAGCCAGACCGCCGAGCGCGTCCGCTCGGCCAGCCACGGGCAGAGCCGCAACTTCCGCTACTACATCAGCCAAGTCTATGTCTGGGCCGAAAGCTACCTGATCGCTGCGGCCTTCACGACGCTCACCTTCCTGGTGCGCCTGCTGGTCCTGGTGCTCACGCTGCCCCTGATCCTCACGGCGGCATTCGTCGGCCTGATTGACGGCCTGGTGCGACGGGATGTGCGCCGGTTCGGCGCCGGCCGCGAATCCGGCTTCATCTACCACCGCGCGAAGGCCAGCCTGATGCCGTTGGCCGTGCTGCCTTGGGTCACCTATCTCGCTCTGCCCATATCGGTGCATCCTCTGGTCATCCTGCTGCCCAGCGCGGCGTTGCTGGGGATGGCAGTCAGCCTGACCGCAGGCAGCTTCAAGAAGTACTTATGAGGTGACACGGGCGGCACTGCTCTGCAAAGCCGTGTGCCGTTCATCGGTTCTGCAGGGTATCAAGAGCAGCATCCAACGCCGTAACCGCCTCGACGACCGTTCTTACCGTCGCCCGATCGAACTCATGATCGCGCTGAGCGTCGTGCACACCGCTATTGAGGTAACCCCATTCAATACTCGTACCGCTGACATTGAGCAGCCTGACCAACGCCCCTACGGCATCCGGCGCACCCGCATGTTGCGCCGCGATACGCTCGACGGCCGACCGCAACTTGGTGCATTTATTGTTCAGCTCCCAAGGCGCGCGGGGCCCGCTCAGCTTGATGTCGATCCGGCCGTCCGCCCGCCGACCCAGCCACGTCCACAGGCGGTCCGTCAGACTCTCCAGCGCCGGCCGGGCCTGGCGCAGTGCCTCGCGTTTCTCGTCAGCCGCCAACGCCTGCTGGGCCAGAAGAACATAGTTCTTCGCTGGCGGGTCGCTGTCGACCCGCAGTTCGTGCTCTCCCTGATGCGGGAGAAACTTGTAGCGCTTGATGGCCGCGGCGCGGCGCACGCCCAACTCCTGCTGGATGCGGTGCAGGAACTCCTCTGCGTGCGAGGTGAGGATAACCTGCTTGCCGTGGAGCAAACCGTCCTCGAAGAAGGTACGCCAGATGCCATCGCGATGGTCGTCGTCTATCGCATTGACGACGTCATCGAAGATGACCACGGGGCAGCCCTGCGCGAGGTTCTTGGCAAGCAGAATCGCCAGACCCAAGCATTTGATGTGCCCTTCGCTGAAGACGATCAACGCGTCGTAGCGCACGCCCGGCTCGCCGGCGAACTCCACCTCGATCTTGCCGTTCTCGGCCACGGGCAACCACAGCGCGTGCAGCAGATCGCCGGGCGGATCGGCCCGGTTGAATGCGTTGTAGAGATGGCGGGCTTGGTCTCCCAGCCCCTGTAGCAGAACCCCCGGCAGAGCGGTCAGGTATGCCTGAATCTCGGGTAGGAAGCCGTCGTAGGCGGCCTTGACCCGCTGATGGTGCACCACCACCGGCATTTCGTCCGTGGCCGCCTGGATTAGGCCGCGGTTCGCGTCGTCGAACTGGGCCACGGTTTGGCGGGCGGCCGCCAGCTCCTGATCCGCAGTCGTGCGCATGGTCCGCAGCCGTTCGATCTCCAGCTGATGCTGTTGCAGGCGGTCCCGCTCCTGGGCCATCGCGCCGCGCTGGGCATTCACGTCGCGCGCCTGCGCGTCGAAGCCTTCGATGATCTGTGCGATCCGTAAGAGGGCTTGCCAGGCGCGCTGGTCCCCATTCACCCAGCCGCCGAGCCAATTGCCCGCCGACGTGGGAGGCAGCAGTGGCAGGCCCGCGGCCTGCGATTCGGCAGGACAAGCGACCCCAGCCGCCGCCACCACGCGGCGCATTTCGTCCCACAGCGCTCGGACCGCCTCGCTCAACTGCGTCCGATGCCCGGCCTCTTGCTGCTGCAGGACGGCCAGTTGCGCGAGCTGCTCCAGGCCCATTCGCGCCCTGGCGAACGGGTCCTGTGCCACAGCGGCCAGTCCGGTTCCACATGCCGGACACACGGTCGCCCCGTCCGCCAACGCTTGCACGGCCTCGTAGAGCTTCGCGTACGACACCTCGCCCGCGCGTGCCGCGAGTTGCGCGGAAGACGCTTGCCACAGTCCCTGGACGCGGTAGGCCTCTGCCAGCAACGCTTGCAGGCGGGCCTGGGTCACCTCGTGAATGGCAGGCGGGTTGGCGTCCAGCTGAGCCTGGACATACGGTAGCCGTCCTTGCTGCTGCGGCGTACCCAGCAGCCAGTCCACGCAGGCTTGATAGGTCGCGCCAGGTGACATGCGCTGCGCCAAAGCTTGTTCCAGGCCCTCGACCGCTGCGATCTTCTGCGGGTAGGCGGCGATGGTCTGTTCGGAGTTCGCCAACCGCAGGCGACGCTGCGCCAGCTGCGCCGCCTGCACGCCGGCAAGCATCAGGTCCTGACCGAGCGAGGGGTTGAAGCCGCGCACGAACTCGCTGAACTGGTCCACGCCGAACAGGGTGGCGATGAGCTGGCGCTGATCGCTCGGGGTCCGCGCGGCGATTCGGGCGAAATCGTCGAGGCGGTTCTTCTCGATGAAGCAGAAGCGATACTCAGCTTCGTCGGGCTGGACGGCCTGCGCTTCGCCCGCCGCCGTAGACGACAGGACTGGCGCGACGTGGCGGCGCAGGCGAGCGTTGTTGCAGTACGTCCGCTGGTCGACCCGCTTGGCCTGCGCTTCGCTGATCGAACCGAGCATCGCCACTTCCAAGGCTTCGCAGAAGCTGCTCTTGCCGGTGCCGTTGGCACCGTAGACCAAGGTGATGTCATGGCTGAGGTCGAACGTCTCCTGCCGCATGAATCCTCGAAACGGCCCGACTTCGAGCTGGTGCAGTCGCCCGAGCGCCGGCCCGTTTTCGGGGCCGCGCGCGTCCCCGTCGTAGGCGACAGGCATCTGCGCCAGATGCGCGATGGCCAGCGGCGCCAAGCGCGTGGAGCGCCCCCGGCGTGCAGCACCGACCTCGGCCAGTGGCTGCAGGTGATCGAGCACCAGGTGCGCCAGCCGGCGCACGTCGTCGTGCACGTGCCGCTGCGCCAAGTGCGCCAGGAACCGGTGGTACTCCGAACGTATGCTTGCCACAGCGCCCCCTCACTTGGTCAACCACTGACCGTAAGCCTCCACATCGATCATGGGGACCGTTCCACTGAACTGAAGCTGCGCGATCAGCTTGAAAAGAAACGCGGTCGCCGGCTTGTTTTCGTTGGTGTAGCTGTACGCGCCGCTGGCTTGGTCATAGAAAAAGTGCCCGTGGGCGGCAACGCATCCGATGTCCAGACGCCCCTCGGTGAGGTTTGCGTTCAGCGCCTTGTCCATGGATGGACCCAATGCAGGACTCCATTCGCTCTCGAAGGTGAGCAAGCCACCCAGAATCGGAATCAACGGCTTCGCTGGGTAGGTCCCGCCAGCGTGCGGGATCGGCAGGCTCGTGCGGTGCAGCCTGCGCACACTGGCGACCTTCTCCTGGGCATAGGCCACAAGCCCCGCGTCAGCCGTCTGCTTGGCCTCGAAAACGGCGTACACGCTTTCGGCTGGAATGATCGTCTCGTTCTCGTAGGTGAAGATAAAAGGCGAATATTGCCGATCAAACACCACCACATCGATCTGCTGGCTGAAGTTCCCCAGGCTGTCCACCACATGCGCCTTGGCCGCCTGGTACCGTTTGGGCAGATAGGTATCCAGCATGTCGATCCAGACGTTCTCGCTCGCATCCCCCTTCGTACCCGGGTGACCGAAGGTCTTGCGTACTACGGACAAGCGCTGCTGGATGTCCTCATGCAGGGACGACAGGAGCTGGGAAAGCGACCACTGGGACATGCTGTACCTCGATGGGACGTGTATGGAAGCCGATGGAATCAGGACAGTGGGAACTTGGGGCCAAACAGTGCGCGCCAGGCGCGAAGCGCTTCGATATTGCGACCACGACGCGCGTGGTCGATGGCGATGCTTGCGTCTTGGCTCGCCTGGAACAGCAGCTGCTGCGCGCGCTGCTTGCGCGCGGCATCCATATCGTTGCTGATCGCCGGGCCAAGTCCGGCGGGATCCGGCCACTCGTCATGAACTCGATCGGCAAGCGTGGCAAAGAACGACTGGATCTCGCGATCGAACGATCCTCCCCAGCCGCCGTAAAGACACTCAAGGGCCATTACCTCGATCAGGAACGAGGGCTTCACCGGCTTCAGATCGCCGTGCTTGGGATTGTTGTTCCAGTACTTCACCATGCGCACGAGACCTTTCCACTCATTGGCATAGGCTTGGTGCGCTGCGGTCGCCTTGTCCTTATGGATCTCCGGGTCCGTCTTGATCCACTTTCCGGACGCCGTATCGGGGATCTCATACTGGTCGCCGGTGTCGAATGCGGGCACCGCATCCACGCTGACCACCCGGTAGTCCGTGTTGTCCTCCGCGTCGATGTGAACACCGAAATCCACGTTGATCGAGCGCGCCTGTTTGCGCACGGCCGCCGAACCGTATTTCTCCACCAATGCAGAGTGGAAATCATCCAGCACTACCGATGCGGCCTTGCCGTGGTAATGCTTCTCCGAGTCCTTCAGCACGAAGAAGATGTCGATATCCTTGAGCGGCTTCGTCTTCGTGTATCGAGCATAGGAACCGGTCAGGAAGCTGCGCGCAATGCCGAACTTGGTCTGCAGGTAGTCCCGCACTTCGTTCTGGCGTTGCGAGGCATTCTTCTGTTCGCGTTCGTTGAGTTCCAGACGCGACTTGAACTTGCGAAAAGCTTCATCGATCGACAGCATCAGCGTTGCCTCCAATATCCGGCCTGACCCGCCAGGCCGCTGTGTTCGACAGTCGAGCCTAGGCTCTGCTTGACCATTCCATCCGTCGAGCGATAACTTCCTTTGCTCCATCCCTCCACATCAGGTCGCCCTGGCTTTGTATCGAGCATTAACTTGTACTTGGCCTGCGATGGCAGCAGCCCAGCTTTCTTGATCGCGTACTTCAACTGCTCGGTATCTGTCCAGAAGCTGCCGTCGCCATCGGACCACCCATACACGATGTCGATATCCCATCGGGTCACGAGCTTGTCGGTTGCCGGGTTGTAGATCTCCAGAATCACCTTGCGCAGATCACCGGTCCCGAGCCACGTCTTGATGGCTCGGGTATTGCTCTCCCAGCGATCCGCAAAGTGCTCAGGGTCCAGCCCACTGAGCAGGATGATGTCTTTCAAGCTCTTGAGGATGTTGTCGGTCACATAGGTAACCGAGTGCGTGTACGAGTAGGTGGCGACGGTGCTCATGACTTGAGGAAACCTCCGAGGTCGAGCGACAGCGCTTGCCCAGCATCGGCCTGCGCCTGCGTGGCAATTCCTTGGCTCAAGTCCCGTGCAATGATGCGAGAACTGTGCTTTTTGAGCGCGCTTTGCACCCAGCCTAGCTGCTCCTTCGGACACGGCAGCGAGACTCCCCAGTCTCCCTTCAACGGCTCGAACCCCAAGACTTCTTCGTTGGCATCATCACCATCGATCGCGTCTTCGTCGAAGAGGCAGTAGATCCTGGTCCGTGGTCCATCGCATGTCGCAACGATGGGCGCGCTCTTGGGTGCCTGGTCGGCGATCAAGCTGGCGGCCACGCCCGTCACGGCCCTGAGTTCAGAGCGAGCCGTGCCGTCCTTGCCCTGAGTGAGCAGTTCGACAATGGCATCCCATGTCTGCAACGCATCGCGGTGCGGCGAGCTGCGAAACGTCCGGCTGACAACGGTGGTCATTTTTGCTTCCCTCCTTGAAGGCGCATTTGCTTTGCCTGTCGTATCGCACTGCGCAGGTGCTCTACGGAAAGCTTGTTCGGATCGATAGCCACTTGCGGGTCGGCCGCGAGGGCGTTGGCTACGACCTTGCGAATGGCCCGACCATCCAATCCGACGCACTCGCCAGCGCACGCGTCGAACTGGTGAGCCGAGGAAAGCTTGCCAATCCCCGGAAATGTCTTTGCCAGGCCATTCAGGCAGTCCACTAGGATCTGCTTGCAGGCATCCTTGCCGGGCAGTGGCACCTCCATCACCATGTCGCAACGAGATAGGAAGGCACTGTCGACGGCCTGTGGGAAGTTGCTGGTGGCCACGAACAGCAGATGCGGGTTGCGTTCGGCCAACATGTCCAACTGCACCAACACCGCGTCGGTGGCCCGGTGCACATCAACCGGGTTGGCTTCCAGGCTGAGCTTCGCTCGATCAGCCGCAAGCGTTTCGACCTCGTCCAGAAGGACGATCGTCGGGCCCGCCGCTGCGGATTCTGCGATCGATTGCGAGAACAGGTCTGCCACGGCGCGTTGAGTCTTTCCCATTGCAGAGCTCGTCAGCGTGTGAGGCTCCACTTCCAGCAATCGAAACTTCGCAGAAGAAAAAGATTCGGCCACACGATGCGCCAAGCCCCGTGCCAAGGAGGTCTTCCCAGTCCCCGGCGGGCCGACCAACAAGATCACGCCGTGCAGGGGGAGTACCGTGCGCTCCACCTTGGGGCGCACCGTGAAGTTGACGATCGCTTGTGACAGCAACTGTTTTTTGATGGCTTCGTCCATCACGATCGAATCCCACAAGTCACCCAGCGACTTATCCGGCAGCTTCCAGCTTCGATGGATGCCTTTCGGCAAAGTGGCGTCTGATGAAGGATTCTTGGTCATCCGTGGCTCTCGGCGGGTCAGAGAATGGTGCGATAGGTCGCCAGCACCTTGGTCGTTTGCACAAGGCCTTGGCGCAGCAGGATTTCGAGATAGCGGTCCACATCGATCGGCGGATGCTTGAGTTGGGCACGCTGGCGCTGCGCAGCCGACACTACGGCGGCCGCATCCAGATCCAGCAGGTTGTCCACAAACTCATCGGGGTGCTGCGATTCGATGCCGTACGGAGCCAGCAGATCGTTCGGGAAATCACGTTCGTTGAACGTCACAATCACGCTCGCACCGCAGCGAATCGCCGCAGCCAGGACGTGCCGATCGTTCGGATCGGGTAATGTCAGGCCTGCCACGAGCGCTTCGTAGCCCTCCACCAAGCCGTCCGGAATGGCCCTGTCCATGAGATCCGACGTCCTGTCGACCTGAACCCGGGTGAGATCGGGGCGGTTGATCAACAGATTGCGTTTCCACTCCTCATGAATGGCTTGGCTCCACCGCGCCCGGAAGCGGCCAGACAGGCCGAGCCACATCAGGAAATCCCGCAGTGGCGCGGGATATAGAACGCACGCGTCGTAGACGGCGGTGAATGGGGAATGCCTCATTCGTATCCCATTCCCAACTCTTGCGACTGCTGAGCGAGTTCGGCCATCGCCTGCTCACTGGCGCGCTCGCGCGCTTCCTTGTACTGCATCAGATCGGCGAACCTCACCCTGCGGTGCTTGCCGGTGCGATGAAATGCCAACACCCCATCTTCTAGCAGCTTGACGAAATGGGGACGGGACACGTTGAGCAAGTCCGCCGCCTCTTGGGTCGTCAGCTCTGCATGGACGGGCACCACCTTTACTGCATTGCCATCGGCCAACTCGGCCAGGATGTCGACCAGCAGGCGTAAAGCCGAGGTAGGCAGTTCCACCTGATGAGCCTGTTTGTGGTCATCAAAGATCTGGATGTGCTGCGTCTCGAACTGGGTTGCGAGGTAAGCCGCCAAGGCACGTTGACCCTGGACGGCTGCCTTAACCTCTCCCGCGGCGGGAAGGGTCATCTTGGATTGGGCAGTGGCGGTGGTCATGGGTAGCTCCTAAGCGAAAACGGTTGCAGAGCCGATCATATTCGAAACACTCGAAAAACGCAATAATCGAAACTCGACCCGGGCTTTTGTAGGTTCGCTCGCGGTATGCCCAATCCGGTCGTCCGCCAGTTCCTATTGTTTGCGGCCTAAAACAGCCCTGATCTCCACGATCACCCCATTGCTGATCACACAGGAATGGCGCGATGGTGGCTTCGATCTGGCTGCGCGCCGCGCATCGCGGCGTGCCCACTTTTCTCGTGACGGCCCTCCTGCTGGGTCAGTCCCAGATGGCCTTGGCCGAGTCTCCGGCACAGCGCCAGGAGCTGGTCGCCGCACTGCGCCAGCTCGACGCGCTGGAGCGCACCGTCGCGGACAGCGCCGCGCATGCCCCCATCCAGCCGGGCGAGCGCTACCACTTCGACTACCCGCGGCTGCTGGCTGACCTGGCGCGCGTTCGCGCCGGCATCCAGTTTCACCTGACGCCATCGCGCGCTCAGCCGCGCGACCCCTCCGAACTGGCCGGCGACTACCGCACCGAGCGGGCGGCCGAGCCGCTGCCGGCGACGACTGCGGGGGGCAAGCAATGAACGGCGCCCAGGTCTCGGCATTTCAAGCCAACAGCGGCATCGCGCCTTCCGCAATGGCGACCGTCCTGGTCGGCGTCGTGTTCGCGGTCCTGCTCGTGTGGGGCGTCTGGGCCATCCGAACGGCCTACGTGGGGTGGTCCGAGAGCCGCCTCAACCAGCGCCAGTTCCTCGGCGTCTGCATCCGCTTCGTCGCGATGTACCTCGTCCTGAGTTTCTTCCTTCTGTCCTGACCTGAAAGGCCCGACCATGCACAACCGCAACCTCACTTCCCGTTTTGCCCAGCGCGCCGCCGTGGCCCTGGGCGCCGCAGCGCTGCCCGCGCTGTCGTTCGCGCAAGGTCTGCCGCAATTGGAGAACCCCACGCGCGGCACCGGCAACGGCATCATGGAGACCATCCGCAACTACGGCTACGACATCATCATGCTCGTGGCCCTGCTGGTGGTGGCGTCGATGTTCATCGGCGTCTGCTACCACGCCTACGGGACCTACGCGGAGATCCACACCGGCCGCAAGACGTGGGGCCAGTTCGGCCTCACGGTCGCCATCGGCGCCGTGCTGCTGGTGATCGGCATCTGGCTGCTCACCGAAGCTACCGGCATCCTGTAAGCGAGGCCGGTATGTCCGAGCAGCAGCACGTCCGTGCGGACGGGACCGTGACGTTCCTTCCGCACCGGCTCAACCGCCATCCCGTTGTCGTGCGCGGCCTCACCGCCGATGAACTCTGGATTTGCTGCGGCCTGTCCGGCGCCGCCGGCCTGCTGGTCGGCGCGCCCCTGTCCTGGGTGTTCCGCACGATCGCGCTGGCGCCGACGTTCGTCGTCCTGGGTGTGGCGCTCGGCGTCTTCATCGGCGGCGGCATCCTGCGCCGCCTCAAGCGTGGGCGTCCCGACACTTGGCTGTATCGACAACTGCAATGGCGCATCGTCACGCGCCATCCGCTGATGGCAGGCTGGGTTGGTGGCCATGTGCTGATCTCGCGCTCGGGCTTCTGGTCCACCCGCAGGAGCATGCGATGAGCCGCTTCAAGAACGAGATCGCCCACCTGCAGGCGCACATCAAGACCTTGCGGCTGGGCGCGGGCGCGCTGGTCGTCGTTGCCCTGGTCATGGGCGGCGGCTGGTGGAGCGCGCCGCGCGACCTGACCATCCACGTCCCGCCCGACCTGCGCTCTGGCAGTACCCGCAAGTGGTGGGAGGTGCCGCCCGAATCGGTCTATGCGTTCACGTTCTACGTGTTCCAGACGTTGAACCGCTGGCCGACCAATGGCGAAGAGGACTACCCGCGCAACCTCCACACGCTCTCGCCGTACCTCACCCCATCCTGCCAGGCCTTCCTGCGGGCGGACTACGACTACCGCCGCTCCACCGGCGAGCTGCGCCAGCGCGTGCGCGGCATCTACGAGATTCCCGGCCGCGGCTATGGCGACGACCCCACGGCACGCGTGCGCACCGTGTCCGACCGCGACTGGGTGGTGACGCTGGACATCACGGCGGACGAGTACTACGGCGCCGAGCAGGTCAAGCGCGCCCTGGTGCGCTATCCGATCAAGGTCACGCGGGTGGATGTCGATCCCGCCCGCAACCCGTTCGGCCTGGCGCTGGACTGCTACGACGGCGCGCCCCAGCGCATCAGTGCACCGGAGCCGACGCGCCCGGCGCCGAGTGGCCTGTCTCCGCAAGCGCCTCAAGGAGGAAACACCCCATGAAGCACCCTGTACTCGCGCTGCTGGGACTGCTGGCCGTGGCCGCGGCACCCGTCGCCCATGCAGTGGAAATCCTGCGCTGGGAGCGCATGCCGCTGGCAGTGCCGCTGAAGGTCGGTCAGGAACGCATCGTGTTCATCGACCGGGACGTGCGCGTGGGCGTGCCCGCGGGCGTGGGCGAGCGCCTCCGCGTACAGAGCGCGGGCGGCGCGGTGTACCTGCGCGCCAGCGAGCCGATCGAGCCCACGCGGTTGCAACTGCAGGACGCCGACACGGGCGCGCTGATCCTGCTGGACATCGCGGCCGAACCACCCAAGGACGGCGAGGCCGAGCTGGAGCCGGTGCGCATCGTCGAGGGCAGCAGCACTCCAGCGCGCTACGGCGATCAGGCAGGCGGCGCCGACGATGCCCCAGCACGTGCCCAGGCAGGTGCTCGGACCGCGCGGCGCGAAACCCCGGTCCCTGTCGTCCTGACGCGCTTCGCCGCGCAGAACCTCTACGCGCCGTTGCGCACCGTGGAGCCGCTGCCGGGCGTCATGCGGGTCAACCTGCCCCGCGACCTCGACCTGGACACACTGATGCCAACGCTGCCCGTGCGCGCGGTCGCGCTCGCGTCGTGGCGCCTGGAGGACCAGTGGGTCACAGCCGTGCGCCTGACCAACGGCAGCGGCGGCTGGATCACGCTCGACCCGCGCGTGCTGCAAGGCGATTTCCTCACCGCCACCTTCCAGCACGAGGCGCTGGGCCCGCGCGGCACGCCCGAGGACACGACCGTCCTGTACCTGGTCACGCGCGGCCGCGGCCTCGCGCAGTCGCTGCTGCCGGCGATTCACCGCTTCGACCCTGCCCTGCATCTGCCGCAGCCGGACGGCGACGAGAACACCAAGGAGGCCCGCCATGCGCAGTAACGGCCTGCTCAAGTGGCTGATGATCCCTGTCGCCATCCTGGTGCTGTTCGTCGGTATCCGGCTGTTCTCGGGTGGAGGCAGCACGGCGCCACCCGCGGAGGACAACGGCGCCCAGCTCACGCCCGATGAAATGAAGGCTCTCGGCATCGAGGGCGATACCCCGCGCGACACCGTGGCGACCTTGGTGGCGCAGGTGAAGCAGTTGCGCACCGAGCTTCAGACCGCGCTCTCGGACAACAAGTCCCAGCGTGAAGAGAACCAGCGGCTGCGTCAGCGCGAAAACTCCATCGACCAGCGCATCAACTCGGCGCTCGAATCCGAGCGGTCCAACCTGCGCCGCGACCAGGAGCAGGCGGCCAGCGCGCGCCAGCAGACCGAAGGGCTGCTCGCCGACCTGCAGCGGCGCCTGGACAGCATCGGCGGGCGCGGCGGCGGCCATGCGGACCTGCCCGTGGGCTTGGGGCTGCAGGGCGGCGACGAGGCCGGCATGGAGGGCGGCGTGCGGTGGGTCGAGCCGGACCACGCAAAGCCCGCCGAGGGGCGCAACGGGGGGCGTGGCGCGAGCGGCGGCATGAGCTTCCCCACGAGCTTCGGCCCGGCGCAGAGCACGCTCGAAACCACCGCGGAAACCGTGGCCAACGCGGGCGCCCGCGCCGCCGGGGTCAAGAGTGCCAAGCCGGTCTATACCGTGCCGACCAACTCCACGCTCATGGGTTCGGTCGCCATGACCGCGCTGATCGGCCGCGTGCCGATCGACGGCACGGTCAATGATCCCTATCCGTTCAAAGTCCTGGTCGGGCCGGACAACCTGACCGCCAATGGCATCGACATTCCCGACGTGGCCGGCGCCGTGTTCAGCGGCACCGCCTCGGGCGACTGGACGCTGTCGTGCGTGCGCGGTCAGGTGCGCAGCATCACGTTCGTCTTCCACGACGGCACGATCCGCACGATCCCCGAAGACCGCGAGGGCAACCAGCAGGACAACCAACAGCAGAACTCTCAAAGTGGGGGCTTGGGCTGGATCAGCGATCCCCACGGCATCCCGTGCGTCAGCGGCGAGCGGCGCAGCAACGCCCAGCAATACCTCGGCTCGCAGGCCCTGATCACCGCGGCCGGTGCCGGTGTGGCCTCGCTCATCGAGAGCGACAGCGGCCGCATGTCCTATGTCGGCTCGGACGGCTCCATCGGCACCGTGGGCATCACCGGCCAGGAAGCGGTCGGCCAGATTCTGGCGGGCGGCGTGCGGGACATGTCGGCTTGGGTCAACAAGCTCTACGGCCAAGCGTTCGCCGCCGTCTATGTCCAGCCCGGCGCGAAGGTCGCCGTTCACCTCGAAAAGCCGCTCGCCATCGACTTCGATCCCGAAGGCCGCAAGGTCGATCACCGCGCAGGAGAAAGCCATGCACTCGAACTTGAATAGCTTGGCCCGTGGCCTGGCGCTGGTCCTCGCCGTCGCGGCGCTCGGCGGCTGCGCCACCAGCAAGGAAAAGCTGCTGACCCACGGTGACCGCACGATGATGGACATCTGGCAGCAGGAGGCCGGCGACGGCGGTGGCGCAGCCGGACGGAATGCCGGCCGCCAACTGCTCGATGCGCGCCAGAGCCTGCGTCGGCCGCTGACCGACGCCGACATGCAGGCCGCGCCTGCCGAGCAGATGCGCTATACGCGCACCGCGCGCAACGAGGTCCATCACCAGTTCCAGCGCCTGCCCAATCCCGATCTCGTCATGTACGTGTATCCGCACCTGGCGGGCACGGACCCGGTGCCGGTTCCGGGCTACACCACGGTCTTCCCCCTGTACCAGCGCATCCAGTACGCCATGCCAGGCGAGCGCGTGGAGGCCTACTGATGCGGTGGAAACTTCCCTGGCCGAAGCTGGCGGGCGCCGGCATCAGCGGCCCGGCCGGCGATGAGCAGCCGGACGGCTGGCAGCGCCACGTCGAAGCCTTGCAGCAGGCCGGCATCCCCGAACCCGGCGCCCCGGTGCAGGGCCGCAGGCCGGCGACCGTGGCCGAGGAGCAGGCGCTGTACGGCGTCGCCCCGTCCTTCGTGGAACTGCTGCCCTGGGTGGAATTCTTGCCCGAGTCGAAGGCCATGCTGTTGGAGGACGGTCAATCCGTAGCCGCCTTCTTCGAGCTGGTGCCGCTGGGCACCGAGGGCCGGGAGCCTGGCTGGCTCGCGCATGCCCGCGACGCCCTGGAAAACGCGCTCCAGGACAGCTTCGATGAACTGGACGAGAACCCCTGGGTGCTCCAGCTATACGCACAGGACGAACCGAGCTTTGACCAATACATGCAGACCCTGTGCGACTACGTGCAGCCACGCGCCCGCGGCACGGCATTCACCGAGTTCTACCTGCGCTTCTTCCGTCACCACCTGCGCGCGGTAGCCAAGCCGGGCGGCCTGTTCGAGGACACGGTGGTTACCCGTCTGCGCTGGCGCGGGCAGACGCGGCGCGTGCGCATGGTGGTCTATCGCCGTGCCACCGGGCAGGCAAGCCGCCGCGGCCAGACGCCCGAACAGATGCTGAACATCGTCTGCGACCGCCTGTGCGGCGGGCTGGCGAACGCCGGCATCCAGGCCCGGCGCATGGTCGCGGCCGACGTCCACGACTGGCTGCTGCGGTGGTTCAACCCGCGCCCCACGCTGCTCGGGCCTGGGGTGGAGGACCGGGAGCGCTTCTACGCGTTGGCGCGCTATCCGGACAGTACCGAGGAAAGCGAGGCCGGCGAGATCGAGCTGGCGAGCGGGCGGGATTTCAGCCAGCGGCTGTTCTTTGGGCAGCCGCGCTCGGACGTGGCGCAAGGGGCCTGGTACTTCGACGGCATGCCGCACCGCGTGCTGATCACCGACCGGCTGCGCATGCCGCCCGGCACCGGGCACCTGACCGGCGAGACCCGCAAGGGGGACGCGATCAACACGCTGTTCGACCAGATGCCCGAGGACACCTTGATGTGTCTCACGATGGTCGCCACGCCGCAGGACGTCCTCGAATCGGACCTCAACCATCTGGCGAAGAAAGCTGTGGGCGAGACGCTGGCGTCGGAGCAGACGCTCAAGGACGTGCATGAAGCCCGCTCCCTGATCGGCAGCGCGCACAAGCTCTACCGGGGCACTCTGGCGTTCTACCTACGCGGGCGCGACGAGGCGGAACTGGATCGGCGCGGCCTGGACCTCGCGAACGTGATGCTCAACGCCGGCCTGCAGCCGGTGCGCGAGGACGACGAGGTGGCGCCGCTCAACAGCTACCTGCGCTGGCTGCCGTGCTGCTACAACCCCGGCCAGGATCGGCGCCGGTGGTACACGCAACTGATGTTCGCCCAGCATGCGGCGAACCTGTCGCCGGTGTGGGGCCGCGCCCAGGGCACGGGGCATCCCGGCATCACGATGTTCAATCGCGGCGGCGGCCCGATTACGTTCGACCCCTTGAACAGGTTGGATCGGCAGATGAATGCCCATCTGTTTCTATTTGGCCCCACCGGCTCGGGGAAGTCCGCCACACTCAACAACCTGCTGAACCAGGTGACGGCCATCTACCGGCCGCGGCTTTTCATCGTGGAAGCCGGCAACAGCTTCGGCCTGTTCAGCGACTTCGCGCGGCGCCTGGGCCTGACCGTGAACCGGGTCAAGCTGGCCCCCGGATCGGGCATCAGCCTGGCGCCGTTCGCCGACGCACGCCGGCTGATCGAAACGCCCAGCGACGTGCAGACGCTCGATGCCGATGCCCTGGACGAAGACCTGCCACCGGATGCCTCGGCCATGGAGGCGGATGAGCAGCGCGACGTGCTCGGCGAACTGGAGATCACGGCACGGCTGATGATCACGGGCGGCGAAGACAAGGAAGAAGCGCGGATGACGCGGGCCGACCGCTCGCTGATCCGCCAGTGCATCCTCGACGCCGCCGAACATTGCGTGGCGGAGAAGCGCACCGTGCTCACGCGCGATGTGCGCAATGCACTGCGCACCCGTGGCCAGGACCCGACGTTGCCCGAGATGCGCCGTGCGCGGCTGCTGGAGATGGCGGACGCGATGGACATGTTCTGCCAAGGCACGGACGGCGAGATGTTCGACCGCGACGGCACGCCGTGGCCCGAGGCCGACATCACGCTGGTCGATCTGGCGACCTATGCCCGCGAGGGCTACAACGCGCAGCTCTCCATCGCCTACATCAGCCTGATCAGCACGGTGAACAACATCGCCGAGCGCGACCAGTACCTGGGACGGCCGATCGTCAACGTGACCGACGAAGGTCACATCATCACCAAGAACCCGCTGCTCGCGCCCTATGTCGTGAAAATTACAAAAATGTGGCGCAAGTTGGGCGCCTGGTTCTGGCTGGCGACGCAGAACATCGACGACCTGCCACGTGCAGCGGAGCCGATGCTCAACATGATCGAGTGGTGGGTGTGCCTGTCGATGCCGCCGGACGAGGTGGAGAAGATCGCGCGCTTCCGCGAACTCTCGCCGGCGCAGAAGGCGCTGATGCTCTCCGCACGCAAGGAAGCGGGCAAGTTCACCGAGGGCGTCATCCTCTCCAAGAGCATGGAAGTGCTGTTCCGCGCCGTGCCGCCAAGTCTCTACCTCGCGCTCGCGCAAACCGAGCCCGAGGAGAAGGCAGAACGCTACCAACTCATGCAGCAGCACGGCGTCAGCGAGCTGGATGCCGCCTTCAAGGTGGCTGAGAAGATCGACCGGGCACGTGGCATCGAGTCGCCGACCCTGGACCTGCCCTGAATCTGCCGTACACCGGAGAACGCCATGGAACAGAAACGTCCTTCTATTCCGATGCAGGTGCAGGCGTTCCGCCGTCGGCACTGGCGGCCCAGCTGGCCTTGGACAGTGGCCGCAGCGCTGGTTGCACTGCTGCTGATCTGGCTCGTGTCCCGTTGGCCCGGGCAGTCCACGCCTCAGACTTCAGCGCCAGTCAGCGAGACGCAGGTGGCTGGGCCTCCGTGGCAGATGGGCAATCCGGAAGGACGCTTCACGCTGACGCTCTACGCGGACCTCGAATGCCCGTTCTGCCGGTCCTATTTCCCAGTGCTCAAGCGTTGGGTGGCCGGCAATGCGGACGTGGCCTTGCAATGGCATCACCTCCCGTTGGCAGCGCATGAGCCGGCCGCGTCCGCGGAAGCGCGCCTGGCGGAATGCGCGGGCCAAGCCAGCGGTCATGCCGCCTTCTGGCAGGCCGTCGAGTGGGTATATGCCCACACGCGCAGCGACGGTCAGGGCTTGCCCGAGGACCTGCGCTACCCCGACCTTACGCCACCCATCGAGCAGTGCATCGCGAGCGAGCGGCCCGACGCGGCGATTCGCGCCCAAACTGCGGAAGCCACGAACAGCGGCGTGACCGCCACGCCGTCGCTGCGGCTACACGATCGCGAAACCGGCAAGGCTATCCTGCTGCAGGGTCCGATCGAGGGCGATGCCTTGCTGTCGGCCATGGACATGCTCGCGGCCCGCGATCCCGCCGCCACACCTACATCGGAAATGCCTGCCGACGTCGTCGGCGACATGCCCAGGTAGCCCCGGTCTTCAAGGCTACGGCGCAGTCCGCTGCGCTGACCGCAACCCGTTCGCCTCGCATCCTGGCCGCGAACGATCACCGCTCCCGCGGTGATGGATGCACCTTGTTCGTTCCCCAGGAGGGCTTGCCCTCCCCGGGCGCGCGCCCTCCGATCTCACCATTTGGAGGTTCGCCATGTCTTTCGTCGTCAATGACTCCTGCCTGGAGTCGCTTTCCGCCATCGCTGCCCAGCACGAGGACTGGATCATCCAGCAAGCCATTGCACTGCTGGAGAAGCGGGTTTTCAAAGCGGGTCCGAAACTCCTCGACCCCACGGCCGTGCGCGACTACCTGCACGTGAAGCTGGTGGCCGAGCCCAACGAAATATTCGTCGCTATATTCCTTGACAGCATGCATCAGGTGCTGGCCTACGAGCCGTTGTTCAGGGGCACGATCAACTCGACTTCGGTCTATCCGCGTGTCGTCGTGCAGCGTGTGCTGGAGTTGAATGCCGCCGCGGTGGTCTTCGCCCACCAGCATCCCTCGGGTGTCTCCGAGCCGTCCAGCGCGGATCGCATGCTGACCCAGCAACTGCAAGCTGCGCTGGCACTCATCGATGTGCGGGTACTGGACCACATCATCGTCGGCCAGGGTGCCCCGTTCTCCTTTGCGGAGTCCGGCCTGCTGTAAGTGTTGCACTGCTTCGTTGATCAGCGCGGAGGCTTCGGCCTCCGCTTTTTCTTCGCGGCGACACAAGCAGGTATGCGGGGTGGCCGCGATGCGCATTGTTTGTTGGGACCGCATGGGGTTCGGCGTTTGACTATGGCCCTGATCAACTTCCGGGGCGCATGACATGCCAGCAGCTTTTACCCGGTTCGCACCAGGCTGGCGAACCCTTGGCCTGGCCGTGGCGCTGCCGGCGTCCCTGGCGGTGTTCAGCCCGGTCACCTTCGCCGCCGACGTGGTGGTCGTCACCGACGGCCACCACCCGGTCAAGACCATGGGCGGCGAACGGCTGATCGAGCTGGATGAAGCGCCGCGCATCGAGGCCGAGCTTTCGGCGAATCTGCCCACCGACCCCGACCAGGCGACAGCCCTGGTCAAGCGTCGGCTGACCCAGGGAGGCACTGACCTTCAGCGGCGCATCGCGACGGCCTACCAGGGCGTGACGGACGCATGGAGCCTGGGCATCACCGCCGTCCCGGCCGTCGTGGTGGACCAGCGCTATGTGGTCTATGGCGAGCCGGACGTGGCCCGCGCCATCGCGCGGATCGAACAGCACCGGAGGACCGAACCGTGATCCCCCCATTCGACCTTCTGCGCCGCATGCGAGCTGCTGTCGCGTCCGTGCTGCTGCTTAGCGCCACGGGCAGCTACGCCCTGAACACGGCAACCATCGTGGGTTCAGTGGCTTCGCCCGATTGCCTGGAATACCGGGTGGTGGGTATCTGCTACTGGCTCTATTGCACCTGGACCGGCTGCACGGTGCGTACCTCCGTCAAGGTCAGGCACTACATCCCCGATGCAGTGGTGTCGTCGTACTCGAACACCGGCGAGAACCCCTGGGTTGAAGTGCGCGCCATGAGCACGCCCAATCCTTCGGCCCAGGCCGGCGGGGACGGCACCACGAACGAGGATCATGAAAACAACCTCGCCAAATTCAAGAACAGCGATGTTATCGGCCATCCCGGCGGCGAGGTGTTCAACCAGTTCGCCTCGTCCTCCGGCTACTTCTGCCAAGGCGCGGGCACGGCCTTCATGCCGTATCTGCTCAGCACCCTGGACACGCTGGCCTGGCGCTACAACGTGCCCGAGATGGCCTACCCGGAGGCGTTGATTCCGGGCATGCGTGAGGTCGGTGCGCGCACCACGATGAACCTCTGGGGCAATGTCTATCCACGCGGTGGCTTCCTGCACCAGACCGACGACCACAAATCCGGGGCGGTGGTGGCCCAGCGCGCGGGCGATGTCGTCACGCGCCGCGGGCAGTTGCACGTGTACCAGCCACTGCTCGCCAACGCCCGTGACGGCTACTGGCCGGCCGGGGCGCTGGTCGAAGGCGATACCTCCACCGGGAAGTGGCAGGAGCTGACCCCTCGTCTGTCGAACACCTGCGTGGTCTTCCCCCACAGCGGCACGCTGACCCAGGCCCAGCAAGGCGACTACGCCTGGGCGCTGTGGCGGCCGTATGCCTGCTGCGAACGCCGCGGGCAGGTGTTCCTGGGCAGCGTCGATTTCCTCTGAGGTGCCACGATGAAGCGTCCTGAACCGATGAACCTTTCCGCCAAGGCGTGCTACTTGCTGCGCCCGACGGCGCTGGCCGGCACGCTCGCTCTGGTCTGCGGCCTGGCGTGGGCGCAGGTCGGATACCAGAACAGCGGCCCCGTCATTGGCGATGACGTCATGTACTCGATCGGAGGCGGCAGCGCGGTGTCCATGGGCCGCGCGGCTGGCATGCGCTCCATCGGGGTCGGCTTGGGGTGGAACAGCAACCTGATCTGCGGCGACATGAGCATCCAGACCACGCTGCGCAACCAGCTCAACGGCATCACGAACGGCTTCCAGCAGATCATGAGCAACGTGATCCAGAGCGCCACCAGCGCGGTGGCGTCCCTGCCGGCGCTGATCATTCAGCGCGCCGATCCCGGCCTGTACAACCTGCTGACCAACGGCGTGCTGCAGGCGCGGCTGGACTTCGACCGCTCCAAGCTGACGTGCCGCGCGATGGCCGAGAAGATGGCCGAGACGGCGGGCGGCCAGCTTGGCTGGAGCCAGATGGCCGAAGGCATGGCCCTGCGTGACGCGGTTGGCAGCAACGATGCCGTTTCGGCCGTCGAGCAGGCTGAGACGCGCCGCGGCAACGACGGCGTTCCCTGGGTGGGCGGCAGCAATGCCGGTGGCGCAGGCCAGTCCGCCATTCGGGTGGTCGGCGACGTCACCCGCGCGGGCTACAACCTGGTCAACGGGCGCGGCGTGACGGACACATCCTCCATCGCGCCCGCCAGTTGCGCGAGCCTGTCCTGCCAGACCTGGACGTCGCCGCAGCAGGCGACCGAATGGGCCACCCGGGTCCTCGGGGAACAGGTGCAGCGCACGTGCGATTCCTGCACCAAGACCGAGACGGTGCCCGGCGTCGGGCTGACGCCGCTGATCCAGGAGGAGTACGAAGCCAAACTGGAAGTCTTGCAGGAACTGGTTTCCGGCGTGCGCAACACCACCTTCGAGAACTTGCGCGAGGCCGGCAGCACGTCGCTGCCGATCACGCGCGGCGTCATCGAGGCGCTGCGCGACGAGCCGGACCAGGACCTGCTGGCGCGGCGCCTTGCGTCCGAGGTGGCGCTGTCGTCGGTGCTGGAGAAGGCCTTGTTGCTCCAGCGCACGCTGCTCACGGGAAAGAAGGAGCCCAACGTGGCGGCCAACGAGTTGGCGGTCGAGGCTGTGAACCACGAGAGCGACACGCTCGACCGGGAGATCCGCAACCTGAAAACGGAGCTGGAGCTGCGCCGCGAGCTGGCGAACAACTCGCCGATGGCGATCATCCAGCGCCATGGTACGCGCGCGGCCGGCTCGCGCGGCATCTACGAGGGCGATCCGGTGCCCGACCGCCTCGACCAGTTGCAGAAGGGCAATCCGGGAGTCAGGCCATGAGCGCAATGCGCATGACCTGGCGCCCCTTGCGCTGGCTGTTCAGCCGGCGCGCGGCGAAAGCACTGCTGTGGGCGGTGGTGATCGTCGCCGCTGCGGTGGGGGCCAACGTCGCCGGCATCTACCTGGTCGGGAGCGTGGCCGGCTGGGAGCGGTGGCTCGCGGCCGCATCGGGCTACTTCTTCGTGTGGCGGTTGTGCCTGTACGGGGCGACGGCCTATGGCTGGGTCTGGATGCGGCGCCGGCTGCTGGTACGTGAGGACGACGCCCAGGCGCGGCGCCGCCTGGTGCGCACCGAGATCGCGGGCGTCATCGCCATCGTGGCGCTGGAAGCCAGCCTGCTGATGCAGGCCGGTTGAGGGGAGATGGCGCGATGACGCTTTTCACGACCGACTACCTGGAGTACTACCTGACGCTGGTGTCCTGGATCGTCAACAACGGCATCTGGGCGGTGCTGGTATCCAGCGGGGTATTCGCGCTGCCTTTCGTCGCCATCATCGTGCAGGAGTGGTTGAAGGCCCGTGCGGAAGGTGCCGACGAGGGCAATAAAGGCGTGCTGAGCGCCGCCCGCATCGAGAACCGGGTCTTCGTCGCCATCGTGGTGGTGATGTTCGCCGGCATTCCGTTCATCGACGTGGACCTGAACACCATCCAGTACGACAGCTCGCGCTCGGCCCAGTGCCAGGTCAGCGTGCCGCAGCCCACGGATACCGGCTGGTCGCAGTCCTTCAGCACCATCAACAACCAGTCGGCGAAGGTGCCCGTCTGGTGGGCGTTCATGCATGCACTCTCGCGCGCCGTCACGAGCGCCTCGGTGGCGGCGATCCCGTGTGGCACGGACCTGCGGCAGATGCGCATGGAGATCGACGCCACGCGCATCGACGACCCGGTACTGGCTCAGGAAGTGGCGGATTTCTCGCGGGATTGCTATGGGGCTGCACGGGCGAAATTATTCATGCAGCGCCCTCAGCTCGATGAGCAGCAGATGCACGACGTGACCTGGATCGGCTCGCGCTTCTTCACGGACACGAACGGCTATTACGACACGTATCGTTCCAGCACGCCGCGCGATGACTGGCCTTACGACAGCAACCGAGATGCAGGGCTCGCGCAGGTAGCAAGCGGCGGCGGCTACCCGACCTGCAGGCAATGGTGGGCCGACGGCAGCAATGGCCTGCGGGCGCGGCTTCTGGGCCAGGTGGACCCGAGCCTGCTCAATCGCTTGGCGGGCTGGGCTGGCTTCCTGAGCCGGGCCGACGTGGACGATTCGGTGATCCGCGCGATCGCGTCACCGCGGCAGCAGAAGCTGAACCAAGGCAGCGTCTATACGGACTACGGTGGCCAGATCGAAATGACCGACCCGAACATCATCACCCGGGCGGCAGCCGACGTAGGACTGGCGGTGGGCTCGTTGGGCTACTTCCCCTCCATGGATGCAATGCGCCAGGCCCTTCCGATGGTGCTGGCGCTCTTGAAGATGGCGCTGGTTATCTGCATTCCGGTGGTGCTCATGGTTAGCACCTACAACCTGAAAACACTCGTGACGGTCAGCGTGGTGCAGTTTGCGCTGTTCTTCGTGGATTTCTGGTTTCAACTCGCGCGCTGGATCGACAGCACCATTCTGGACGCGCTCTACGGATGGGGCTGGGGATGGAACCGGCCGCATACGAATTTCGATCCGGTCATGGGCCTCAACAATGCCTTCGGAGACATGCTGTTGAATTTCGTCATGGCGACGATGTTCATCGTGCTGCCCTTGTTCTGGGTAACCGCCTTGGGATGGGCGGGCTACGCCGTGGGGGGCATGTTGCAAGGGCTTGCTGCCGGTACGGCAGGCGCCAAAGCGGCCGGCGGCAAGGCCGCCGACATGGCCTTTGGCGGCGCTATGAAGTGGGCATCGACACCTAGCAAGAAGAAATAGTGCCATGCTTCTTCGCTAGGTCTCATCAGATGGATCATGTGGATCTATCCGATACTCATCGTGGGTATAGAGGCCAAAACCGGCGTGGCCGTGCCGCCACTCTGGTTCGGGCGGCTCCCATTCGACGGTATCGTGCCCCTGGGCCACAAACACCAGCGCGACCAGCAGCAAGGCCAGCCAGAAAGCAACGTAGAGCAGCAGCCCCAGGACAGCCAGTTTGCCGGCCCACAGCAGCGCAGCAGCGCCGGCCAACGGCACACCCTTGGACACCAACCAGTTTGACGCCCGACGTTCGCTGCGCGCGTAGGCGCGCCACCCGCGGCCAAGGGCGCGGCCGAGGCGTTCTGCAGTGCTGATGCGGGTCGTGATGCTCATGGTCGTCTCCTGCTACTGAGGGATGCCTATTCGAGTTTGGTCCATTTCATTCTGCTGCGGGCTTCAAAGTGCTTCATGACGCTTCGTCATCCGGTTCCACCGGGCCGGGGTCAGGCTCCACGCCGACGCGATACGTGGCAACGAAGTGCGGCCAGTCCACATGGTCCACCAGGTCGATGTCATCGACAACGCCAACCTTTGCTGCCGCACGCTCGAACAGGGCGATGCTCTTGGCGGGATAGTTGTTGCGCGACGGATAGAGCACCCCATCGAACAGCGGCTGGCCATCGCCGCTGAACATCGCATGCACCTGGGCAGACACCTGCTGCGTGAGCGTGTAGTCGCGGCTGGCCAACTGCTCTAGGTTCAGGCCGAAGTAGCCCGCCATGACGCCCGACGCCGTGAGGTCGGCCAGGAGCACGTCGTCCATCACGCCCACCGCGCGCACCATCCGGGCCTGGACTTCTTTCAGCGCGATCGAGCGTTGCGTGTCCGCAAGCCACTGATGCTTGTGAAACACCGACTCCATCAGCGCCGTGGGCAGGTCGCGCCCCAAATAGAGCACGCCATAGGCCCGTGCCGGATCATCGTAGCGATTGGTGCTACCGCGGCCATAGTACAGCCTGCTGCCTCGATAGACGACACGGCTCACATGCTGGAGCAGTTCGCCGGCATCGATCAGGAACGAAGGCAGCTCGCGGCTCACGGCGGTCTTGCCTCAATGCACCTGAACGCCCAGCACGTTGAACACGGCCTCGGCCACGTCGTCGATCGTGCCATGCGTCACCGCATCCACCGGCGAGCGACCGCCCAAGCCTTCGAGCGGTTCGGTCAGCGCTCGGTAGATCGTCCAGGGGTCGATGCCCTCGACCTCCTGAAGCACGGTTTGGGTCAACTGCTGCTTCACCGGGTCGAGCTGCCAGTCGGGCAGCTTCTGGCCGCGCGGTCCCACGTTCAGCGCCAGCAGCCGACGGGCGAGGATGTCCTTGTAGATCTGCTGGCGCGACTTGTCCGCCAGCTTGGCGAACTCCGCGGGCGGCAGGTTGTGCGGCTGGTTGAAGGCCTCCAGCAGCACGGCGCGGCCACGCTGGACGTCGGTTTCAGTCGGTGCCCAACTCGTGTCGGCACGCAGCGCGGCCGCTTTGCGCTCCAGGGCATGCTCCACCGTTTCGCCTGCGAGGTTAGCGGGCAGTTTCACCGCTTCCACGCGCTCGTGAACGAACGCCTGCAACTCGGCCGCGAATGCCGTGGCGTCCCGGATTTCAACGGTATCCGCGAAACGGCGCACGTCCTCCACGGTGACGCGCGGAAGACGATCGGCAATGAATTCAATGGCGGTGGGCATGGTCATCTCCCAAGCAGGTTTGAGACAAGATTCACTCTAGTCGCGTTTGTCGCGTTTGTCAACTTGGACGCCTAGGGGCAACCTACCTGGCGGAAGCAGCATCTCCGCAGCATAGGCCGAGGCCATCACCTGGTCGCCGTCCAATCCATTCGAGCAGATTCCACATTGGCGCTGGAGCCGCAACCCAGGCCCCGCTATACCGAAACGGTTAAAGGCCAAAGGGCCGAAACGGCAAGGGAATGGGGTGCAAGGGGAAAGGCCCTACCTCGAAAAGGCGAAAAGGCCTCCCGGTCGGCCCGTCATCAGGACATCGACATGCTCTCCCTGTTCCAGCGAAAACGGCCCCCGGTCGCTGCCGCGCCCACGCCACCACCCGCCACCGTCCTCCCGAAAGGGCTGCTGCGGCCCGAGTCTGCCGCATCGATGCTGGCCACCCCGCGCCGGCAGAAACTGCTGGAGCACATCTGGCAGCGCACCTCGCTCTCACGCAGGCAATTCGCCACCCTGTACCGCGCGCCCCTGGAACGCTACGCCGAGTTGGTCCAGGCCTTCCCGGCCTCCGAGGCGCATCACCATGCCTATCCGGGCGGCATGCTGGACCACGGCCTCGAAATCGTTGCTTATGCGCTCAAGCTGCGCCAGTCCCATCTGCTGCCCATCGGCGCCAGTCCCGAGGACCAGGCCGCACAGTCCGAGGCCTGGACCGCCGCCGTTGCCTATGCCGCGCTGCTCCATGACATCGGCAAGATCGCCGTCGATCTGCACGTCGAGCTTGCCGACGGCAGCACTTGGCACCCGTGGCATGGCCCGTTGCACCAGCCGTACCGCTTCCGCTACCGCGACGACCGCGAATACCGCCTGCACAGTGCCGCGACAAGTTTGCTCTACCGCCAACTGCTCGACCGTGATGCCCTGGACTGGCTCAGTGGCTATCCCGACCTGTGGGCACCGCTACTCTATGTCCTGGCCGGCCAGTACGAGCACGCGGGTGTGCTGGGCGAACTTGTCGTGCAGGCCGACCGCGCCTCGGTGGCCCAGGAACTGGGCGGTGACCCGGCGCGCGCCATGGCCGCACCGAAGCACGCGCTGCAACGCAAACTGCTCGACGGATTGCGTTACCTGCTCAAGGAAGAGTTGAAGCTGAACCAGCCCGAGGCCTCAGACGGCTGGCTCACCGAGGATGCCTTGTGGCTGGTGAGCAAGACGGTCTCGGACAAGCTGCGTGCGCACCTGCTGTCCCAGGGCATCGACGGCATCCCGGCCAACAACACCGCCGTCTTCAATGTGCTGCAGGACCACGGCATATTGCAGCCGTCATACGACGGCAAGGCAGTCTGGCGCGCAACCGTGACCAGCGCCACCGGCTGGTCCCACTCGTTCACCCTGTTGCGCCTCGCACCCGCGCTGATCTGGGAGCCGGGGCAGCGGCCGGTACCATTTACCGGCACAGTGGCGATCGACGCAGCGTCCACGGGTAAGGAGGCCGATGTTTCCGCCACCCGCACGACGGAGGGGCCGCAGTCCAACTCGGACGGCCCGTCGGTTCCGCCATGGGAAAGCGGTGGCCCCCTCTCGGCGCCTCCATTGAAGGCCCAGGTCGTGCCCGACGTCATGGAGGACATGCTGTCGATGGTGGGTATGGGAGGCTCGCCCGAGACCCGGCAGGATGCGGAAGCGCTCCCCAAAGAGACGTCTACCGTGCGCCCCGAAGCACCAAGCTTGGCCGCGCCTTCGCCTTCGCCTTCGCCTTCGCCTTCGCCTTCGCCTTCGCCTTCGCCTTCGCCTTCGCCTTCGTCACCGGCGCCAGTGCCAGTGCCAGTGCCAGTGCCAGTGCCAACATCCTCGGCAGCGCCGCCATCAGGCGAGCACTTCATGGCGTGGCTGAAACAGGGCATCGCTTCCCGCCGGCTCATCATCAACGACGCAAAGGCGCTGGTGCACTCCGTGGACGACACCGCGTACCTGGTCAGTCCCGGCGTGTTCCAGCGTTACGCTCAAGAGCATCCGCAGTTGGCAGCCATTGCTCGCCAGGAAAAACTGGAGCCGTGGCAGTGGGTACAAAAACGCTTCGAGAAGCTGGCCGTGCACCGTAAGCAGGCCAGCGGCCTGAACATCTGGACTTGCCACGTCACAGGGCCGCGCAAATCGCGGCAGTTGCACGGCTACCTGCTAACGCAGCCCGGTGCGTTGTTCGAGCGAGTGCCGCCCAACAACCCCTACTTGTGCCTCGCCAACGAGGAGGCCGGGCGTGAGGCCTCGCTGGCTGCGAAATGAGGATATCCAGTGGCGAGGTCCGGATGCCCGCTTTTCGGTGCACAGGTCAGAGCGTAACCACTTGGGAAATGCCTTGCTGCGCCGCTCGGTATCGTCCGGGGGTCATACCTGTCCAGTGGCGGAACGCGCGATGGAAGACGGCGGGGGCACTGAAGCCCAAAGCATCGGATATCTCCTCCAGTGAGCCGTCGTTGCGCACAAGGTGGAGAATGGCCAGATCCCTGCGCAACTCATCCTTGATGCCCTGGAACGACAGCCCTTCCTGCTGCAGCTTGCGTATCAGTGTCCGCGAGGACATGTGCAGCCGGCTGGAAACATCATCCAGCGTCCGTCCGAGATCCATATGCAGCAACTCGCGCACCTTCAGCCGCAGGGCGTGCTCGTGGTAGGAGGTGAAAATCCAGTCGCGCGGCGCCTGCTCCAGGAAGCTGCGCGCGTCGGACGCGCTGCGTTCCGGCTGGACCTTTCCGAGTTCGGCGTGAAAGGTGACCTGAGAGTAAGGTTCGCAGAAATCGATCGGGGCCGGGAACAGGATCGAGTAGTCGGCAGCAAAGGACGGGCGTGGAAAAGCGAAGCCCACAGTGCGCACCGAGACCTCTCGGCCGGCGAGCCATGACACGATGCCGTGCGTCAGCTTCAGCATCAGTGCGTGCCCGAATCGGTTCACCCCCGTGTTGGAAGACCGCGGGACAAGGTCCAAGCGCAAGGAGGCGTCTGCCTTCGTGAGACTCAGCCTGTAGTCGTCCAGCAGCAGGTTCCAGACCTGCGTGAAGCGATACAGCGCTACCTCGATGCTTGGCGCGTCCATGACCGCTCGGACGATGTACTTCAAAGCGCCGGTCCGTATGGGCCGGCTCCACAGCCCCATCATTTCATCGCCGGTGGCGGCGGCGCTTCGCCGGTACAGCCCGACCAGTTGATCGTGCGTGAGACGCGAGCCGGGGTGGTTGATAAATGCCTTCACGATGCCGGCCTGCTGCAGGCAGCGATCCAGGGCCTGGTCCGAGCACAGCGAGCGCAGGCTGCGCAGCAGATCCTCCACCAGGTCGCATGAGACCGTGGCCGCCGCGACAGCCTTTGGGCTCGCAGGAAGCCCTCTTGGCGGCCGGACGAGATTGTCAGTTTTTGCAAACTTCACGACGCTATTGGCAATTGAGCCCAGCATCCCTGGTGGGTAATCTACGGGCATGGAAAAGATAAACGCCCCTTAATAGTATCGACTGTGAGGCTTGACCGCGACTCCAGGGGTCTATCCGCCATTTCGCGCCCAGGCCAAGCTCAATGCCCATGAATGGCGACATTGGCATGGAGCCTCGGCCTTGAACGGCATGGCCCGCTTCGGCGCGGGCCATGCCGTCACAGCGGCGGCCGATGCCCGCCGGACCGAGCACGTCGACCTGCCCGCCACAGCCCACCATGTTCATGACCCAGTGCCAGGAAAACTTCATGTCCGACCCCATTCTGCTGACCTCCGAACAAGGCAACATCGGCATCGTCACGCTCAACATGGCGCACAAGCGCAACGCGCTCAACGAGGATGCCATCGCCGCTATCGACGCCTATTTCTCGGCGGTGCCCAGCCACATCCGGACCATCCTCTTAACGGCCAAGGGCGATCACTTCTGTGCCGGCCTGGACCTCAAGGAGCACCACGACAAGGCGCGCAGCGGCGTCGAGTTCATGCGCGTCTGCCAGGGCTGGCACCGCGCGTTCGACAAGATCCAGCATGGCGGCATTCCCGTGATCGCCTGCCTGCAGGGCGCGGTCGTGGGCGGCGGTCTGGAACTGGCCAGCGCAGCGCACGTGCGCGTTGCCGACAGCCGCACCTTCTTTGCGCTGCCCGAGGGCACGCGGGGCATCTTTACGGGCGGCGGCGCGACGGTGCGCACTGCGCGGATCATTTCCGCGCCGCGCATGGTGGAGATGATGCTCACCGGACGGGTCCTCGATGCGCAGGAAGGCCGCGAACTGGGGTTGGCCCACTACGTTTGCGACACCGCGAAAGGCGACACGCCCGCACCGGAGTTGGCCCTGACTCTGGCAAAGAAGATCGCGGGCAATGCGCCGCTTTCCAACTACGCCATCGTCAGCGCCATCAGCCGCATCGCCGACATGTCGGCCACGGACGGGCTCTTCACCGAGGGGCTGGTGATGGCCATGATCCAGCAAGGTGACGATGTGCAGGAGCGCCTGGGCGAGTTCGTGAACAAGAAGGCGCACAAGGTACAACTGAATGCTTGATCTCCAAGACGCGCGCCACAGGCCTCAGCCAGCGACGCTTGATCGTGTCATGGTTGGGCTCAGGTGACTTGCAAGGACCCCCTGGCGCCCATCAGCAACTCCACCACATCGGCTGCATTGATGACGCTAAAGCGCGGGTCCATCTGCGCGGCGGTCATGCCGTTGTGGATCATGCAAGAGCCGCAAATGGCAATGCGACCTCCCTTCTCCAAGAACTTCTCCAGCAGATCGGCAACGGGTTCGAAAGGCTTGCCGATGTCCAACCCAATGGCCGCGCCGGGTTTTCCCAGCTCCACGGCTTCCACCATCAGGACGATGGTCGCCGTATGTCCCTTGAGCAGCGCGTTGAGTGCCATGGTAAAGGTCACGGTCACCTTGTTGGGATTGCTTCTCCCATCAAAAACTGTCGCAACGAAGTCGGTGGTCTGCATGGTTAGGCCTTTGTGGTAAACAGTGGTTGCGGGGATGCAAGTTGGAGGGAGCGAAGCTCTGGCACCGGATGCAGGCGGTCCGCGGCGCCGCACGACGGTCCGGGCCCAGGCTACGGGGCGCTGGCCGGCGCGCCCGGGTTGCTGGACAGCGCCGCGAACTCGTTGAAGGCGGCCACCGCGTTCGATGCGTACATCGCCGACGGGCCCCCTCCCATATAGATGGCCACGCCCAGGGCCTCATGGACCTCCGCAGCCGTCGCGCCGAGCCTGACCAATGCCTTGACATGAAAGCCGATGCAGCCATCGCACCGTGCGGCCACGCCGATCGCCAACGCGATCAGCTCTTTCGTCTTGGCGTCGAGTGCGCCGTCGGCGATGGCTGCCTTGCCCATCTCACCAAAACTCTTCATGACCTGCGGCACTCCCTTGTGCAGAGGCGCCAGATTGGCCACCACGTCCTGCGTCAGTTGCCGGTAACTTGTCGTCATCGCGAACTCCTCATGGTTTTGGAACATCGAATATGAAACGGGGTTGACCCGCACGCTCGACCGGACCCAGACGGCTTCATGGCGCGGCGGCTGCCGCCGACTGCTGGCGGTTGCGCCAAGCCAGCCAACCCAGCAGGGCCAGCACGAGCGCGATGAGCGGCAGCATCAGTCCGTTGATGGTTTCCCAGCCCGAGCTGTTCAGCAGCCGGCCCGACCCGAAAGAGGCGGCGGCCACGGTGCCGAACACCAGGAAGTCGTTGAGTGCCTGCACCTTGGCGCGCTCGGGCGCGGCGTAGCAGTCGGTCACCAGCGCCGTGGCACCGATGAAGCCGAAATTCCAGCCCACGCCCAGCAGGATCAGCGAGCCCCAGAAGTGCAGAAGTTCGAGCCCGGCCAGGGCCAGCAGGCCGGAGGTCCCGATCAACACCAGTCCGCACGCCGTGATCGCGATCTTGCCGAAACGCGCGATCAGGTGGCCGGTGACGAAACTCGGCGCGAACATGGCCAGCACGTGCCACTGGATGCCCAGCGCGGCCTCGCCCACGGTGTGGCCGCAACCCACCATGGCCATCGGCGCGGCGGTCATGATGAAAGCCATCAAACCGTAGGACACGATGCCCGCCGTGACGGCCACGACGAAGCCTGGGCTGCGCGCGATCACCGCCAGCGGGCGCGCCGCGCCCACGACGGCCGCTGCCTGGGGCGGCGGCATGCGCAGCATCAGCAGCAGCGGCAAGGCCAACAGCGCCAAGCCTGCCTGCCCGAGGAAGCTGCCAGCAAACGGCGCCATGGGCCAGGCGTCGCGCGTCCAGATGACGACCTGCGGGCCGATGACCGCGGCGATCAGGCCGCCGATCATGATGCGCGAGATGACGGTGGCGCGCTGCGGCGGCGGCACCGCATCGCTGGCCGCGAAGCGGTAGCTCTGCACGCACGCGCCGTAGAAGCCGGCCATCGCCGTGCCCATGCAGAAGGTCTCGAAGCTGCCCCACAGGACGCCCAATGCGGCGATGAGTCCGGACACCGAACCCAGCAGCGCCCCCAACGCATAAGCCGCGCGCCGGCCGAGACGACGCATCAGCAGGGCCGCGGGGATGGTCGACAGCGCCAGCCCCAGGTTGTAGAGGCTGACCGGCAGTGTGGCCAGCGAAGGGTTGCTGGCCAGCATCTGGCCCACGATGCCGCCCAGCGAAATGATGATGGGTGGCGCGGCGCCGCCCAGTGATTGGGCGGCCATCAGCAGTCCTACATTGCGTCGAGCGTCTGTCGCAATTGGCGGTGGCAGCGAAGCAGGTGGCGTCATGAAGAAATCAGGAATGAGGTGTCAGGTGAACCCATACCGCAGCATGGGAACACCGGCCGGAAGACCTGCAGCACTCCCTGCCTTGGAGGAATTTCCTTGATCTTTTATTAGTTTATGCTAAATTAGATAAACATGAAATACAAGCTGCCATGATGGTTGACAAGAAAGACCAGTCGTTTCTACAGGACGGCGCGGCCAAGGCTGCGGCCATGCTGCGGGCAGTCGGCAATGAGCATCGCCTGCTCGTTCTGTGCCTGCTGATCGAGCATGGCGAGATGACCGTCGGCGCCCTGCACGAAAACGTGGCGCTGAGCCAGTCCGCCTTGTCCCAGCATCTGGCCAAGATGCGCGAGGAAGGCCTGGTGACCTACCGGCGCGAGTCGCAGACCCTGCACTACCGTATCGACAATCCGGACGTGGCCAAGCTCATCGCCACGCTCAAGGCCATCTTTTGTCCATGATCCGCCCTAGGAGGCCCTTGCCATGTCCCTGAAATCCATCTCGCCCCAAGCCGCCAGCGAACTCGTGAACCAGGGTGCCGTCCTGGTGGACATCCGTGCGGCGGACGAACATGCCCGTGAGCGCATCGCACAGGCACGCCATGTGCCGATGGACCGCCTGCGAAGTGGCGGCCTGCCGCTCGACGGCGCTTCGGCAATCATCTTCCACTGCCGCTCGGGCAACCGGACGCGGGTGAACGCCCCGACGCTGGGTGCGTGCACGGCCTGTGACGCCTACGTGCTCGAAGGCGGCCTGGACGCATGGAAGAAAGCCGGCCTGCCCGTCGTGGCCGATGCCTCTCAACCCCTGGAACTGCAACGGCAGGTGCAGATTGTTGCGGGGTCCTTGATCGTGCTCGGTGCAGTGCTGGGTGCCACGGTCTCGCCATGGTTCCATGTGCTTTCGGGCTTCGTGGGCGCGGGGCTGGTCTTCGCCGGTGTCTCGGGGTTCTGTGGGCTCGCGCGCGTGCTGATGCGCATGCCCTGGAACCGCCGCGCGCTGCCCGGCTGAGTCAACGGGCGGGGAAGCGATTCCTTCACCCGGCAGCCGGCCGGCAGGAACATGCGACGACAGATTTTTAATTTTGAGTTAATTCGGCCCGGACACCATCTGACATTTGAGAACGCCCCAGAAAACATCCGATCAAAGGAGCATGGGCGACAACAGACGGGTCATACGTCAGCGAGGCAAAGGCACCGTGAAAATCGAACCCTTCTTTGACGAGGACAGCAGCACCTTCAGCTACATCGTGCTCGACACGAACAGCGGTCAGTGCGCCATCATCGACAGTGTGCTCGGCTACGATCCCAAATCCGGCCGCACCTCGCGCGCCGGTGCGGACCGCATGGCCGAGCGCGTGCGGGAACTGGGCGCGCGCGTCCAGTGGATTCTGGAGACGCATGTGCACGCCGATCACCTGAGTGCCGCGCCGTATCTCCAGTCGCTCGTGGGCGGCCACACCGGCATCGGGGCGAACATCCGTACCGTACAGCAGGTGTTCGGCCAGCTCTTCAACGCGGAGCCGGCGTTCGCGCGTGACGGCCGGCAGTTCGACCGTCTGTTCGACGACGGCGAGACCTTCATGCTCGGAACGCTGCAGGTGCGGGCCATGCACACCCCCGGTCATACGCCTGCGTGCATGACCTATGTGGTCGAGGACAACACCACATCTGACGCGCCTGCCGCGGCCTTCGTGGGAGACACGCTGTTCATGCCCGACTATGGCACGGCGCGCTGCGACTTTCCGGGTGGCGACGCACGCACGCTGTTTCGCTCGATCGGCCGCGTGCTCTCGCTGCCGCCTGAGACCGTGCTCTACATGTGCCACGACTACCGCCCCGGGGGACGCGAGCTTCAATGGAAAACCACCGTGGCCGAGGAGCGGGCGCACAACATCCATGTGCGCGACGGCATCAGCGAGGATGACTTCGCGGCCACGCGCGAGCAGCGCGACGCCACGCTGGCGATGCCCGTGCTGCTGCTGCCCTCCGTACAGGTGAACATGCGGGCCGGCGAGTTGCCGCCCGCCGAATCCAACGGCGTCCACTACCTCAAGATTCCCATCGATGCCCTCTGAGAGCGGCACCGACCGGCTGAAAGGACAATTTTCGGGCAGGAGACCTCATGGACATCAAAGCCTTGGATCAGGGACTGGCCGTCAGCGGCCAGATCGCTGCTACTGACCTGAAGGCCATCGCCGAAGCCGGCTACCGCGCGGTGGTTTGCAACCGGCCCGATGGAGAAGCGGGCGACCAACCCGGCTTCAGCGAAATCGAGCAAGCCGCGCAGGCACTGGGTATGGCGACGACCTACCTGCCGGTCGAGTCCGGCAAAGTGACCGACCAGCAGGCCCAGGCCTTCGGGACGCTGATGACGCAACTGCCTGGCCCGGTGTTCGCCTACTGCCGCACCGGCACGCGCTCGGCCACGCTGTGGGCGCTGAGCCAAGCACAGCGCCAGCCGCTGGCCTCCATCCTCGAAGCCGCACGCGGTGCCGGCTACGAGCTTTCCGGCGTGGCCCGGCGCATCGCCAACGGCGGTCGCACACCCACCGAGGTCGTGGACGCCACGCATGACATCGTGATCGTCGGCGCGGGCGCGGCGGGCATCGCGGTGGCGTCCAGTCTGCTCGCGCGCAAGCCGGACGCGGACATCGCCATCATCGACCCGGCGGACGTGCACTACTACCAGCCGGGGTGGACGATGGTGGGCGCGGGCATCTTTCCACCTGCGCACACGGCGCGCACGATGGCGAGCGTGCTGCCGCGCGGCGTCAAGTGGATCAAGATGGCCGTCGCCGCGTTCGAGCCCGAGCGCAACGCCGTGGTGCTCGACGGCTGCCGCGTCGTCAAATACCAGCAGCTCGTGGTCTGCCCGGGCCTGAAACTCGACTGGAACGGCATCGAGGGCCTGCCGGAGACACTGGGCCGCAACGGCGTCACCTCCAACTACCGCTACGACCTCGCGCCCTACACCTGGGAACTGGTACAGAACCTCAAGAGCGGCCAGGCCCTGTTCACGCAGCCGCCCATGCCCATCAAATGCGCGGGTGCACCGCAAAAGGCGATGTACCTCTCGGCCGATCGCTGGAAGCGGCACGGTGTGCTCAAGAACATCCACATCGAGTTCTGCAACGCGGGAGGCGTGCTCTTCGGCGTGCCGGACTACGTGCCTGCGCTCATGGAGTACGTGAAGGCTTACGGCATCGATCTGCAGTTCAACCACCAGCTCGTGGCCGTCGATGGCGCAGCGCATGAAGCCACCTTTGTCCGCACGAACGCCGACGGCACCAAAGAGCGCATCACCCGTCCATTTGACCTGCTGCACGCCGTGCCACCTCAGAAGGCGCCGGACTTCATCCGAGTGAGCCCACTGGCGGACGGTGCGGGCTGGGTGGACGTGGACCCATCGAGCCTGCGCCACAAGAAGTACGCCAACGTTTTCGCACTGGGCGACTGCACCAACACCACCAATGCCAAGACTGCCGCGGCCGCGCGCAAGCAAGCGCCGGTGGTCGCGCACAACCTGCTCGCCGCCCGGAGCGGGTCCACGCGCCTAGCCAGCTATGACGGCTATGGCTCCTGCCCGCTCACCGTCGAGCGCGGCAAGATCGTGCTGGCGGAATTTGCCTACGGCGGCAAGCTGGCACCTTCGTTTCCGAAATGGTTCATCGACGGCAAACGGCCGTCATCGCTGGCGTGGCTGCTGAAGGAACGCATCCTGCCGCCGGTCTATTGGGACGGCATGCTCAAGGGCCGCGAATGGCTCGCGCATCCTGTCCTCTCGGACGGATGAGCAGCGGCGTGCGTCGTCGCCGGGACATGGGAAGCCGACGCCTTTAGTGGGGGCGAACAGCGGGCGAAAGGAGGGCGGCATTCGGCCCTTCGACCCTCAACGCCGGCTACCCCTTCCAGGGCTGACGGTCCTTCGGGATGCGGGTGGGTACAACGGATACGTGCTCCGTTGTGATTTCCTGCGCAAGGCGAACGAGCGTTCGTCCCGACCCGTGCCAGGGCAGACCCCGGCGCAGCGTCGGCGTCTGCCGCGAGGCGAACGAGACCTTCGCATCACGACGATTCGAATACCCCGGCCGACTGTATTTGGCTCTCGCCATCCAGGCTGCCCACTGTCAAAGAACGCGGGGCGCCTCGAAGAACGTTCTTAACTTTCGCTTAATCGAGGCTGACCATCATTCTCGCGATTCACCTGTGACATTCATAAAAAAAATGCCGAGGCAAGCCCTGATGGAACACTATCGCCAACGCCAGTGGTTGGCATCGGAACCAATTCGAACGGTTGCGCGCCATTTCTGGAGCGCCCATGAATGAGAGCCTTGGGTTACTCCTTGCTCTGAGCTTCATCGTCTCGCTGGCGGCTCTGGGCGCATTGATCTGGTCCATCGTGACGCGCCAGATTCGTGCGGGAAAGAAAGAGGCTTCGACCATATTCCTGGAGGGTGAGGCCGGCACCCCGGATGACCCATCTTCATTTGATGAAGGGGCGGCCGAGCATCGATTCGACGCCTTGCGTGCCGGCGTCGACGCCCCGGGTAGGAACGTCGTACTGGTCCTGTCCATCGTTTCCTTCGTGTTCCTGATCGTTGGCTCGCTGTTCGGGATGATTGCCTCACTGAAGTTGCACTGGCCCGACTGGCTGGCGAATGAGGCGTTCACCACCTTCGGGCGCGCGCGCACCGTCCATCTGAACCTGGTCGCGTACGGCTGGCTGTCCACAGGAGGTATTGCGGTCGCGCTCTGGATCATCCCTCGCATGTTTCATACGCCCCTGCGGAGGCCCGCCATGGCGATGGTGGGCGCGGTGCTGTGGGCCCTCGGCGTGGCGGCCGGCGCCATCGCCATTGCCAATGGATGGAGCGACGGACTGGAATGGCTCGAAATCCCATGGCAGATCGACATTGTCCTGGCCCTCGGCGGCTTCTTCATCGCATGGTCCGCCATCGCGACGACCCGAAAACGCAACGTTCACCACATCTACGTCAGCGGCTGGTACTACCTCGCGGGACTGGCTTGGTTCCCCATCCTGTTCTTCATCGCGAATATCCCGGGCCTGCATTCGGGCGTGCAGCAAGCGACCACCAACTGGTGGTTCGCGCACAACGTGCTCGGCCTCTGGCTGACACCGCTGGGCCTGGGCGCGGCCTACTACCTGATTCCAAAGATCATCGGCAAGCCGATCTATTCCTACAGTGTGTCGCTGCTGGGCTTCTGGGGCCTCGCCTTGTTCTATAGCCAGGTGGGGATTCATCACCTGATCGGTGGGCCAGTGCCGACGTGGGTGGTCACGCTGTCGATCGTGCACAGCGTCATGATGTTCATTCCTGTCATCGCGGTGGCGATCAATCAGCACGTGACGGTCGCACAGAATTTCTGGGCGTTCAAGGAGTCCATGGCGCTACGCTTCGTGTCCACGGGCGCATTGATGTACACGGCCGCATCCTTCCAGGGATCGCTGGAGGCCGTACGGGCCATCAACTCGATCACCCACTTCACGCATTACACGGTAGGGCATGCGCACCTGGGGGCTTACGCATTCGTCTCCATCGTGCTGTTCGGCGCCTTTTACTATCTCTTGCCCTACCTGACAGGCAAGAACTGGCCCTGTCCGCGGCTCATCGCCCTCCACTATTGGCTGACGGTCTTGGGTTTTCTGATCTATTTCCTATCATTGACCATCGGCGGTTTTCTGCAAGGCATGTCGCTGCTCGATCCGCAGACCAGTTTCGCCGACATCACCCGCAACATCGTGCCGTATCTCGAAGGTCGATCGGTGGGCGGCGGCATGATGACGCTGGGACACTTCGTCTTTGCCTTCCATGCGATGGCCCTGCTCTGGTCGAAACGGCGAGGTGACGCATGAACCGGCTGATTCCATTGTTCGTCGGCGCTGTCGGAATCCTGGTGTTCGCGACCATCATGCTCGTGGTGCTCCCCGGCCTGCAGGTCCGTACGGTCCAGGCACCTGCGCAGTTGCAGAACTACACAATCGAACAGTTGAGAGGCCGTGCGCAGTACGTGGCCAATGGCTGTGTCTACTGTCACAGCCAGCAGCCCCGTTCGAGCGGCCAGACGCTGGCGGACCAGGCCCGGGGCTGGGGAAGGCCGTCCACGCCGGGTGATTACGCCTACGACGCCCCCCAACTGCTCGGGACGATGCGCACCGGCCCCGATTTGCTGAATGTCGGGGTGCGTCTGCCAAGCCGGGACTGGCAATTGACCCACCTGTACCAGCCCAGGGCCATTTTCGACTGGAGCATCATGCCTTCGTATCCCTTCCTCTTCGAGGTCAAGGAGAAGGCCGCGCCCGGCGAGGTCGTGGTCAAGCTGCCGCAGAAGTACCGCCCTGCGGACGGGAAGGTGGTGGTGGCCCGCCAGGAGGCGCTCGACCTGGTCGCGTACCTGTTGAGCCTGGATCGTTCCTACCCCGTCAGCGCCAAAGAGGCGACGTTGCGTGATCGTGGCTACGATCCGAAAACTCAGCAGGGCTCGCGTCAATGAGGGGCCAGATGAAATCCGATCTGAGCGGCAAGGGGCGTCGTGTTCAAGACGTGGACCCGACGTTCGACCCCTGGGAGCAATCGCGTCCCATTCCCTTGTTTGTGCTGGCCATCTTCCTGGCGCTGGCGATCTGGGGCGCTTTGAGCTACATCGCCGACCTGGCGCCGAATCGCGGGGCGGCGATTGGCGGGGCCGTTGCGCCGAAGCAGCAGGCCCCCGCAGTTGCCGCTGACGCGCCGGCGCTCGTCTTTCAGGGGAACGACATCGTCTGGGCCTGCGCGTCATGTCACGGCGACCATGGTGCCGGCGCGGGGCTGACGCCTGCGCTGGCTGGCTTGTCCGAAGCCTACATCGCGAAGCAACTCCACGACTTCGCCACCGGAAGCCGCCCCAACGAGTCCATGCAGTACGTGGCCAGCGCAATGAGCGCCGAGGAAATCGGGCAAGTCGCGGCCTACTACGCCGCGTTGCCGCGCGTTGTCGGCCCGCCCGTCGATCTGGGCGGAGACGCGGCACGTGGAGAGGCACTGAGCCGAACCGGCGACTGGAAAAAGGATATCCCGGCGTGCGTGACCTGTCATGGCCAGCAGGGCGAGGGCGTCGGTGGCCATTTCCCTGCGCTGGCGGGGCAGCAGCCCGAGTACATCTTCCACCAGTTGGTCTCATGGAAAGGCGGCCATCGCCACAACTCGCCGCAATCCTTGATGGATGACATCGCGTCGCGCATGTCGGAGCAAGACATGCGCGATGTGGCTCAGTATTTCGGATCTTTGCGTCCAGGCAGCAAAGGAGGCAATCATGATGAACAACGGTGATCGCCGCTCTGCGCATACGGGGACACTCAGGCGTGCCGGTTATGCCGCGGGGCTGGGTATCCTGCTGTTTTCGGCGGGTTACGGCATCTACGAGAGCGGCGTCATCGGGCGTCTGTACAGCGCGATCAGCGGCAAAACGGTCACGATTCCTTCGGCCGCGCCCTATTCGAGAGCAGACATGGAAGCTGCTCGCAAGGCCTATGCAAAAGACGCCAAGGCGTCTGCGCCCGGTATGCCTGTCGGTGCGGACGGCTATTACATCCCGCCTGCGGAGGATGACATTCCGAAGGGACCCTATGGCGATGCCATCCGGCGAGGAATGAAAATCTTCACCGACACTGGCGCCATGGTCAAGGACCACGTGGGCAATTCGCTGGCCTGCGCGAACTGCCACCTCGACTCGGGACGCCGCGAGAATGCCGCACCGATGTGGGCGGCTTATGCGTCCTATCCCGCTTTTCGCAGCAAGACCGGGACCATCAGCACGCTCGAAGACCGGATCATGGGATGTTTCACCTATTCGATGAACGCCCAGGCGTCGTCCTCGGGAAAGCCGCCACCTGCTGGCAGCGACGTGTACCGCGATCTCATGACTTACATGGCCTGGATGGCCGATGGGTTGCCTGCTGGCAACAAGCCGCGCGGAGCGCTCTATCCCAAGGTGGCGAAGCCAAAGGACGACTACGACGTGGGCCGAGGCCTGGCGGTCTATCAACAAAATTGCGCGCTGTGCCATGGTCCCAATGGACAGGGGACCCGGGAGGCGAACGGAAAAATGCGATTCCCCCCGCTTTGGGGAGCAGAGTCGTATAACTGGGGCGCCGGCATGGCCCGCATCGATACCGCAGCGGGCTTCATCTGGGCGAACATGCCCCTTGGAAAGCCGTACAGCCTGACTGAACAGGAGGCCTGGGACGTGGCGGCATTCATCAACAGCCACGAACGCCCCAAGGACACACGCCAGACCGGAACCGTGGCTGAGGCGCTGGAGAAATACCACGAAGGTGAGCAAAGCTACTACGGGAAGGTCTTGGGTGGGAAGCTGCTTGGGGTTGGAACGGATGCCACGAGCGGACCGTAGTCCCGGCGCGGATTTCGACTATGAGCAGGCCCGTGTCGCGGGCCGGATGGTGTTTTCCGTGGACGGGCTTTGGTGCGTGAGCTGCGCGATGGCCTTGCAGCGCGTCCTGCAGCGTGTTCCCGGCGTGGTCTCGGCGACGGTGAATTTCACCTCGGGCTCGGCACTTGTGACCTGGGCCCCGGAGTCGATCGACTTCCCCTTGCTGCTGCGAAAGGCCGAGGGCCTGGGCTACGCACTGTCGCCGTTGAAAGGCACCGATGAGCTGGAAGCGGCCCTGCAGCGGCAGGCTGGGAAGATCCGCTTGCAGCTTACCGTTGCAGTCGTCTTCGGGATGTGGAGCATGCTCGGCTCATGGGTGCTTTACCTCAATGCCGACGAGGGGGCAGCGCTCGCCATTGCTTGGGCCAGCGTCGTAGCGAGCCTTCCCGTCGTCGGATATTCGGCTTTGGACTTCTACCGCGCCGCCGCCCGTTCACTGCGTGCCGGGATCGCCGGGATGGACGTCTTTGCCTCTGTTGCTGTCCTGGGTTCCCTCTTTGTGTCGGTTGGCTCCCTGGCAATGGGGGCCGTGGCGATTTACACCGACGCTGCCACCATGTTGATCACTTTTCTGCTGATCGGACGACTGATCGAAATCCATGCCCGGCAGGAGAGCGGACTTGCCGTGCAAGCATTGCGCAGCCTTGCGCCGGAAACCGTGACCAAGCTGACTTCGTCCGGCGGCACAAAGGCCGAGAGCACCGTCCTGCTGGCAGAGCTTGCGCCCGGTGATACCGTTCTGATACGCGCCAACGAGCGCATCGCGGTCGATGGCATCGTCGTGGCGGGAAAGTCGGCCGTCGATCTCTCGCTGCTGCAAGGCGAGTCCGTTCCTCGCAGCGTTCAGCCTGGCGAGCGGGTCTTCGCCGGGTCCGTGAACCTGCGCGGTCCTCTGACGGTCCACGTGACCGCCGGTGCGGGAGAGCGAAGATTGGATGTCCTCGGCCTGCGCATGCTTGAGCTGTTTGGCGCCCGGTCGTCGTTGTCCGAGACGGCCGAGCGCTTCGTCCGGATACTGCTTCCGGTCGTGGTGACGGCATCTCTGCTCGCCTTCGTCCATTACCTGTGGAGCGGCACAAGTGCAGATCGGGCGTTGCTCGGTGCGCTGAGCATCCTTGTCGCAGCCTGCCCTTGTGCGGTCGGTCTGGCAATGCCGCTGGCCTACGCATTTACCTGCCGCGAGGCCGCTCGGCGCGGCGTCCTCTTAAGAGACTCTGCGAGCGTCGAAGCGTTGGCCCGCACGAGGATCATGGCGTTCGACAAGACAGGTACGTTGACGTGCGGTCAGATGCGTATCGTCAGCATCCAGACGCGGGAGGGATGGTCTGAACAGGACCTCATCGACCTTGCGGCAAGGGCTGAGGCCGGCGTCGTGCACCCCATCGCACACGCGGTGGTCCTCGCGGCCCGGCAGTCTGGAATGAGCAGCGCGTGCGAGCCCGACGGATGCCAGGTGACGGCATGCGCGAAAGGCGTGACGATGCAGGTGCCCGGCGGCGAGGCCGTGCGGGTGGGTGAAAGGAATTGGCTGCTTGCCGCGGGTGTCGAGGGCATGCCGCCGGAAGATGGCATGCCGGGGCTGGTACACGTTGCCAAAGGCAGGGATTGGCTCGGCTCCTTGCGACTACAGGATGCCCCTCGCGACGATGCTCGTTCGTCACTGCAGCAGTTGCGTGCGCAGGGATTGAAACTCTGGTTGCTGACCGGGGATTCCAGCGCAGCGTCCGACCGCCTGACGGCTGACCTGGGCATAGACTTCGACCGGGTCGAGACCCACTGCTCTCCAGAAGAGAAAGCCGACATCGTGGCAAAGAGCCCAGCGCCTGTCGCCTTCGTGGGAGACGGCGCCAACGATGGCTTGGTCCTGGCCCAGGCAGCCTGCGGAATCGCCATTCCAGGATCGAGTTCCGTGGCTGTTTCCGCAGCCGGGGTGGTGATCGCACACGGCAGCGTGGGCGCTGTCGTCGAGACCCGTGAGTTGGCTCGCAAGTTCGATCGCATCGTCCGGCAGAACCTCGGGTTTTCCGTCGCGTACAACCTCGCCGTGATTGTCGTGCTGTTCGAAGCAGGCGTGACGCCCTTTGCGGCCGCGCTCGCCATGCTTGCCAGCAGTGCGTCGGTATTTCTGAACACCTGCAGGCTGCTGCACGGCCGCCCTGTCTTGGACAGGTCGATGCAGGCCGACCCTGCTACATCCTGAAAGGAGCACTGGAATGCTCAGGCCGTGAGCAAGGTCGTGCGGTGGGGAAATGCCGTGACCTTGGCGCTTGCCGGCAGCGCACATGCGTTGACGTTCGCCCCGGATCCGCTGCCCCAGTGGTCGCTGCCCATCGTGCAAATCCTCGCGCTGGCGGTTCTGGCACGCGCCAGCTTCGCCGCCGAGCGCGGCCGGCAGGCATTCCTTCGCGGATGGGGGTTCGGTTTCGTCAATTTTGCGGTCGGCTTGTACTGGCTGTTCATCAGCATCCATGACTACGGTGGTTTGTCCGCGCCACTGGCCGGGGCCAGCGTCGTGGCGCTGTCTGCCTTTCTCGCGCTGTTTCCCGGTCTTGCCTGTGCGATCAGCAAGTGGCTGCAGTCCCGCATTCGGCGGCGAGCGGCACTGTCACACGTGCTGGCCTGGTCGGCTGCTTGGGCCGCCTCGGAATGGCTGCGCGGCGTGCTGTTCTCGGGCTTTCCGTGGCTGAACATTGGCTACGCCCATGTGGACAGCCCATTGGTCGGCTGGGCGCCGTTGCTGGGCGTGCATGGTGTCGCGCTGCTCGCGGCGTACCTCTCAGGGACCGTGGCGTTCCTGTCGCGTCCGGCCGCGGCGTCCATGCGTTGGAACGTGTCCTTGCTGGCGACGGTGCTGATCCTGATCGCCATGGGGTGGATACTTGCTCGTCTCGATTGGTCGACGGCCGAAGGCGAGCCATTGAATCTGAGGCTGGTACAGGCAAACATCGATCAATCGCAGAAGTTCGATCCGACGCGGCTCGAAGACGGCATCGTCAGGCACTTGCGGCTGGCTGCGCAGCCACCTGGTCCCGGAGAGCCGCATCCGGACCTGATCGTCCTGCCAGAGACGGTCGTGCCCATATTCCAAGACCAGCTCAACCCGACGATCTGGAAAGCCTGGCTTGACGTCGCCGCGCACCAGCGCAGCATGATTGCGATGGGCGTTCCTTTGCACAGCATGGCGGCCGACGGCAGCTCGCGGTACACCAACAGCGCCATCGGCTTCGACGCCGGCACACCTTTGCAGCAGCTTGTCGACGCCTCCCTGCCGCTACGCTACGACAAGCACCACCTCGTTCCGTGGGGCGAGTATGTACCGGCCGGGTTCGAGTGGTTCACGCGAATGCTGGACATGCCGCTGGGCGATTTCGATCGCGGAGCCCCGGTCCAGCTACCGTTCTCGGTGAATGATCAGCACTTGGCGTTCAACATTTGCTACGAGGATGTTTTCGGTTCCGAGCTGCTCCCGTCGCTCCTGCCGAACCCCGGCGGAGGACCCGGCGCGAGCGTGCTTGTGAACTTGAGCAACCTCGCCTGGTTCGGCCAGACCTGGGCGCTTCGCCAGCATCTGCAGATCGGGCGGATGCGCAGCATCGAGACCGCACGGCCTATGGTGACCTCCACGAATACAGGCATCACAGCCTCGATCGATCCGAAAGGACGGGTCGCTGCCGCTCTGCCGCCACACAGGCCGGGCGTGTTGTCCGTGACCGTACAAGGCATGAGCGGCCTGACGCCGTACGTTCGCCATGGCGACCAGCCCGTCCTGTTGCTCATAGGGATGGTGCTGGCTGGTCTCGCATGGCGCCCGACCCGACGGTAGCCGCAAGACCGGCAGCCGCACGAGCACTGCCATGCGCCCGATCCCCGGCGGCGGGTTACACCCAAGTCAGACGATAGATCGAACGAAGGGGAACCACATCAGCATGCATCCGTCCCTTGGCTGTAACCCCGCCATCCATGGCAGCACACCAAACCTACGGCTTTGAATCCAAACTGCGTCCTGCAGGCCAGGCTTGGCTTTTTTTGGGTGCAGGGTCAGTGGGCACGAGAAATTTCGCAACCAGACCTCCCCCTTCCCGGGGTTCGAGATTCAGTGCCCCACCAAATCTCTCTGCAATGGCCCGCACGATCGAAATGCCCAGGCCCGCCCCGTCCTTACTCTTTCGGCCCTGGTCGCCGCGCCAGAAACGTTGGCCGATTTGGGATGCCTGCTCGGCAGTCAGCCCGGGGCCACGGTCCGATACGGTAACCACACACCGCTGTGCATTCGGATCCAGGAACACGCCAACCTCGATCGCCGCATCTCGCGGCGAGTAGCGCATTGCGTTGTCAACCAGATTGCGAACTGCCGTTTCCAGCATCGACTTGGGCACCGGAGTTCCGGTGTCCTCGCCGATGATGTTCAACGACAAGCGCTCATTTTCGTGCGCCTTCCACTGTTCCAGCACGCCGCCGACAGAAGCGACCACAGAGGTGCAACCGTCCGCCTTGTCGGCAGACGTCTCGGCGCGGGCCAGCGTCATCATCTGGTCCAAGGTGCGCCGCAGTCGTTTCACGCCTTCCTCTGCACTGGAGAGAGACGATGCCACCTCGTCGCCTTCACTGAGCCGGGCCACCTGCAGATGCGTATCGATCACGGTCAACGGTGTGCGCAGCTCGTGCGCCGCGGCATCGGTGAATGCCCGCTGGCTGGCAAGTGTTCGTGCCAGGCGCTTGAGAAGCCCATTCATTGCGTCCAGAACCGGGCGCAGTTCCGAGGGCGAATGGTTGACAGCAATGGGGGACGTGTCGTCCGCGTGTTTGTCGCGCAATTGCTGCGACAGAGCCTCCAGGGGGGCCAGCCCCCGGCCAATGCCGATCCAAAGGGCAGCCAGGCCGCCAAGGAAAGCAATCAAGAATGGCACGCCAGCCACGCTCAGCAGTTCGTTGATCAGCATATCCCGCTGATCCACGCGATCCGCCGTCGTGATCTGGTAGCCATTGGCACGAAGAACGTAGACCCTCCACTGATGTCCCAAAACGTCCCGCGTGCTGAAGCCGGCCGGCAGTGACTCGAACTCCGAGTGAGGTCCAGTGGTCGTTCGTGCCAGGATCTCTCCCTGCAAGGACCGGATTTCACATGCGATGCCCTCCTTGCCGCTGACGCGCACCGCCTCGGTGAAGTCGTTGGACGCCGCATTCGGAGCCAGCGCGGCGCGTTCAAGAAGCCCGGACACCATGCGTGCCGACATGGCAAGGCGGCCGTCGAGGGTTCGGTCGAGATTGGAATGAACGCCGCGCATCATCCAGCCGGCGGCAGCACCCCACAGAACCAACAGCGAGATACCGGCGATCAGAACAGCCCGAAGGCGCAGGCTCATGATGCGAGCCTCCAGCCCAGCCGATAGCCGAGCCCCCGGACCGTCTCGATGGCTTCGGCGCCGAGCTTGCGGCGGATGTTGTGGATATGCACATTGAGCGCATTGCTGCCGATCTCTTCCCCGAGGCCATACAAGCGCTCGTTGAGCAGGTCGGGCGGGACCCACCGGCCATCGGCGTTGGCGAGATGGGCCAGCAGATCGACCTCGCGGCGCGACAAGGAGACGGACTCGCCCTGGAACCAGGCCAGCCCGCTCTCCGGCTCCAGCCGCAGGGGGCCGGCCGAGATGACCTGGGCCGCACGGCCTTGCGTGCGTCTGACCAGCGCATGCAGCCGGGCCGCGAGTTCACGCAGATCGAACGGTTTGACCATGTAGTCGTCGGCACCTTCATGCAGCCCTTTGAGCCTGTGTTCGATGGCGTCCCGCGCCGTGAGGATCAGGACAGGCAACTGAGGCTCGACGGCCCGCATGCTGGCCAGCAACTCCATGCCGTCCCGGTCGGGAAGCCCGAGATCGAGCACCAGGGCATGGAAGGTGTCTTCTGCATGCGTGGCTTCGGCTTCTTCTGCGGTGGCGACGTGATGCACCGCGATGCCGTGCTTGTGCAGACCGGCCACGATCCCTCGCCCGATCAGTTCGTCGTCTTCCACCAACAGTATTCGCATGGCGCCTACCCACCTGAGTTTGCTTGTTTGACACGCTCATGTTAGGCCAGAAATGACAGCAACGTAGGACGCAAGTTCCCGCTAATTCTCAGTTAATCGGGAGAAGACATGATTTTGAAGATTGCCCCTTGAGGGCGCACCTTCCAAGGATGCCCATGTGTATGAACTATGACCCGGCCCATGCTTGAAGCTCTCGATCTGGTGGGCATTCGGGGGGAGCACCGACTGTTTGACCATTTGACTTTCCGGATCGCGCCGGGCGAGTGCCTGTTGGTGCAAGGCGAGAACGGCAGCGGGAAGACCACGCTATTGCGATCGCTCGCAGGCTTCGCAACGCCGGATGCCGGCAGAGTTTTATGGAAAGGAAAGCCGCTACGCAATCAATGGAGTGAATACCAACGCGAACTGGTCTACAGCGGCCATGGCATTGGGCTCAAAGAAGACCTGAATGCCTTGGACAACCTGCTCGCCGCAGCCGCCATTGCAGGTGAGCCACTCACCCCGGAACGTGTGGAATCAGCGCTGGACGACGTTGGCTTGACCGAGCACAGGCATCTGCCGGTCCGGATGTTGTCGCAAGGCCAAAAGCGCCGTGCAAGCCTGGCTCGACTGCTCCTCTACAAGAGGAAATTATGGATTCTCGACGAGCCCTCCACAGCGCTGGACAAATTCGGTGCGCGATGGCTTGGTGAAGTGATCCATGGGCACCAGTCCCGTGGCGGAATGGTCGTTCTGACAAGTCACCAAGAGCTGGCCGTGAAAGCTTCTCAGACCGTCCGGATGGGGGCATGAGCCAGTGAGCCAGCCCCTCGTTGCCCATCCGGTGTTTGTCGTGATTCGCCGGGACTTGGAAGTGGCCTTGCTCCGAAGGTCAGACGCGCTGATACCTCTTTTCTTCTTTGTCGTCGTCGTCAGTCTGTTTCCCTTGGGTATCGGCCCCGAGCGCGAAATACTCCGGCGGATCGCTCCAGGCGTCCTGTGGGTGTCGGCATTGCTGGCCAGCATGCTTTCGCTGAATCGCCTGTTCGAGCAGGATCACGCCGATGGCACGCTGGAGCAGATGATGCTGTCGCCGGCGCCGTTGGCCATGTTGGTCGTCGGCAAGATCACGGCACATTGGCTGTTGTCCGGTTTGCCCTTGGCCTTGCTTGCGCCCGCGCTGGCATTGCAGTTCGACCTGCCTGCCTCGTCCCTCTGGATTCTGACCGCATCGCTCGCTATCGGTACGCCTGTGCTCAGCCTCATCGGCGCCGTCGGCGCGGGGCTGACGCTGGGCGTACGCGCAGGGGGTGTTCTCGTTGCTGTGCTGGTGCTGCCGCTCTACATCCCGGTGCTGATCTTCGGCGCCGGCGCGGTCGATGCGTCGATCCTCGGTCAGGGTGCGTCGGCCAACCTCTCCTTGCTCGCCGCCGTGTTCGTCTTGGCGGCGTTCTTCACGCCATTCGCAACGAGTGCATCGCTGCGCATCGCACTTGAGTATTGAGGAGCGAAGCGAATGGTCAACTGGTTCAAATTTTCATCTCCCAAAGCGTTTTACCCTATCGCGGGAAAGCTCATCCCTTGGCTCGGCGTGACCGCCGCGGCGCTGTCACTCGCTGGCGTCTGTGTGGGGTTCTTCTTGGCACCCACGGACGCCCAGCAGGGAGAGGGATATCGCATCATCTTCCTGCACGTGCCGGTTTCATGGATGTCCATGGTCATCTACCTGGCGATGGCGTTCTGGGCCGGCATTGGCCTGGTGTTCAACAGCCGCCTGTCGGCAATGATGGCCTCGGCGCTGGCCCCCACGGGTGCACTGTTCACCTTCCTTTCGCTGTGGACAGGCGCCTTGTGGGGAAAGCCGATGTGGGGAACCTGGTGGGTCTGGGATGCACGACTGACCTCTGAACTTGTCCTGCTGTTTCTGTACGTCGGCTTCATCGCACTCCAATCGGCGATCGAAGATCGTCGCCGTGCCGATCGGGCAGGCGCCGTGCTGGCGCTGGTCGGCGTGGTGAACATCCCTGTGATCTATTTCTCCGTGCAATGGTGGAACACCTTGCACCAGGGTGCCTCGGTATCGCTGACTCGCGCGCCCTCCATGGCGATGGTCATGTTGCTGGGCATGCTGATCATGGTTCTTGCGGCCTGGGCTTACACGGCTGCGGCGGCGCTGGCGCGCGTGCGCTGCATCATCCTGGAACGCGAACATCACGCCGGCTGGTTGCAGGACATCGAGGAGGTGAAGCGATGAACTGGGCCAGTGTCGGTGAGTTCCTGGCGATGGGTGGTTATGGTGTGTACGTTTGGGGATCCGTCCTGATGACGGTGGTGTTGCTTTGGACGGAATGCCGAATGCTTCGGCGCCGGCGCCGAGCAGCACTACGGCGCATCCAGTCGGAATTGCCGGGCAAGGAGGTGCGGCGTGAAGCCACGACATAAACGCATCGCACTCATCGTCGCCGGGCTATCCGCCATCGGCATCGCCACGGCGCTGGTGCTCAATGCCTTTCAGAGCAACCTTGTGTTTTTCTTTACGCCCTCGCAGATCAGTGCCGGGGAGGCACCATTGGAGCGCACCTTTCGAGTCGGCGGCATGGTGGAACGAGGCAGTCTGAAGCGACAGCGTGGTGAGCTTGCCGTGCAATTCGTCATCACCGATACGGTCAAAACAATCCCGGTCACTTATTCGGGCATCTTGCCCGACCTGTTCAGTGAAGGAAAAGGGGTTGTTGTTCAAGGACGGCTGGACAGTGCCGGCCTCTTTCGCGCCGAGGAGGTGCTGGCCAAGCACGGAACCTGTCCGCATTTTTGTGGGCGAGGCGGTTGAACAACAGGTTATCCACGCGCCTGCGTGAATCGCTCGCCGAACAGGATAGCAAACTGGTTCATCGCTGATTTCCAGTCGAAGGCGGCCCGCAC
>NZ_JACCQA010000044.1:0-55118 GCF_015712215.1 Burkholderia sp. 9779_493
CCGAGGATCAGCTCGCTGCCATCAAGCGCCCACACTTATCGGCTGTTAATTTTTAAAGAGCATGTCTGCGAGGGATCTTGAACCCCTCAGCAGCGCTGCGTTTTCAGCAGCAGAGAAGCGAGATTATGAACCGTGTTTCGCAGTTCGTCAACAACTTTCTGAACGACTTCGCTGCGACTGCGGGGCTCAACTTCCGTACCGCCGAGGCTCGCTACCTTCCGAACTCCAACGGCACTGCTTCCCTTCCTTCCGCGCCGCGTTTCCGTTAGCGCGAAAGAGGCGTGATTCTATGCAGCTCACGGCGATCGCGCAAGGGGTTTCGCAAAAAATATAAGGCGCCGCACGCTGCCGCGTGCGGCGCCTTATATAGAAGCAACCGAACCGTCAGGAAACCACGCGCGCCTGGCGTGCGACGATCGCCATATAGTGATCGAGATCCGGCGTCGCCTTGCCTGGCTCCTTCGCCGTATCGTCCCAGCGGCGCAGGTGCAGCGCGTCCTCCGCGAACGGGCGCTGCAGGAACGCCGCCGCTTCCTCGTCACTGAAGATACCGCCCTGCAACGCCAGGCTGCGCACCGAGTCCGGCGACAGGCTCTCGAAATAGCCGGCGTCCGTGCGGCACAGGCAGCGCTTCGCGTCGACGTGCAACCGGATCGGCTCCAGCACCGCGTCGGAAAACAGCGGCCGCAGGAACGGCAGCACGTAATACTGATGCAGATCGTCGATCCCGCGCGCGCTCGGCGTGTCGCCCTGGCGATTCAGCAAATGGCCGAGGTCGTGCAGGAACGCCGCCGCGACCAGCGCTTCGTCCGCCCCGGACGCTTCCGCCAGCAACCCGCTCTGCAATGCATGCTCGAGCTGCGTGACGGGTTCGCCGCTATAGGCCACATGGCCATGCTCGCGATACAGGCCGTGGATCTCTTCCACCGTCAGCGCCATTCGTTTACTCCCAAGGCAGCGAAAACGTCTTCAGGTTCGTGAAACTCTTCATCGCCTCCTGGACGCCTTCCTTGTAACCGAGCCCCGAATCCTTGATCCCGCCGAACGGCGACAGTTCGATCCGGTATCCGGGCACTTCCCATACGTTCACCGTGCCGACGTTCAACTCGTTCACGAACCGTACGACGGCGGCCGTGCTGTCCGTACAGACACCCGACGACAGCCCGAACGCCGTGCCGTTGCTGAGCCGGATCGCGTCGTCGATCGTATCGAATGCGATGACGGGCGACACGGGCCCGAAGGTCTCCTCGCGCACCAGCGTCATCGACGGATCGACGTTGTCGAGCACGGTCGGCGCGTACAACGCGCCGCGCCGCACATTGCCGGTCAGCAGGCGCGCGCCCTGCGCGACCGCCTCGTTCACGCGCGCCTCGAACAGCCGCGCCGCGGCTTCGTCGATCACCGTGCCCATTTCGTTCGAGGGATCGAATGGATCGCCGTATTTCCAGGCGCGCGTCTTCTCGACGAGCAATTCGGTGAACGCCGGCACGATGGAGCGCTGCACCAGCATCCGCTTGACGGCCGTGCAGCGCTGGCCCGAATTCCGGTACGAGCCCAACACCGCGAGCGACGCCGCGCGGTCGGGATCGGCATCGGCGAGGACGATCAGCGGGTCGTTGCCGCCCAGCTCCAGCACGATGCGCCGGTAGCCGGCCCGCGCCGCAATCGCCTTGCCGATCGCCACGCCGCCCGTGAACGTGATCAGCGACGCATGCGGATGCGTGACGAGCTCGTCCGCGATCTCGGCCGGGTCGCCGGTCAACACCTGCAGCATCGGTTCCGGCAGCCCGGCTTCATACAGCAGGTCGGCCAGATAGAACGCCGACAGCGGCACCTTCTCCGACGGCTTCACGATCACGCGGTTGTTGGTCGCGATCGCCGGCGCGATCTTGTGCGCGACCTGGTTCATCGGATGATTGAACGGCGTAATCGCGACGATCACGCCGTCGAGCGGCTGGCGCTGCGAGAACACGCGCCGCGCCTTGCCGTGGGGCGTCAGGTCGCACGAGAAACTCTGCGCGTCGTCACGCAGCGCCTCGACCGCCGCGAACTTCAGCACGTCGGCCACTCGGCCGATCTCGTAGCGCGAATCCTGTTTCGACAATCCCGACTCGAGCGTGATCAGGTCGGACGCCTCCTCGGTGCGCTCGCGCAGCAGCGCGGCCGCACGTTCGAGGATCTGCGAGCGTTCGTAGCGCGTCAGCGTCGGCCGGTAGGCCATCGCGTAATCGAACGCCGCGCGCACGTCGTCGACGCTGGCGAGCGGCGCGGTGCCGACGCGCGCGCCCGTGTACGGGTCCGTGACGTCGAGCGTGCGCTCGCGCATCGCGCGCGTGCCGCACCAACGCAACGCTTCGGCACGAAACGACGGATGATCTTGCCGCGGATGAGCCATCATGTCGCGATCCGGTTCAACACGAAATCGAACACGTCGAAGTTGCGCGGGCGACGTGCGGGATCGTCCCGCTCGATACGGCGATTGAACAGCAGCGGCACCTCCTGCTCCGACACGCCGCCATGCGAACGCAGCGGCACCGTGAGGCCCGACAGATCGTGGTCGCGTTCACGCGTACCGAGCGTCATGTCGCGGCGGCCGATCACGACGAGATCGCCGATCCGGTCGGCCGGCAGTTCGAAACGAGCGGCGGCTTCCGCGTTGTCGAGCACGAGCTCGACGCCATCGAGGCCACCGATGCGCCACATCGCTTCGGGCCGGTCGACGCCCGGCGCCAGGTAGATCGTCGCGAACGAACCGAGCGCGCCGTGATGCACGACGTACGGATCGGTAATCGGCAGGATCACGCGCGCCGCCTGCGTGCCGTACCAGCCGTCGAAGGCGTCCTGCAGATAGATCACGTTCGGGCGGCCCGTCGCCGGATCGTGCTTCGCGTTCATCCCGTGATCGGCCGTGAGCCCGATCGCCCAGCCGAGCGCGTCGAGCTGCGCGAGGTAGCCGTCCATCATCGCGTAGAACGCGTTCGCGCCGGCACTGCCCGGCTCGCATTTGTGCTGCACGTAGTCGGTGGTCGACAGGTACATCAGGTCGACCTGCCGCGTCTGCGCGAGGCGTACGCCGGCCGCGAACACGAATTCGGACAATGCCGCGCTGTACACATCCGGCGACGGCAGGCCGACCCAGTCGAGCACGTCGACGATCCCGTTTTCCGCGAGATTGGCCTGCGCGGCCTTCTCGGCCGAAAAGCAGATGCCGTTCAGCTGCCAGCCGAGCAGCCGGCGCAGCTTGTCCTTCGCGGTCACGACGGCCACCCGCGCACCGGCGTCGGACGCCGCGGCGAGCAGCGTGCCGGCCCGCAGGTAGGCCGGGTCGTTCATCATGACTTCGGCGCCGCGCCCGCCGTCGGCGGCCGGATCCCAGAAGTAGTTGCCGCAGATGCCGTGAACCGACGGCGGCACGCCGCAGACGATCGACAGGTTGTTCGGGTTGGTGAAGGTCGGCACGACGCAATCGGCGCGCCACGCGGTGCCTTGCTCGATCATCCGGCCGATGAACGGCGCGACGCCCGCTGCCACCGCCCGTTCGAGATAGTCGTACTCGCAGCCGTCGACACAGATGACGACGGTCGGCTCGACCGGCAGCCGGTAGCGCCGGCCGTTGACGTCGATCGAGCGTCCCGCGAGATCCGGCGCACCCTTGCCGGCGGCCGGTTGCTCGCCGGGGAGCCGCAACGCGAACGCGGCGTTCATGATGCCGCCCGCTTGCCGCGCGGCACGCGCGCGGCGATCAGCAGCAACGCCGCGAGCGACGCGCCGAGCATCAGCAGCGACAGCGCCGACGCCGGCAGGTAGTAGCCGCGCTCCACCTGCCCGATCACGACGATCGGCACGGTCGCGAAGCCGGGCGGATATACCGTCAGCGTCGCGCCGAGCTCGCCGAGCGACAGCGCGAAGCCGAGCGCGAGGCTCGCGCGCAGCGCCGGCACGAGCTGCGGCAGCAGCACGCGGCGCAGCACCATCGCGGGCGGCGCACCGAGGCTCGCGGCAGCTTCGCGCAGCACGGTCAATTCCGGGCGCAGCGCGGCGGCCGCGCAGCGATAGCAGAACGGCAGAATCAGTGCGAGCTGCACCAGCACGACGATCGCCGCCGAGCTGGACAGGTCGAGCGGCTTCCGGTGATACGCGATCAGCACCGCGAGCCCGAGCACGACGCTCGGTACGCCGTTCGGCACCATCACGAGCGCGTCGACGACCGCCCCGAGGCCGCGCCGGTCGCGCCCTTCGAGCGCGAGCGCCAGCCACAGCCCGAGGATCGTGCCGAGCGCCGATACGCCGAAGCCGATTTCGAGGCTCGTCGCCAGCGCGTCGTATTCCGGCGAGCCGAGCCGCTCGAACCAGCGCAGGCTGTAGCCGGCCGGCAAGATCGTGCCCGACCACTGCGTCGACACGCTCGACAGCGCGACGACGATCACCGGCAGCACGAACAGCCAGAAGCACGCGAACGCGGCCAATGCGAGCGCGGCGCGCGACGCATGCTTGAGCAACGCGTCGGTCCAGCCGACCTGGTGTCGCGGCACGGCCTGCCCGATACGGAATTCAGCGGACATCGTTCCCTCCCGTCGCACGCCGGTTCACCCGGCGATAAACCGCATACAACGCCAGCGACAGCGTCAACATCACGACCGCGCCGGCCGACGCGGTCGGCAGGTCGAGATCGACGGTCGCGCTGCTGTAGATCGCGACCGGCAACGTGACGAGCCGCGCGCTGCCGAGCACGAGCAGGATGCCGAACTCGTTCAGCGTCAGCAGGAAGCACAGCACGGTGCCGGCGGCGATGCCCGGCCACGCGATCGGCAGCACGACGCGGCGCGCGAGCATCCAGCCGGGCGCGCCGAGGCTGCGCGCGGCTTCGATCAGCCGCAGGTCCAGCGTCGCGAACGACGCGAGCGTCGGCCGCACGACGAACGGCGTGTAGAACACGGTCTGCGCGAGAATCACGCCGCCGATGCCGAACAGGAAATCGAGCGGCGGATGCTCGAGATGGAACAGGTGCTGCAGCGCGATGCTGATCGAGCCCTGCGAGCCGTACAGGAAGATCAGCGTGAACGCGACGAGGAACGACGGAAACGCGACGTACAGCTCCAGGAAGCGCGTGACGAGCGATGCACCCGGGAACGGCTTGAAGAACAGCAGCGCGGCCAGCAGCACGCCGAACACCGATGCGGTGCCGGCGCTCGCGAACAGCACGCCGAGCGTCGTCAGCAGCACGTTGCGCGTGTCGGGATTGCCGAAGAAGGTGCGGTACGCGGCGAAACTCAGCCCGTGATCGCCCGACACGCTCAGCAGCACGAGCCGCACCAGCGGATAGACGACGAGCGGGCCGAGCACGACGATCGCCAGCGCGGCGAGGTGTAAATCGCCCATGCGCCTGCGGCGCCGCGCGGCCGCGGCGTGTGCGGCGGCCGACGCGAGCACGTGCGGCGGCAGGCCGGCTTCAGGGCTCGATAAGGACGACATCGTCTGCCTCGCAATGCAGGGACACGCGCGCACCGCGCTCGGGAGCCGCGCCGCGGCCGCGTTGCATCGTGACGCGCACGGGCTCGTCGGGCGCCGCGTCGATCACGACGGCGATCGACAGGTCCGCGCCCTGCCATTCGACCGACGACACCGTGCCGTGCAGGCCGCCCGCTGCGGGCGGCATCACGGTCAGCCGCTCGGGACGCACGCACGCGACCTTGCCGCGCACCTCGTGGCGCGGATCGCCGAGCGGGAAGATCACATGCGGCGGCAGCAGGTTCGCCGGGCCGAGATAGCGCGCGACGTAGCCGTCGCGCGGCGCGTCGTACAACTGCTGCGGCGTGCCGAGCTGCGCGATGTGACCATCGCGCATCAGCAGCGCGCGATCGGACAGCACGAGCGCATCGTCGCGGTCGTGCGTCACGCAGACGACGGTCAGGTTCGGCAGGCGCTCGTGCAGCGCCTTAAGTTCGCTGCGCACCGACGCGCGCAGGTTGGCGTCGAGCGCCGACAGCGGCTCGTCGAGCAGCAGCACGTCGGGCTCGATCACCAGCGCGCGGGCCAGCGCGACGCGCTGCTGCATCCCGCCCGACAGTTGCGCGGGCAGATGGTGACCCGCGTCGCCGAGCTGCACGAGCTTCAGCGCATCGGCGACGCGGCGCGTCACTTCCGACGACGCCATGCCACGCGCGCGCAGCCCGAATGCGACGTTCTCGAACACCGACAGGTGCGGGAACAACGCGTAATTCTGGAACAGCAGACCGAGGTTGCGCTTGTGCGGCGGCGCATAGGTCAGGTCGCGTCCGGCAACGGTCAGCGTGCCGGTCAGGCCGTCGGCCTTCACGAACCCGGCGATGAAGCGCAGCAGCGTGGTCTTGCCGCAACCGCTCTTGCCGAGCACGGTCAGAAATTCACCGGCGCCGATCGACAGCGACAGATCCTCCAGCACCGTGCGCGCGCCGTAGCGCACGCTCAGATGCTCGATCTGCACGCCGCCCGGCGCGCCGGACCGCAGCGTCGCGTGCGGTTCGGCGGCGCCGAATGCGCCGGGATGGGTCAGGGTGGTTTCCACCGGGTTCATCCTCTTGCTCGCGAATACAGGCGGCGTGCGCCGATCACTTCGGCTTGACGACGTCGAGCTGCTTGCCCGAGCTGCCGATCACGTCCTTCTTCCAGCGCTCGATCCACACCGGCTTCTTCGCCATCACCTGGGTCCAGTCGACCGGAATCAGCTTCACACCCGCGATCGCCTTCTTGACCGCTTCGCCGTTCTTGCCGGCCAGCGGCACGTCGGTGCGGCCCGGGATGCCGTACATGTCCGGCACCTTCGACTGCACTTCCGTCGACATCAGGTAGTCGATCAGCTTCCGGCCGGCGTCCTGGTTCGGGCCGCTCTTGATCAGGCCGATGCCGTACGGGAGCTGGAACGTGGTCGGCTGGTCGCCGTCCTTCGCGGCCAGGAAGATCGGCTTGATGGACAGCGCGCCGTGTTCGGCATCGTCGAGGTCCATCTGCAGGTCGCCGTTCGCGACGCTGATCTCGTTACGCGACAGCAGCACGTTCAGGTAGCCCGTGCCCTTCGTGTGGAACTTCACGCTCTGCGACAGCTTCGCGAGATAGTCGAACGCCTTGTCCTCGCCCATCAGCGACGTCGTCAGGATCAGCACGGCCATCCCGTCGCCGGCCGTGGCCGGGTTCGAGTACGCGACCTTGCCGGCGTAGGCCGGCGCGAGCAGGTCGGCGAACGTCTTCGGCTGGTTCTTCACGACGTCCGGGTTGATCGCGAACGAGAAGTAGTTGTTCACGAACGTCGCCCAGGTGCCGTCCTCGGCCTTCGCGATGGCCGGCACGTTCTTGTAGTTCACGCTCTGGTACGGCTGCAGCAGGCCCATCTGGCCGGCTTGCTGGATGAACGGCGGCAGCGTGACGATCACGTCGGCCTTCGGGGAATTCTTCTCGATGTTCGCGCGGTTCACCACCTCGCCGCTGCCCGCCGTCACGATGTTGACCTTCACGCCTTCCTTCTTCTCGAAAGCCGGCAGCACGTCGCGATAGAGGTTCTCGAGGCCGTCCGCCGTGTACAGCACGACCGCTTTTGCCGCATGCGCCGGCATCGCGGCGCCTTGCAGCAGACCGGCGGCGCAGGCGGCCAGCGCGAGTTTGCGGAACGCGCCGGCGGCGGCGCGCGAGGGTTTCTGCAGTGTCATCTCACTTCTCCGTAGGCGGAACACCAAACGGCCGGGGCACGATCCGGCTCTCCTGTTGTCTTCGGGCGAGCCGCCTGGCGGCCCGCCTCGCTACCGCGCTCAGGCTGGGTGTCGCGCGGCAACCGAAGGATCACAGCGTTCGATGACAAAGCCGTGACGAATGCCACAATTTCCAAAAAATGACACATTTTGCCACTATCATGCAAGTCATTCGGAAATGCCGTCCGGTGTTTCGTTCGCCCTTTGCTGGAGACAAAAGCCATGCCCGACCCAATCCTGCTCACGCCCGGCCCGCTCACCACGTCCGCCACAACACGCCACGCAATGCAACATGACTGGGGGTCGTGGGATGCCGCTTTCAACCAGCTGACGGCCAGCGTCTGCGCGGATCTCGTCGCCATCGCGCATGGCGGAGACGAGTACGTATGCGTGCCGATGCAGGGTAGCGGCACGTTCTCGGTCGAAGCCGCGCTCGGCACGCTGGTGCCGCGCGACGGCGTCGTGCTGGTGCCCGAGAACGGCGCGTATTGCGCGCGCATCCTGAAAATTCTCGGCCGGCTCGGTATCGACGCGATCGCGCTGCCGTTCGGCGAAGACGCGGCCGTCGACGCGGCGGCCATTGAGGCTGCGTTCGCGCGCGAGCCGCGCATCACGCACGTCGCGCTCGTGCACCTGGAAACGAGCGCCGGGATCCTGAATCCGCTCGACGCGATCGCGGCCGCGTGCCGGCGGCACGGCAAGCGGCTGATCGTCGATGCGATGAGTTCGTTCGGCGCGCTGCCGATCGCGCTGGCGGACAGCGGCATCGACGCGCTGATCTCGGCCAGCGGCAAATGTCTCGAAGGCGTGCCGGGAATGGGATTCGCGATCGTGCGGCGCGACGCGCTCGACGCGAGCGAAGGCAACTCGCCCTCGCTCGCACTCGATCTCCACGACCAGTACGCGTACCTGCGCAGGACGGGGCAATGGCGCTTCACGCCGCCGACGCACGTGATTGCCGCACTGCGCGCCGCGCTCGACCAGTACTTCGCCGAGGGCGGCCAGCCGGCGCGCGGCGCGCGCTATGCGGACAACTGCCGGACGCTGGTCGAATCGATGCGCGCGCTCGGTTTCGTGCCGTTCCTCGACGCGAGCGTGCAGGCGCCGGTGATCGTCACGTTTCACGCGCCCGACCATCCAGCCTACGATTTCCGCCGTTTCTACGACGCGGTGCGCGACGCGGGCTTCATCCTGTATCCGGGCAAACTGACGCGGCTCGAGACGTTCCGCGTCGGCTGCATCGGCGCGATCGATGCGGGCGATATCCGGCGGGCGGTCGCCGCGATCGCGCAGGCAATCGAATCGCTCGGCATCGCGATGCAGCCCGCATGAAGCGAGGTATGTGCCGACCGGTCGGCACGCGCAAACAAAAAACCCGGCGGCCAACCGGCCGCCGGGCGAACGCACCGAGTGTGCGTGGAGCCGGTGCTTACAGCTCGATCCGCTTGATGTCGCCGACGACGAAGATGTACGACAGCGCACCGACCAGCGCGATCACGCCGATGAACACGAGCGCGCCGACGAACGAGCCGGTCGACGCGACGATGAAGCCGACCACGAGCGGCGTGACGATGCCCGCCAGGTTCGCCGCGAAGTTGAAGATGCCGCCCGTCACGCCGAGCAGGCCGTCCGGCGCGATGTCCGACACGAGCGTCCAGCCGAGCGCGGCCATCCCCTGCGCGAAGAACGCGACCGACATGATCGCGATCACCGCCTCGTTGCTCTGCACGTAGTTCGCGAGAATGATTGTCGACGCGAGCAGCAGGCCCGCGATGATCGGCAGCTTGCGCGCGAGGTTCGCGGACTTGCCGCGGCGCAGCAGCCAGTCGGAGAAGATCCCGCCGAACATCACGCCGACCGACGCGGCGATGAACGGCATCACCGCGAAGAAGCCGATCTTCAGCCAGCCCATGTGGCGCTCGGTTGCCAGATAGGTCGGGAACCAGGTCAGGAAGAATACGAGCGTCGAATTGCCGGCGAACTGGCCGAGGCAGATGCCCGCGAGCTGGCGCTTCTTCACCAGTTGGCCGACCATCGACCAGCTGAACTTGGCCTGCGCCGGCTTGCCGCTCTTGTCGCCGTCCTTGCGCGCACCGTGCACGAGACCGCCGCCCGCTTCGATATAGGCCAGTTCCGCCGAATTCGCGCCCGGGTGGTTGCGCGGCTCGTGGTAGAACTTCCACCAGACTAGGCCGAACACGATGCCGACCGCACCGACCACCCAGAACAGCGAGCGCCAGCCGAACGCGCCCATCAACGCGAACAGCACCGGGCTGAAGAACGCGAGGCCGATGTACTCGCCGACGGTGTAGGTGCCGGTCGCCATCGCGCGTTCGTTCTGCGGGAACCACGTCGCGACGACGCGGCTGTTGGTCGGGAAGCACGGCGCTTCCGTCACGCCGAGACCGAGCCGGCACGCGAGCAACGTCGCGACGCCCGGCACGAAGCCTTGCAGGAACGTGCACAGCGACCACAGCGTCATCGACCAGTAGTAGGTGATCTTGCTGCCGAAGCGGTCGAGGAACAAGCCGCCGGGCACCTGCATCGCCACGTACGTCCACGAAAACGCGGAGAACATGACGCCCATCACGGCCGCGTTGATGCCGAGCTCCTTGGTGAGCTGCGGCGCCGCCACGCCCAGCACAGTGCGGTCGAGATAGTTGATCATCGTGCCGATCGCGAGCAGCGCGAGGATCTTGTAGCGCGCCGACGTGCGCCGGACCGTGCCGGCCGCCTGCGCCGGCGCGGCGCTCGTGTGGGTGGTGTGTTGCATGGTCGTCTCCTGTCTCTCTTTCTGTGTCTGCAAGGGGGTCAGCGCGCGACGAGCGACTGAAAGTGATCGAACATCCGCTCGGCGTCGGGCGTGCGCCCGGTGAAGAGCTCGAACGCGTCGACGGCCTGGTACACGGCCATCCCGCCGCCCGGCAGCGTCGCGCAGCCGGCCGCGCGCGCGGCGTGGATCAGTTCGGTTTCGAGCGGGAAATACACGATGTCGGCCACCCACATGCCTGCGTGGAGCAGTTCGGCCGGCAGCGGCAGGCCCGGATGCTTGGCCATGCCGGTCGGCGTGCAGTGGATCAGGCCGGTCGCTGCGCGCATCGCGGCCGCGAGATCGCTGCCCGGCGTGACCCGGGCGGCAGGGAAGCGCTGCTGCAATTCGCCCGCCAGCGCGGTGGCGCGCGTGCCGTCGACGTCGAAAATCGTCAGTTCAGCCGCGCCCATCTGCAGCGCGGCGTGCGCGACGGCCGCGCCCGCGCCGCCCGCGCCGAGCTGGACGACGCGGTCGAGCTTCGCGTCCGGCAGCCCGCGGCGGAACGATTTCGCAAAGCCCGACCAGTCGGTGTTGTGGCCGATCCGCTTGCCGTCCTTGAACAGCACGGTGTTCACCGCGCCGAGCGCACGCGCGTCGTCCGACAGCGCGTCGAGGTGCTCGATCACGCGCTGCTTGCACGGATGCGTGATGTTCAGCCCGTTGTAGCCCATCCGCTGCGCGGCCTCGAGCAGTTGCGGCAGTGCGTCGACGGTCACGCCAAGCGCATCGAGATCGATGCGCCGGTACACGTAGCCGAAGCCCTGGCGGAAGCCCTCTTCCTCGTGCATCGCGGGCGACAGCGAACCGCCGATGCCCTGGCCGATCAGGCCGATCAGAAACGACGGGCGGCTCATCGGGCGGCCCCCTGCGCGAACAGCGTCGCCAGGCGCTGCAACGCGAACACATAGCCTTCGGTACCGCAGCCGCAGATCACGGCTTCGGCGATCGCCGAGATATACGAATGGTGGCGAAACGCTTCGCGGCGATGGACGTTCGAGATATGCACCTCGATCACCGGCTTCGCGATCGCGGAAAGCGCGTCGGCCAGCGCGACCGACGTGTGCGTATAGGCGGCCGGGTTGATCACGATGCCGTGCGTGTCGTGACGCGCGGCATGCAGCCAGTCGATCAGCTGGTGCTCGGCGTTCGACTGGCGAAACTCGATTTCCAGCCCGAGCCCTTCCGCCGCCGTGCGGCAGCGCTGCTCGAGATCGGCGAGCGTTTCCGCGCCGTAGATATGGGGCTCGCGGGTGCCCAGCAGATTGAGGTTCGGGCCGTTCAGCACCAGCACCTTGTGCTTGCTCATCGTGTTTCTGCTCCTGAAACAGGGGCAGACCAGGATCGGCGCCGCCCCGAAGACATCGGAATTTGGCGCTAGTGTGCGCCCGTGCACGCGGGCTGTCTTTTCGGGTTTTCGCTAATTTGTACCACCTAGTTAGTTTGTACAATACGCATCACTAACCCAGTAAATTCGGGATATGGCGCGCGTACGGAACTCAACGACTGGTTCATTCAGGGCCGGTTCGACCGGCGCCATGCCCCGTTCATCCGCAGGAAACGCCCATGCAGCGCTCGATCGCCACCGTGTCACTGTCCGGCACGCTCGCCGAGAAGCTCGCCGCCGTCCAGGCCGCGGGCTTCGACGGCGTCGAAATCTTCGAAAACGATCTCGTCTACTTCGACGGATCGCCGGCCGACGTCCGGCGCATGGCCGCCGACCTCGGCCTCGACATCGTGCTGTTCCAGCCGTTTCGCGACTTCGAGGGCGTGAGCGCGGCCCAGCTCGCGCGCAATCTCGACCGGATCAAGCGCAAGTTCGACGTGATGCATGCACTCGGCACCGACCGCATCCTCGTCTGCAGCAGTGTGGCGGCCGACACGATCGCGGACGACGGGCTGCTCGTCGACCAGCTCGGCGTGCTCGCCGAAGCCGCGCGGCAGGCCGGCGTGGTGGCCGCGTACGAAGCGCTCGCGTGGGGCCGCGTCGTGAAGCGGTACGGCCACGCGTGGAAGCTCGTGAACGCGGTGAACAGCCCGCACCTCGGCCTGGCGCTCGACAGTTTCCACACGCTGTCGCTCGACGATTCGCCGGACGCGATCGCCGACATCCCCGGCGACCGGATCGCCTTCGTGCAGATCGCCGACGCGCCGAAGCTCGTGATGGACGTGCTCGAATGGAGCCGCCACTACCGCTCGTTCCCGGGCCAGGGCGACTTCGACCTGGCGCGCTTCACCGCGCGCGTGATCGAGTCGGGCTATACGGGGCCGCTGTCGCTCGAGATCTTCAACGACGGCTTCCGCGCGGCGCCGACCGCGCTCACGGCCGCCGACGGCCATCGCTCGCTGCTCTATCTGGAAGACCTGACGCGCGCGCGGCTCGCGCAGGACGGTCGCACGCCGGCCGCCAGCCAGCCGCTGTTCGCGCCGCCCGCGCCGCCCGCGCACGTCGGGTTCCAGTTCATCGAATTCGCGGTCGACGCACCGGCGGCGGCGACCGTCGGCGAATGGCTCGGCCGGATGCGCTTCCGGCTCGCCGGCCGGCATCGCTCGAAGGACGTGACGCTGTTCCAGCACGGCGCCGCGTCGATCGTGCTGAACGCCGAGCGCGACTCGTTCGCCGATGCGTTCTTCCAGCAGCACGGGCTGTCGCTGTGCGCGTCGGCATTCCGCGTCGACGATGCCAAAGTGGCGTTCGAACGCGCGGCCGGCTTCGGGTACGCGCCGTTCTCCGGCCGGGTCGGGCCGAACGAGCGTGTGCTGCCGAGCGTGAAGGCGCCGGACGGCAGCCTCGAATATTTCGTCGACGAGGCGCCGGATACGCCCACGCTATATGAATCGGACTTCGTGCTGACCGACATCGACGGCCCGAGCGAAGTCGGCCCGCTGACGGGCATCGATCACGTGTGCCTCGCGCTGCCGGCCGACGCGCTCGACACCTGGATCCTGTTCTTCAAGACGGCGTTCGGCTTCGAGGCCGAGCGCAGCTGGCTCGTGCCCGACCCGTACGGGCTGATGCGCAGCCGCGCGGTGCGCAGCGCCGACGGCTCGGTGCGGATCGCGCTGAACGCGTCGGTCGACCGCCATACGGCCGTCGCCGAATCGCTCGACCGCTACCACGGCACCGGGCTGAACCACGTCGCGTTCCGCACCGACGACATCGTGAAGACGGTCGCCGCGTTCGCGGCCGACGGCGTGCCGTTCCTGCGGATTCCGGCCAACTACTACGACGATCTCGCCGCGCGCTACGCGCTGCCGAACGAACTGATCGACACGCTGAGCGCGCATCACCTGCTGTACGACCGCGACGAGCACGGCGGCGAATTCCTGCATGCGTATACGGAGCTGGTCGACAACCGCTTCTCGCTGGAGATCGTCGAGCGGCGCGGCGGATACGACGGCTATGGCGCGGCGAATGCGGCCGTGCGGCTCGCCGCGCAGGCGCAGCGCAGGAAATAAGGAAAGGACGCGAAGCGGAGTTGGGGCCGGACCACGCAAGCGATTCGGCGACCATTCGGGCGGCCCACCTTTCACCCGCACCATCGTGGTGAATCGCACCGCCGAAGGCCCGCCCGCACGGCCGGCCTCGATCAGCGGGGAAGCTACGCGGCGTCTGGCGTTACATCCCGTAACCCGTACCGCAGCGCAGCATTGCGCCGTCCGCCACGGTTTTAAGAATCGCTTAAGTCTTCGACGGCACCATCCGCAACCAGTACCCGATGGTCATCTCGAAAAGGAGGAAAGCGATGAGCGCCGTAGAAGCACCCGCGGGCCGCCCGGCCGCGCCCCCTGCAAAGAAGACGATGCTGCGCCGCCTGCTCAGTCATCACGAAATCGCGACGCTGCTCGTGCTGCTGCATGCACCGATCGGCGCGAACGCCAAACCCGAATTGCCCGCGCTGCAGGAAGCCGGCCTCGTCGAAATGGTCAAGCTCGACCCCGATACGGCCCCGAGCTTCCGGCTGACCGAAGACGGCACGGCCGTCCTGAAAGGGCTCGGCTACCGCTAAGCCGCCGTTTCCCCCCTTCTCCCGCTTCCCCGCCTTACCCCGATCCCCGCGACGCGCCGGCCACGCCGGCGAGTTGCGTCACCCCGCCCGCTCCTGCAGCATCAACCGGTATTCCGTCGGCGTCACGCCGACCGTCGCCTTGAACTGGCGCGTGAACGCGCTGTGATCCGTGTAGCCGCACAGCGCGGCGACGTCGGTCACCTTGTCGTGCGTGACGAGCAGCGCGGTGGCCGCGTCGAGCCGCGTCTTCAGCAGCACCTGGCGCGGCGTCAGGTGGAACACCTTGTGGAAGTAGCGTTCGAGCTGCGCGACCGACATCCCGGCCATCTGCGCGAGCTGCTTCAGGTTCAGCGGCTGCACGTAATGATCCTGGATGTGCTGGACCACGTCGGCGAGCCGGCTGTAGGCCGGGTGCGATCCCTCGTGCGCCTTCAGGTCGCGCGAGATGCCCGCGAGGCCGACCACCCGGCCCGCGGCGTCGCGCAGCGGCTCCTTGCAGGTCAGGCACCAGCCCGGCTGGCGGCCCGGATACAGGTGCAGCTCGAGCTGGTCCATCAGTTGCTGGCCGGCGTTGATCGTCGCCATGTCCTGCTCGAAATAGCTGCGGCCGAAGCGACGCGGAAACACCTCGTCGGCCGTCTTGCCGAGCAGGTCGCGCTTGTCCTTGTAGCCGCAGCGCATCGCCAGCGTGCGATTGACGATCGCGTAGCGGCCGCTCGCATCCTTCACGAAGAACGCGACGTCCGGCAGCGCATCGAACACCGGTTCGAGCAGGCGGAAATGCACGAGCATCGCGCCGAGATCGGCGTTGTCGGGCTGGTAGCGCAACGTGTCGGACAGGCTCATGGGCGGTACGGCAAGCAAGGTCGTCATCCCGGCAACCGCGAAGCGAGTGGCGGATGGCGTCGATTATAGGAGCGCCCCTTCGTTCGCGTCGCGCCGAACGCGGGGCGGGCAAGGCGGCGGCCGGTTGCATCGTGCGTCGCGATCGGCCGCATCGGTCAGCCGCACAGGTTGCGCACACAACTACTGCGAAGCGCGTGCGGCGCCGGCGAAGGTTCCGCTTTCGCCGCGGCCGGCGCAGCACATCGACACACTGCCAGCACGCCCCCGAATCCGCCATCCTAAAAATGCCGGCGACCCGCGTCTTGGCGGGTTTGCGCATCCGCCATGACGATTTCGGCATATATCAGGGTAATCGACGATATGCCGATATCGTCGCCGGCCACGCATCGAACGCGCAAGACGCACGCATTTTCGCTATCTAGACTTCGCTTCACGGTCACGAGACGACATCCCGCCGCTGCCGCAATCGGCACGCACGACCTGTCGCATCCGCCGTCGCGCACGCCGATTCCGGCATAGCACACGCAGTACGCGGCGAGCACGCATCGCCGCTGCGCATCGGCCTGCGGATCGAACCGTCTCGCCCGGTTTACCGGCGCCGGCCCGCATGCCGGCGGCGGCCCAACCACGCCATCAAGGGGAAGTGAAAGTGAAGCTGAAGGTATCGCACGTCGCGCTGGCCGCCGCCTGCGCACTGTCGGGCGCGCACGCCATCGCCGCCGACGTCGTCAAGATCGGTTTCGCCGCACCGCTGACCGGCCCGCAGTCGAATTACGGCACGGACATGCAGAAGGGCGTGCAGCTCGCGATCGCCGATTTCAACGCGACGCATCCGACGATCGGCGGCAAGCCCGTCACGTTCCAGCTCGACTCGCAGGACGACCAGGCCGACCCGCGCACCGGCACCACCGTCGCGCAGCGACTGATCGACGACAACGTCCGCGGGATCATCGGCCACTTCAACTCGGGCACCAGCATTCCGGCGTCCGACCTGTACGATCGCGCGGGGCTGCCGCAGATCTCGATGGCGACGTCGCCGCAATACACGGCGCGCGGCTACAAGACGACCTACCGGCTGCTGACGAGCGACGCGCAGGCGGGCCGCATCGTCGGCACGTACGCGGTGAAGACGCTGCGCTTCAAGCGCATCGCGATCATCGACGACCGCACGGCCTACGGCCAGGGCATCGCGGACGAATTCGCGAAGGCCGTGGAAGCAGCCGGCGGCACGATCGTCAAGCGCGACTTCACGAACGACAAGGCGCTCGATTTCTCCGCGATCCTGACCAACCTGAAGGGCATGAATCCGGACGCGATCTTCTACGGCGGCGGCGATGCGCAATCGTCGCCGATGATCCGCAAGATGCGCCAGCTCGGGATGAAGTCGGCCTTCGTGACGGGCGAAATGTCGCGCTCGCCGACGTTCCTGAAGGTCGGCGGCGACGCGGCCGAAGGCGCGATCGTCTACATGGGCGGCCTGCCGAAGGAAAAGATGCCGGGCTTCTCCGGCTACGCGGCCCGCTACAAGGCGCGCTTCAACGAAGACGTGATCACCTACTCGCCGTATTCGTACGACGGCACGATCGCGCTGCTCACCGCGATGAAGGACGCGAACTCGACCGACCCGAAGGTGTACACGCCGTACCTCGGCAAGGTGTCGATCAAGGGTGTGTCGGCCCCGAGCATCGCGTACGACGCGAAGGGCGACCTGAAGGATGCGCCGGTGACGATCTACAAGGTCGAGCGCGGCGCGTTCAAGCCGGTCGATACGATCGCCGGCAACTGATACGCACCCCTTCCCGCGCGGCGCGCCAGCGGCTCACCGGCCGCCCGCGCCGCGCGCGCTTCGGCCGCCCGGTCCGAAGCCGTCCTCGGCGCGCGCCCGCGCGCAGGCATTTCGCGCTCCTGTAGAATCCCCCCACCCGCTTTGACGCTTCGTCTCCGCCGTGCCCCATCCCGGTGCGGCGGCGCGTGTTGCGCGCCCCACCCGGCACGCCGCACGCTTCGACGACGCAAGCCGCGCCTTGTCAGTCCATGCCGAAAAGCGGGCCCTGGAGACGCAGCACCGACAACAACATTCGAATACCGATCGTCCTGACCATGCAAGCTTCCGAATTGAGCGGCGTGCCTCGCGCCGCCGAACGCGCGCTCACGCGCAGCGACTACAAGACCCTTGGCCTTGCCGCACTCGGCGGCGCCCTCGAGTTCTACGACTTCATCATCTTCGTGTTCTTCGCGCCGGCGATAGGGCAGCTGTTCTTCCCGCACGACATTCCCGACTGGCTGCGCCAGTTGCAGACGTTCGGCATCTTCGCGGCCGGCTACCTCGCGCGCCCGCTCGGCGGCGTGATCATGGCGCACTTCGGCGACCTGTTCGGCCGCAAGCGGATGTTCACGCTGAGCGTGCTGATGATGTCGGTGCCGACGCTGCTGATGGGCCTGCTGCCGACCTACGACACGATCGGCATCCTCGCGCCGGTGTTGCTGCTGCTGTTCCGCGTGCTGCAGGGCGCGGCGGTCGGCGGCGAAGTGCCGGGCGCGTGGGTGTTCGTGTCCGAGCACGTGCCGTCGCGCCATATCGGCTATGCGTGCGGCACGCTGACCGCGGGTCTCACGGCCGGCATCCTGCTCGGCTCGCTCGTCGCGGCCGGCATCAACAGCCGCTACTCGACGGCCGAAGTCGGTGCGTTCGCATGGCGCATCCCGTTCCTGCTCGGCGGCGTGTTCGGGCTGTTCTCGGTGTACCTGCGCCGCTGGCTGCATGAAACGCCGGTGTTCGCCGAGATGAAGGCGAAGAAGGCGCTCGCGGCCGAGATTCCGCTGAAGGCGGTGCTGCGCGACCACGGCCGCGCGGTGATCGTGTCGATGCTGCTCACGTGGATGCTGTCGGCCGCGATCGTCGTCGTGATCCTGATGACGCCCGCGCTGCTGCAAAAGCAGTTCCACCTGACGCCCGCGACGACGCTGTTCGCGAACAGCGTCGCGACGCTGTGCCTGACGGCCGGCTGCATCACCGCGGGTTCGCTCGCGGGCTGGATCGGCGCGAAGCGCGTGCTCGGCATCGGCGGGCTCGGGCTGGCCGCGTGCTACTACCTGCTGTTCGCGCAGGTCGCGGCCGATGCATCGACGCTGCCGCTCTACTACGGGATCGCGGGCTTCATGGTCGGCACGATCGGCGCGGTGCCGTTCGTGATGGTCAAGAGCTTCCCGGCCGTCGTGCGCTTCTCGGGCATCTCGTTCTCGTACAACGTCGCGTATGCGATCTTCGGCGGCCTCACGCCGGTGATCGTGTCGCTGATGATGAAGTCGAATCCGCTCGCGCCGGTCGTGTACGTCGCGGCAATCTGCGTGCTGGGCGCGATCGCCGTGCAGTTCTCGAAGGATGCGAAGGATGTGAAGGACGCACGCTGAACGTCGGCACGCACGCGCCGGCCGGATGAACGAAGGGCCGAATCCCGCGGCGTGTGGGATTCGGCCCTTTTGTTTTGCGTCGGCGCCGGCGTCGCGGCGCGAATTGGCTTAGCTCAACGCAGCACGCCGTACGACGAACTCGGCCGGCGCAGCGCGTCGATGCTCGCGCCGCCTGCGCCCGTGACGAACAGCAGCAGGAACCCGCCGGCGATCGCGACGTTCTTCCAGAAGTGAATCACCATGTCGTGCTGGACGGCCGCGTTCGTCGCGTCCCAGAAATTGTGCCCGACCATCGCGGTCGCGATCGTGTAGACCGCCATCAGCAACGCGAGCGGCCGTACCTTGTAGCCGACGATCAGCAGCAGGCCGCCGAGCCCCTCGATCGCGACGACGATCGGCGCGACGACCTGCTGATAGGGCACGTTCATCCCGTGCAGATACGCGACGAAGTCGCTGTAGCCGAGCAGCTTCATGATGCCGCCCCACAAGAACAACGCCGCCAGCGCCAGGCGTGCGAAAAAAATGACGCCGGAATCGACGGTACGCGTCATGCCTCTCTCCTCGTATGCAATTCGGCCGGCCGCGCGGCCCGGCAGGGCGCGCGGCAAATGGGCCAGCATAGAGGGTCTTTCCGCGGTGTCCAAGAAAAAGGTTGTAGCAAATCTTTACACTGCGGCGGCGACGCCCGCGGCCCGACGCGTGGAAAAAATGCGTTTAGCCCGCGTCGCTCAACAGCACGCCCTTCTTGAAGATGAAGCAGCCGTAGCCGCGCGTTTCGCCGGTGACGATCACCGCATACGCCTGCTGCGCGCGCTCGTAGAACGCGAAACGGTCGATGCCGGCGAGCGGCACCGCGCGCCCTTCCGCGCGGTCGATCTCGGCCTGCACTTCGCGCTGCACGGGCGGCACCGCGGCCGCGTCGCCGACGACTTCCATCCGCCATGCGGGCGTGTCGACGAACGTATCGAGCGGCAGCACGGACAGCACCGCGCGCACGACGCGCGCCGAATCGGCGCCGTCGATCCGCAGCGCGCGGCCGACCACCGTGTGCTCCGCGACGGATTCCGCCGGGAAATTCGCATCGCAGATCGCGATTTCGTCACCGTGGCCCATCGCGCGCAGCGTGTGCAGGATGTCGGCGTGCAGCAGCGGGTCGAGATTCTTCAGCATGTCGGCTAGTCTCCGGGATCAGGAACGAATCGCATAACGTTACCCGATCCCGGCGGCCGCTGCGCATGTGCCGTTCGCGTCACGACGCCGCGGCCGGCATTTCGTCGATGAAACCCGTGACCGATGCGAGGCGGCCCGATGCGTCGACGGTGCCGAAGTCCGAGCCCTTCACGATCGCCGCGCCGTCGGGCGACACGAGCGCCCACGAGAACCGCAGATGCTGGCCGAACGCGTCGACGTCAGTCGTGCGGCGGAAGCGGTACGCGGGGAAACGTTGCTGCACGGCGGCGATCATCGTATCGATGCCCGCGTGGCCGTCGCCGGCCATCAGCGGATCGCGATAGGCCGCGTCGCTCGCGTAGGTCGCGTCGATCAGCGCGCGGCGGCGCGCGACGTCGGGTTCGTTCCACGCGTCGAAGTAGCGGTCGACCAGGTCGGCGTGGACGGACGAAGCGGATTGAGCGGTGTTCATGGCGAGGCTCCTTGTGTCGGTGGACGATGTCGCGGACGTTTCGGGTCCGCGTGCCGCTATCGTCGCCGGGCGCGCGCGGACGGTCGATTACGTGCGAGGTAAGGAAATCGCGCGTGCGCCGCCCCAAAAGAAAACGGGCGCCCGAAGGCGCCCGCATCGTCTTGCCGCTACCACCCGCACGTATCAGGTCACCGGCGCCGGATTGAACAGCGTCAGCGCATTCGCGAGCTTCCATTGCTCGGCCCACGTGCGGCGCTTGCCGCTGGCGACGTCGAGCATCAGCCGGAACAATTCCCAGCCCGTGTCCTCGATCGTCGCCGCGCCGGTCGCGATCTGCCCGGCGTCGAGATCCATCAGGTCGTGCCAGCGGCGCGCGAGATCGCTGCGCGTCGCGACCTTGATCACCGGCACCTGCGCGAGGCCGTACGGCGTGCCGCGGCCGGTCGTGAAAATGTGCAGGTTCATCCCCGCCGCGAGCTGCAGCGTGCCGCAGATGAAATCGCTCGCGGGCGTCGCCGCGTACAGCAGCCCCTTCTGCCGCGCCCGATCGCCGGGACGCACGACGCCGGCGATCGGCGCGCTGCCCGACTTCACGATCGACCCCATCGCTTTCTCGACGATGTTCGACAGCCCGCCCTTCTTGTTGCCCGGCGTCGTGTTCGCGCTGCGGTCGACGCGGCCGCGCTGCAGGTAGCGGTCGTACCAGTCCATCTCGCGAATGATCTCGCGGGCGACGTCCTCGTTCGCCGCGCGCGACGTGAGCTGCGCGACGCCGTCGCGCACTTCGGTCACTTCCGAGAACATGATCGTTGCACCCGCACGCACCAGCAGGTCGGCCGCGAAGCCGACCGCCGGGTTCGCGGTGAGCCCCGAGAACGCGTCGCTGCCGCCGCACTGCACGCCGACGACGAGATCCGACGCGGGACACGTCTCGCGACGGCGGCGGTTGAGCCGCTCGAGATGCGATTCGGCCATCTTCATGATCGAGTCGATCATCGAATTGAAGCCGACGTGCGCGGCATCCTGCAGGCACACGACGCCGCCGTTGCCGGTCGCGCCGTCGGCGGTCACCGGGATCGCGCCCGGCGGCAGCAGACGCTCGGGCTGCAGCTTCTCGCAGCCGAGGCTCACGGTCATCACTTCGCCGCCGAAATTCGGATTCAGGCTGATGTTGCGCAGCGTGCGGATCGGGATGTCGGCGTCCGGCGCATCGATCGCGACGCCGCAGCCATACGTATGTTCGAGCCCGACCACGTCGTCGACGTTCGGGTAGCGCGGCAGCAGTTCGTCCTTGATCCGCTTCACCGCATGTTCGACGACGCCCGACACGCATTGCACGGTCGTCGTGATCGCGAGGATGTTGCGCGTGCCGACCGAACCGTCGGCGTTGCGGAAACCCTCGAACGTATAGCCTTCGAGCGGCTCGAGCGGCGGCGCGGCACGCGTCGCGAGCGGCAGGTCGTCGAGGCCCGGCGGCTCGGGCATGCGCATCGTGCGCTCGTTGACCCAGCTGCCGCGGCGCAGGTCGGTCAGCGCATAGCCGATCACCACGTTGTAGCGCACGACCGGGTCGCCGGCCGCGAGGTCGACAAGCGCGACCTTGTGTCCTTGCGGCACGCCTTCGCACAGCGTCAGCCCGTCGGCGAACGTCGCGCCTTCGGGCAAACCGCCGTCGTTGACGACGATCGCGACGTTGTCGTCCGGATGCACGCGGATGTAGAGCGGGGAAGCAGTCATCGGAATTCCTGGAAGCATTCTGCGATATCGTTAGTCATCATACGACATTCAACCTCACTCGACGATGCTGCGTAAACCCTTATCCGGAAAGACCCTACCCTTGACCCGCCAGCAAACCGCTTGCGTCGCTCTTTCTTGCGTTGTACGATGACATACAACGACATCGCCAATTCGGCTCGTATGCCGTTCCCGACGAACCAGCACTCGCGCTAGACGGACGACCCCAACCATGACTTCACCGCAAGAACTCAAACAGATCATCTCCCACGGCCTGCTGTCGTTTCCGCTGACGGATTTCGACGCCGACGGCAGCTTCCGTCCGAGCACCTATGCCGAGCGCCTGGAATGGCTGGCGCCGTACGGCGCGAGCGCGCTGTTCGCGGCCGGCGGCACCGGCGAATTCTTCTCGCTCACGCAGCGCGAGTATTCGGACGTGATCCGCGTCGCGACGGAAACCTGCAAGGGCAAGGTGCCGATCCTCGCCGGCGCGGGCGGCGCGACGCGCGTCGCGATCGAATATGCGCAGGAGGCCGAGCGCCTCGGCGCGAGCGGCGTGCTGCTGATGCCGCACTACCTGACCGAAGCAAGCCAGGAAGGGATCGCCGACCACGTCGAGCAGGTGTGCCGCGCGCTGAAGATCGGCGTCGTGGTGTACAACCGCGCGAATTCGAAGCTGAATGCGGACATGCTCGAGCGCCTCGCCGACCGTTGCCCGAACCTGATCGGCTTCAAGGACGGCGTCGGTGAAATCGAGAGCATGGTCACGATCCGCCGCCGCCTCGGCGATCGCTTTGCGTACCTCGGCGGCCTGCCGACGGCCGAAGTCTATGCCGCCGCGTACAAGGCGCTCGGCGTGCCGGTGTATTCGTCGGCCGTGTTCAACTTCATCCCGAAGACGGCGATGGCGTTCTACGAAGCGATCGCGAAGGACGACCACGCGACGGTCGGCCGCCTGATCGACGAGTTCTTCCTGCCGTACCTGAAGATCCGCAATCGCCGCGCGGGCTACGCGGTCAGCATCGTGAAGGCGGGCGCGAAGCTCGTCGGCCACGATGCGGGCCCGGTGCGCGCACCGCTCGTCGATCTCACCGAAGCCGAAGCGGCCGAGCTCGACGTGCTGATCAGGAAGATGGGCCCGCAGTAAGCGGGTTCGCCGGCGGCGCGGGCGTCCCGCTCCGCCTCCGTCTCACGCGATGGCCGCGCGGCTCGACGAGCCGGCGCGGCCATTGCATTACATCTGCGCGATCGCGCCGATGATCCGCTGACGCACACCGGTGAGCGTGTGCTGCGTCTCGTCGATCCCCTTGCGCGCCGCAAGCGGCCGGCCGCGCGCCGGCGACTCGGCGCCCACGATCTGTTCCAGCACGTCGCGATCGACGACTGCATCGAAGAAGCGCCCGACGGTAAACATCGCGTACTGCTTCGCCGTCGCGAGATGCGTGTTGGCCTGCGTGAGCGCGTCGGCGCGCTGCGCGCCGTTCGGCCCGTCGATGCTGCGGCGGTGCTTCAGCGCGAACACCACCGCCTCCATGTCTTGCTTGAAGCGCTCGACGGCCCTGCCGAAGATCACCGAATGCGGATCGGGGCCCACGACGGGCCGCCCCTGGTTGATCGTCACGTCGAATTCGCTGCCGCCCAGCTCGCGCTGCAGCGTGAACAGCGCGTCGGCCAGCACGCGCCCTTCGCTGGTTTCGCCGATCTGGGTACGGACCGATTTCGCGACGTCGCCGATCGCTTTCCACAATCCGGCCGCGAACAGGTGGTCGCCACGCTTGCTGATATTCATTGGATGGTTCCTTGTTGGTCTTGTGCGTCTCTCAGGCTCGCCCGCGGACCTGACGGTCCGAGGCTTCGCTACTGTAGGAGAAACGGTGCCAACAGGAAAGCCGCGCTGAAAAAAACGGAGACGGCCACCGGCCGCCTCCGTTTTTACCCATCCGGCGAGCGGCCCGGCGTTCGCCGCCGGGCCGCCGCCCGTCACTCCGCCTTGCCGTCCCGCAGCCGCGGAATCGCGAGCGGGTTGCCTTCCTGCAACCCTTCGGGCAGCAGGTCGTCCGGGAAGTCCTGATAGCACACCGGCCGCAGAAAACGCTCGATCGCCGTCGCACCGACCGACGTGACGGCCGGGTTCGACGTCGCGGGGAACGGCCCGCCGTGCACCATCGCGTCACACACCTCGACGCCGGTCGGGTAGCCGTTGACCAGCAGGCGCCCGGCCTTGCGCTCGAGGATCGGCAGTAGCCGGCGCGCGAGCGGCTTGTCGTCGGCATCCATCTGCAGCGTGGCCGTCAACTGGCCTTCGAGCGCGTCGAGCACGCGTGCGACTTCGTCGAGATCGCGACAGCGCACGATCAGCGACGCCGGCCCGAACACTTCGTGGCTGAACGCCGGCTCGCCCAGGAACGCCTGCGCGCCCACTTCGTACAGCGCGCCGCCCGCCTGGCAGTCGGTCTGCGCCGCCTCGCCCGAGCCGATTTCGCGCACGCCCGACAGTTCGGCCAGCTTGCCGCGACCGTGACGGTACGCATCGGCGATGCCGCGCGTGAGCATCACGCCGGCCGGCTTCTTCGCGAGCGCCTGCGCGGCGACCGTCTCGAAGCGGTCGAGATCGGGGCCGTCGATCGCGAGCACGAGGCCCGGATTGGTACAGAACTGGCCGACGCCGAGCGTCAGCGAATCGACGAAGCCCGCGGCGATCGCGTCGCCGCGCGCGGCCAGCGCGGCCGGGAACAGCACGACCGGATTGATGCTGCTCATTTCCGCATAGACGGGAATCGGCTGCGGACGCGCGTTCGCGAGCTGCACGAGCGCCATCCCGCCCTGCCGCGAGCCGGTGAAGCCGACGGCCTGGATCGCCGGATGACTGACCAGCGCCGCCCCGATCACGCGGCCGGGGCCGACCAGCAGCGAGAACACGCCGGCCGGCATGCCGGTTTTCGCGACGGCGGCACGGATCGCGCGGCCGACCAGCTCGGACGTGCCGAGGTGCGCTTCATGCGCCTTCACGATCACCGGGCAGCCGGCCGCGAGCGCCGACGCGGTATCGCCGCCCGCCACCGAGAACGCGAGCGGGAAATTGCTCGCGCCGAACACGACGACGGGCCCGAGCGCGACTTTCTGCAGCCGCAGGTCCGAACGCGGCAGCGGCGTGCGCGCCGGCTGCGCGGGATCGATCGACGCGGCGAGGAAACGTCCGTCGCGCACGACACGCGCGAACAGCCGGAGCTGGCCGACGGTACGGCCGCGCTCGCCCTGCAGCCGCGCGACGGGCAGGCCCGTTTCGGCGTGCGCGCGCTCGATCAGCACGTCGCCGAGCGCGACGATTTCATCGGCGATCGCTTCGAGAAACGCCGCACGAGCCGCGAGCGGCTGCGTGCGGTACGCATCGAACGCGTCGCGTGCGAGTTCGCACGCGCGGTCGACGTCGGCCTGCGTCGCGACGCCGAACGCCGGGACGTCGATCGGCGCGCCCTTCGTCGGGTCGAACGCGCGCAAGGTTCCGGCCGAGCCGGCCACCGCTTCGGCGCCGATCAGCATCTCTCCTGTCAGTTGCATGGGTGTGCTCCGTGGTTCGGGAATGGATTGCCTATTGTAGCTCAACAGATACGATGTCTGCCGACATCCGCGCAGTATCCTGTCCGCGGGCAAAGGCGCCGACGATACACGCGGAAGCCTTTCCCGGCTAGCTTCTCACGACTTTCCCACACTGTGATGACGATCCTCAAAGGGAAAACCCGAGGTTTCTGGATTCGAGCATTCTCAATAAACTTTCGCCTATGTCATACGACGACGTACATTCAAAGTGAGCAATCAACCCTCCCCGCGCGATCTTCCGCTCGACCTCGCGCGCACTGCGCGCCGGACCGCCGTGCGCTACTGGATCCTGGCGATGCTGTTCGTCGTCACGACGCTCAACTATGCGGACCGCGCGACGCTGTCGATTACCGGCACGCCGATCCGCAAGGCGTTCGGCATCGATCCGGTGACGATGGGCTACATCTTCTCGGCGTTCAGCTGGGCGTACGTGCTCGCGCAACTGCCGAGCGGCTGGCTGCTCGACCGCTTCGGCGCGCGGCGCGTGTATGCGGCGAGCATCTTCCTGTGGTCGGCGTTCACGCTGCTGCAGAGCACGATCGGCCTCGGCGGCAGCGCCGCGTTCGCGGTCGCCGCGCTGTTCGCGATGCGCTTCGCGGTCGGCATCGCGGAGGCGCCGGCGTTTCCGGCGAACGCGAAGGTCGTCGCGAGCTGGTTCCCGACGGCCGAGCGCGGCACCGCATCGGCGATCTTCAACGCCGCGCAGTACTTCGCGGCCGTGGTGTTCTCGCCGCTGATGGCCTGGCTCACGCATGCGTACGGCTGGCATCAGGTGTACCTGTGGCTCGGCCTGGCCGGCATCGCGCTCGCATTCCTGTGGCTGCGCGTCGTGAAGGACCCGGCCGACCATCCGGCCGTGAACCGGGCGGAGCTCGACCATATCGAGCAGGGCGGCGGCCTCGTGCGGTCCACCACGCGCGGTAGCGGCGGCGCGTCCGAAGGCAGCCGCGTGGCGGGCTGGTACTACGTGCGCCAGCTGCTGTCGAACCGGATGCTGATCGGCGTGTACCTCGGCCAGTACTGCGTGAACGTGCTCACGTACTTCTTCCTCACGTGGTTTCCGATCTACCTCGTGCAGGCGCGCGGGATGTCGCTGCTGAAGGCCGGCTTCATGACGTCGCTGCCGGCGATCTGCGGGTTCCTCGGCGGCGTGCTCGGCGGGATGCTGTCGGACGCGCTGATCCGCCGCGGCGTTTCGCTGACGCTCGCGCGCAAGATCCCGATCGTCGGCGGGATGCTGCTGTCGATGGTCATCATCGGCTGCAACTACGTCGACAGCGAAGCGCTGGTCATCATGCTGATGGCCGTGTCGTTCTTCGGCAAGGGGATCGGCTCGCTCGGCTGGGCCGTCGTCGCGGATACCGCGCCGAAGGAAGCGATCGGCCTGTCGGGCAGCCTGTTCAACATGTTCGGCAACACGGCGGGCATCGTCGCGCCGATCGCGATCGGCTACCTCGTCGGCGCGAGCGGCTCGTTCAACGGCGCGCTCGTGTTCGTCGGACTGAACGCGCTCGTCACCGTGTTCAGCTATCTCGTGATCGTGAAGGAGATCAAGCGCGTCGAACTGCGTCATCGCGACGCGTGAGGTTCGACCTTTGAAAAACGGCGGCCGCTTCATGCGCGGCCGCCGTTTTTTTACATCGGAGCGACGTCAGGTCGACGCGTGCACGGCGCGCAGCATGTCGTGCACGCCGGACGTCATCAACGCGAGGAACGCGAGCAGACCGACGTAGCAAAGCGCGTAGGTCGTCTTCGTCTCGATCGACGTCGCGTAGTACATGCGGTTCTCCGGCGCGTCGGGATCGTAGCGCCACGCGCGCTTCAGTTGCGGCAGCGCGAGGATCGCCATCACGATCAGCAGCGGGCTCGGCCGATACACGAACAGCGCGATCAGCACCGGCACGCCGGCGAACCAGATGCGCGGCGACAGCACCGCGGTGATCCGCCCGCCGTCGAACGGCGACAGCGGAATCATGTTGAACAGATTGAGGAAGAAACCCGTGTACGACAGCGCGAGCAGCAGGTTGCTGTCGGTGTGGCGCGCGGCCGCGTAGCAGGCCAGCGCGCCGAGGGTGCCGACGAACGGCCCGGCGAGGCCGACGTAGGCCTCCGTTTCCGCGTCGTGCGGCATGTCCTTCAACTGGATCCACGCGCCGACGAACGGGATGAAGGTCGGCAGCCCGACGTCGAGCCCGCGCCGCTGCGCGGCGACGTAGTGGCCGGCTTCGTGCACCAGCAGCAACGCGACGAAACCGGCCGCGAAGCGCCAGCCGTAGAACAGCGCGTAGACCGCGATCGACGCGAGCATCGTGCCCGCCGATACGAGCACCTTGCCGAGCTTCAGGCCGCCGAAGATCAGCAGCAACAGCTTCGTCATTCGTTGCGCTCCGTGGCGGCGGCGTCGGATGCATCCGCGATGGCCGGGGCCGCGGCCGCCTTCGGCTTGCGCCCGAAGAAACGCTTGAGCGCCGCGCCGCCGGCCAGCAGCGCGACCGCGCCGATCTTGAAGAACTTCACCGCGAATGCGCCGATCAGCGCGAGCAGGCCGAGCTTCTTCGCGCCGACGCCGACGATCAGCGCCGCGAGCCCGTACTCGGCGACGTGGTCGGTCGACTGGTTGAAGTCGGCATAGCGCTTGCCGTCGTTGAAACGGATGTTCGACAGCAGTTCGTCGGCCGACGCCTTGTACTTCGGCAGGTCGGCGAGCGTCGACGCCATCGTCAGCGACAGGTAGCCGTCGCGGCCGAGCACGAGCGTCCGGTAGTTCACGCCGTCGTTCGCGGCATTCGGCGCCGCGCCCTTGTCGCGGATGATCGCCGACCACACGAGCCGGTGCGTGGCCGCGTCGTACGCGGGCGCCTTCGCCCAGCCGACCACCTCGGTTTCGGGCAGGCCGCGCGCCTTGCGCGCCGGGTTGTTTTCCTCGGTGCCGGCCTGCAGGCTTTTCAGCAGTTCGTCGGGCTTCCAGTCCTTCGCGTCGTCGTCGCGGATGTAGCCGCTCGGCTCGAACGACACGACCGAGATCCAGTCGGCGTCCGGATCGTCGGGCAGCACGAGGCCGACCAGTTTCGCTTCGTCGATCGCGTTGCCCATCGAGCGCAGGTAGCGGCCGGCTTCGGCGGCCGGCACGAACGATTCGCCGGCCTTCAGCTTCAGCACGGCTTCGTGTTTCACGTCGATGTCGGTCGGGCCTTTCACGACCGCTTCGTTGGCGGCCGCGGCGGCGGCCCTCATTTCCACCTGCGCGGCTTCGGTCTGCGCGTGGCCGCTGGTCGCGGCGAGTGCGAGCGTCGCCACGCAGGCGAGCCGGACGGCAAGTTTTTTCATTGTTGGATTCCCCTGGAATGCCTTGTTGTCGATATGCGCGGCGTCCGGCCCATGCGTTGTGGTCGCGGGTCCGGCGCCGCCTCTCAGGTGGCACGGGGGCTATGGTAACGCAGCGACTGCGCGCGACCGCGGCGGCACGCGGCGCTTACCTCGCAGGTAATGCCGAAGCGGCGCGAGATTGCCTATCATTCGCTCCATGAACTCGACCGCCACGCTCCATTCGCCCTCCCCGTCCGCCGGCCGCGCGTCCGGCATCGGCCCGCTGCTGCGCACGTGGCGGCAACGCCGGCGCCTGAGCCAGATGGCGCTCGCGCTCGATGCGGAAGTCTCCGCGCGCCACCTGAGCTTCGTCGAATCGGGCCGCGCGCAGCCGAGCCGCGAGATGGTGCTGCATCTCGCCGAGCGCCTCGACGTGCCGCTGCGCGAACGCAACGCGCTGCTCGTCGCGGCCGGCTTCGCGCCGCTGTTTCGCGAACGGCCGTTTTCGGACCCGCAACTGGATGCCGCGCGTCATGCGGTCGAAGCCGTGCTGCGCGGGCACGAGCCTTATCCGGCGCTCGCGGTGGACCGCCACTGGACGCTGCTCGCCGCGAACCGGATGCTCGGCGCGCTGGTCGCGCAGGCCGATCCGGCGCTGCTGCAACCACCCGTCAACGTGCTGCGACTGAGCCTGCATCCGGACGGCCTCGCGTCGCAGATCGCCAACTGGCACGAATGGCGCGCGCACATCCTGCACCGGCTGCAGCGGCAGATCGATGCGAGCGGCGACCGCACGCTGCATGCGCTGCGCGACGAGCTCGCCGCGTATCCGGCGCCGGCCGGGCAGCCCGACGATTCGCACACGCGCACCGATTTCGCGGAAATCGCCGTGCCGCTGCGGCTGCGCACGGCGAGCGGCGAGCTGACGTTCTTCAGTACGACGACGGTATTCGGCACGCCGGTCGACGTGACGCTGTCGGAACTCGCGATCGAGGCGTTCTTTCCGGCGAATCCGGAAACGGCGGAGGCGATGCGGGCGCTGGCGGACGCGTTGCCGGCGGAGTAGCCGGCAGGCGCGCCGGCGCCGCGGCCGTGCGCTCAGCGGCGTTCGAGCGCCAGCTTCACGCCCAGCGCGAGCAAGACTACCCCGCTGACGCGATGCATGCGCGTCAGGATGCGCGGGTTGCGGCGGATCGATGCCGACAGCAGGCCGGCGAACAACGCGACCGGCCCCTTGACGAGAAACGTCAGCCCGGCAAACGTCGCACCCAGCACGAACAGCGACAGCATCGGATGGGGGACGCCGGCCGGCACGAATTGCGGCAGGAACGCCAGATAGAAAAGCGCGACCTTCGGATTGGATACATTGGACAGCGCGCCTTGCGCGAACGTCCGCAGCCGCGATGCCGGCGCATTGCCGTGGCCCGCGAGCGTCAATTCGCCCGTCGAGCGCAACAGCGTGATGCCGAGGTACAGCAGGTACAGCGCGCCCACCATCTTAAGCGCCGTGAACAGCCATTCGGAGGCCTGAAGAAGGGCGCCCAGCCCGAGCGTCGCGAGCATCGTATGCACGAGCAGCCCGACGCTGACACCCGCGGCGGTCACGAGGCCCGCGCGCGTGCCGCCGGACAGCGTGCGCGACATCACGAGGACCATGTCCTGGCCGGGCGTCAGAATGATCAGAAGGGATGTGGCCATGAACGGCAACCAGGCGACGTGCGGCATCGGGAAACTCCTGAAAGCGGCGCCGCGGCGCGCGGGGATCGCGCGCTCCGGAGGCCGGGCAGTCGTCAGATTATCGGCAATTTCCCGTGGAGATTGGTTGCAAAACCGGCTACTTCCGGCTGTTGATTTGGAGTTATTCTCCAATCTTGAGGTTTTGGGTAGCCAAACATGCCAATCAAACTGGATGCAATCGACCGACGCATTCTGCGTGCGTTGCAGCAGAATTCGAACCAGACGAACGCCGACATCGCGCAACAGGCGGGACTGTCGCCCACGCCGTGCCTGCGCCGCGTTCACCTGCTCGAGGAACAGGGCGTGATCGACGCCTACGTTGCGTTGCTGAACCCGGCAGCCGTCGAGCTGCGCTTCACGGCATTCGTGCGCGTCACGCTGGAGCGCCAGGACAAGACGACGGTCGAACGCTTCGCACGCGAGATGGAGCAGGCGCCCGAAGTGCTCGAGTGCCACCTGATGGCCGGCAGCTACGACTATCTGCTGCGCGTGATCGCGAAGGATCTCGACGACTATCAGCGCTTTCAGATGGAAACGCTCACGCAGATCGAAGGCGTGCGCAACGTCGAAACCGAAATCCCGCTGAAGCGCATCAAGCAGACGGTGCGGTTGCCGATCTAGGTGTCGAGAAACGTCACGGCCTCCCCCGCCGGCTGCCCGTTCAGCGCCTCGTCCCGCACGACGACCTGCCCGCGCACGACCGTATGCACGGGCCACCCCGTGACCGCACAGCCGTCGTACGGCGTCCACCCGCTCACGCTCGCGATCCATGCGTCGCGAATGATCCGCCGCGCGCGCAGGTCGACGATGCTGAAATCCGCGTCGTAGCCGGCCGCGATGCGCCCCTTCCCTTCGATGCCGAAAACGCGCGCCGGCCCGGCGCTCGTCAGGTCGACCAGCCGTTCGAGGCTCAGGCGGCCGGCCTGCACGTGATCGAGCATCAACGGCAGCAGCGTCTGCACGCCGGTCATCCCGCTCGGCGACTGCGGATACGGGCGGCGCTTTTCGTCGCGCGTATGCGGCGCGTGATCGCTGCCGATCACGTCGACCACGCCGTCGCGAACCGCCTGCCACAGCGCATCCCGATGATGCCGTTCGCGCACGGGCGGATTCATCTGCGCGAACGTGCCGAGCCGCTCGTAGCAATCCGGTGCATGCAGGCTCAGGTGATGCGGCGTGACTTCGACCGTCACGCGCCGCCGGTGCCGCGCGAGCAACGCCATTTCATCCGCCGTGGACACGTGCAGCACATGCAGCCGGCGGCCCGCTTGCGCGGCCAGCCCGACGATGCGCCGCGTCGCGGCCAGCGCGCTTTCCGCGTCGCGCCAGCGTGGATGGTCGCGCACGTCGCCGCTCGCTTCCGCGATCGCCTTGCGCTCGCGCAGCCGCGCCTCGTCCTCCGCATGCACGGCCATGCGCCGCCGGCCGTTGCGCAGGATCCGGCGCAACACGGTTTCGTCGTCGGCCAGCAGATCGCCGAACGAACTGCCCATGAAGACCTTCACCCCCGCGCAGCCGGGCAACCGTTCGAGCACCGGCAGCCGTTCGGCATTCACGGCCGAGCCGCCGATGTAGAACGCGTAGTTGCACCACGCACGGCCGCGCGCGAGATCGAGCTTGGCGCCCAGATCCTGCTCGTCCAGCGTCAGCGGATGCGTATTGGGCATCTCGAAGATCGTCGTGACGCCGCCGAGCACCGCGCCGCGCGTGCCGGCCTCGAGGGTCTCCTTGTGCGTGAGCCCCGGTTCGCGGAAATGCACCTGGCTGTCGACCACGCCCGGCAACACGTGCAAGCCGCGCGCATCGAGCAGCACGTCGGCGCTCCACGCGCCGTGCAACGCGCCCAGCGCGACGACGCGGCCATCCGCGCACGCGACGTCGATCCGCTCGGCGCCGCCGGGCGTCATCACCGTGCCGCCGTGCACCAGCAGATCGGCGTGCCGCAGCTTCGATCGGTCGCCCGCTTCCTGTCGCAGCCGCGCGTCCATGCGTCAGAACTCGTTCTGGATGTGCTTGTAACCGAGCACCAGCGCATTGTTCGTGCGCGCGACGTCCTCGGAGAAATCGCTCGCGTCGGCCGTCACCTGCGGCAGCGCGGCGAGGTCGGTTTCCGGCCCGATGCGTTCGGTCGAGCGCACGTAGAAGCCCGGCGGCAGGTGGCAGCCGTCGACGACCGCGTTGTAGCGCACCACGCAGCCGTCGTCGATCGTGCAGTTGAACAGCACGCTGTTGAAGCCGACGAACACGCCGTCGCCGACCTTGCACGGCCCGTGGACGATCGCGCGATGCGCGATCGACGTGTGCCGGCCGATCGTCACGCTCGCACCCGATTTCGAGTGGATCACGACGCCGTCCTGGATGTTCGAATGCGCGCCGATCACGATCGGCGCGATCTGGCCGTCGGCATCCGTTTCGTCGGCACGGATCACCGCGTACGGGCCGATGAACACGTTCTCCTCGACGATCACGTGCCCGCACAAAATGGCGGTCGGATCGACGAACGCGTTCGGATGAATCGTCGGCAGATCGCCGCGCGGGTTCTTTCGGATCATCAGGATTCCTGCCTGGAAAGGACATGACTGCGCTTGATCCGCTCGAACAGGCCCGGATCGCGCCACTGCGCGACGATGGCCGGCGCGAACACGATCGCGTCGAGATCGATGCGGCCCATGCGCGGGTTGAATGCGTCGTCGCGGAAGCACTGCGCGTAGCCGGTCTCGGTCTCGTGAACGATCACCGAATGCAGTCGCACGTCGGCTTCGCCGTTCGACATCGGCGTGCCCGACAGCGCGGCATCGACGAGCCGGAACAGCACGCGCGAGAACTGCTCGGCGCTCGGCGACACCGGCAGCAGCACCCAGCGCTCCGAATGCCGACGCATGCTTTCGACATAGCGCGGATCGTCGTCCGACCACAGCGTCACCGCATGGTCGAACGCGTCGATCAGGTCGCGCACGTCGCCCTTGAGCAGCCCGAAGTCGTAGATCATCTGCCCGTGGTCCAACGCATGCGCTTCGAGCAGCAACTCGACACGGTACGAATGACCATGAATCGAATGCGAGCAGCGCCGCGTGCTGCAGCCGCGCACGACGTGCGCATTCTCGAAGCGGAACAGCTTGCGGATCAGCATGCGTCGGCCCCCTCGCGCAGCGGAGCGGCCCACGCCACAGCATCGTGCGGATGCAGGCTTTCGAGATGGCGCACGCGCACGCGCGGGCCCGCATGATGGCCTTCCAGCGCGGCCTGCACGCGGCGCGCGGCATCCTCGACGAACATCAGGTTGCCGCCGTTCAGCACCGCGAACGCCTGCTCGTCCGCACGCTTGACGGCCGTCTGCACCGGCGTGCCGAGCGCCTGCTCGACGCGATCGATCAGGCCGATCAGCCCCAGCGTTGCGCCATCGGCGGGCAGCGCCACGCTGACGACGGCTTCGCTGCGCTGGCTGTGCGGCGTGGCGGCCGTCGCATGCTGTTTCAGCCATGCGGCGACCGCTGCCGGGTCCACGCGATCCTCGCGGCCGAACGCCGTCAGGAACGCCTGTTCGATCCAGTGCCGCGACAGCGCGGCCGAACACGGGCACGTCGACGAATAGACGACCGTCACCTGCGCGCGCAACGCGAATGCGTCGCCGGCCAGCGTCGCGTCGACCCGCACCGGATAGGCCTTCCAGCCGCTCAGCCCGTCGGTCACGAGCGCCGTGCGGCGGGCCAGCAGGTCGAAGTGCAGCCGCACGCGTGCGCTGCGCGTATCGCAGTCGCGGTGGCTGTCGACCATCGCGCGCAGCACGCGCTGCAGGCCGGCCGGCGACAGCGCTTCGCCGTCGGCCAGCCAGTCGAGCAGCCAGTACAGCCGCGACATGTGAATGCCTTTCACCTGCGGCGCAGGCAGATCGACCTGCACGTCGGCACGCGCATGCACGTCGCGCCGGCAGCCGGGCTCCGCCACGACGACGGGCAGGTCGATGCCCTGCATGCCGACCCACTCGAGCGGGCGGTGCCCCGGCGCGACATCGGTCAGGGAAATATCGGGAAGCGCTGCGTTCATGCTTGACATCCGGTGGAGCGCCTTCTCCATCCGGATCGATGCAGGAAGCGCGCGTTCAGGTCAGGGCCAGTCGCGAAACGGGTTGTTCCACGTGGTCCAGTGTTCGGGGCCGGTCGCCATCTCGGCGTCGGTCAGCAGACACGCGTCGAAGCGCGCGCGCAACGCCGGCTCGTCCATGTCCATGCCGATCAGCACGAGTTCCTGCCGGGCGTCGCCGACATGCTCGTCCCAGCGCGCGCGGATCTGCGCGACGGCTTCCGGGTCCTGCGGCCAACGCTCGGGCGGCACGGCCGCCCACCAGTGGCCGGCCGGCCCGTGCCACGCGACCGCGCCCGCCTGCGACCACGAACCGGCGACGGCCGGATGCGTGGCCAGCCAGAAGAACCCCTTCGAGCGGACGACGCCCGGCCATTCGCTCTCGACGAGATCGAAGAAGCGCTGCGGATGGAACGGCCGCCGCGCGCGATAGACGAAACTGCGGATCCCGTATTCGTCGGTCTCCGGCGTGTGCGTGCCGCGCAGTTCCTGCAGCCAGCCCGGCGCGCGCGACGCCGCGTCGAAGTCGAACAGGCCGGTGTCGAGCACACGTTCGAGCGGCACCTTGCCGAATTCGGCGATCTCGATCCGCGCACGCGGGTTCAGCCCGCGCAGCAGCGCGACCAGCCGCTCGCGTGCGCTGCAGTCGATCAGGTCGATCTTGTTGATCACGAGCACGTCGCAGAACTCGATCTGGTCGATCAGCAGATCGACGACCGTGCGCGCGTCCTCGTCGCCCATCGATTCGCCGCGCGCTTGCAGGCTGTCGCGCGACGCGTAATCGCGCAGGAAATTGAACGCGTCGACCACCGTCACCATCGTGTCGAGCCGCGCGACTTCGCCGAGGCTGCGGCCGTCCTCGCCTTCGAACGTGAACGTCTCGGCCACCGGCAGCGGCTCCGAGATGCCGGTCGATTCGATCACGAGCTGATCGAAGCGCCCTTCGCGCGCGAGCCGGTCGACCTCGATCAGCAGATCCTCGCGCAGCGTGCAGCAAATGCAGCCGTTGCTCATCTCGACCAGCTTCTCGTCGGTGCGCGACAGCCCCGCGCCGCCGTCGCGCACGAGCGCGGCGTCGATGTTGACCTCCGACATGTCGTTGACGATGACCGCGACGCGCCGGCCCTCGCGATTGTTGAGGATGTGGTTGAGCAGCGTCGTCTTGCCGGCGCCGAGAAAGCCGGACAGGACGGTCACGGGAAGCCGCGTGGACGGGTGAAGGGCGGGGCTCATCGGGCGATTCCGGAACAGGACGTTGAGGATGAAATGATATATTGTATCGATACGATATAACATATCGTTCCTGGCGTCCAGCAGCCCGGCTCATCGATGCGGCGACAGCGAGGGCGGCACGAAGGCCGCGGTACGCGGGGCCGTGCCGGCAGCGCCCCGCTGCGTATTACGTATAGAGCGACGCCGGCGGCAATGCGTCGGTCAGCGCGAACCGGCCCACGTCGCGCAGCCGGTAGTCGAGCGGATCATGGAGCGTATGCGTGCGGGCGTTCCGCCAGAAGCGGTCGAGGCCGAGCGACGCGGCCGTCGCGCGCGCGCCGCATGCGTCGAACAGCGCCTCGCCGTTGTCGAGCGCCGCGCGCTGCGCGACGATCTTCGCTTCCGACACCGCGAGTGCGACTTCGGCGCGTTCGTCGGCCGTCAGCGCATCCTGCCGCGCCCACGCGTGCTGCAACGCGTGGGCCGCGCGATCGGCCAGCGCCGCCGCGGCGACCGCACGCACGCGCATGTCGCCGAAGCGCTGCAGCGTGTACGGATCGTCCTCGGCCCGCTCGACGTCCGAGTGAATCCACGGGCGGCCATGCTGCCGCACGTAGTCGCGCGCCTCGGCCAGCGCACCTTCCGCGAGACCGACGAACAGGTTCGTCAGCACGAGCTGCGACACGAGCGTGCGCAGCGTCGCGCGCGGCGTCGGCGGCGCTTCCGACCGATGCAGCACCTCGTCGGCCGCGAGCGTCACGCCGTCGAAGCGCACGCTGCCGCTGTCGGTCTGGCGCTGGCCGACCGGATCCCAGTCGTCGTTGACGGTGATCCCGGCCCGATCGGTCGGCACCACGCCGAACACGGTGCGGCCGATGGCCGGATCGTGCGCGGATACCGTCATCCGCTGCGAGCCGCGCGTGCCGGAACAGAAGCCCTTCACGCCGTCGAGCCGGTAGCCGCCGTCGGGCGTGGCCGTGGCCACGAGCCGCGTGTCGAGCGGATTGACCGCGTTACCCCACCACCAGCGCCCGTCGACCGTGCCGCGCAGGTAGCGTTCGCGCTGCGCGGCGTTGCCCCACACGTCGACGCTCACCACCTGCAGGCACTGGAACCCGACGAGATGCGCGAGCGCGCTGTCGACCCGCGCGACCTGCCGGATCACGTCGTAGATCGCGGGCCACGCCGCCTCCTGGCCGCCGAACGCGCGCGGAACCGCGAGCGTCAGCAAACCCGCGTCGGCGAGCCATTGCTTCTCCTGCGCGGCGTGACCGCCCGCGCGGTCGCGCTCGGCGGCGCTCACGCGCAACGCGTCGATCGCGCGCGCCAGCGCAGCGCGGTCGACGGCCGGTGCATCGGTATCCGGCGCCAGCGTCGCCGGGCCGCGGGGATCGTTCATGCGACAGCTTCCTGTTCAACGGTTTCGCCCGACAGCGGGACGAGCGCGCCGAGCTGGCGGCCGGTCAGCCGCGACAGGATCTCGCGCCGCCAGTCGTCGTAGATCGCACGATATTCGGCGATATCCGCGCCGAACACCAGTGCGGTATGCGCGTACTCGTCGTGCAAATAGCCGTCGAGCCGCGCCTGGGTTTCCTCGTCGGCCGCGATCACGCGATCGATCAGTGCGTCGCGCTCGGCGACCGGCAGCGCCTGCAGCGTGTCGAACCACCACTGGACGATCTGCACGCGGTGCCACTCCTCGTCCGGCCGGATCCGGTTCTCGCCGTGCTCGCGCATCGCACTGTCGCCGATGCGGCCGGTCTTGCGCTGGATCCACAGCTTCGCGAGGATGTGCAGCTCGTAATGCCATTCGAACGCGAGAAAGCCCGCGACGTCGCGCACCGCGATGTCGCCGATGCGTGCCCAGTGCGCGGCGACCAGCCGGTCGACTTCCGGCAGCGGATCGCGCCCGGTGAGCGCGGTCACGCGTTCGCGGCCGATCACCGCGTGCGCGCCGTCGTCGCCCAACTGGCGCGACAGGATCAACTGGAAATGCGGATCGTCGCGGAACAGCGTGTCGATCGCCTTCGCGACGACCTGCACGATGAACAGGTCGTGCGATGCCATCTTCGTGTAGTAGTCGGCGACGGCGGCCAGCTCGTCGCCGTCGCGCGGCTCGCGCGGCGAGGTCGCCAGCTTGTCGGGGAAGTCCGGACGATGGCGTCGCGCCACCTCAAGAAACAGCGCTTCCTCGAATTGTCCGTTCCATTCGCGCGGCGCGCCGATGGGCAAGGTCATGATTTTTCTCTCAGGATCAGGAATGAAGCGAGCGGACGCTCGTGGCGTCGCTCAGGTGCGCCTGGTCACGCGTCGGACCAGGCGGTCGCCCGTGATTTGCACGGCCGAGACGAGCGCGATCAGGATCACGATCACGGTCGCCATGACGGTAGTGTCGAAACGTTGATAGCCGTAGCGGATCGCGAGATCGCCGAGCCCGCCCGCGCCGACGGCGCCCGCCATCGCGGTCGAGCCGATCAGCGCGACGACGGTGATCGTGAAGCCGCCGAGCATGCCGGGCAACGCTTCGGGCAGCAGCACGTGCCACACGATGTGGCGGCGCTTCGCGCCCATCGCGAGCGCGGCCTCGATCAGCCCGCGATCGACTTCGCGCAGGCTCACTTCGGCGATTCGCGCGAAGAACGGGATCGCGGCGATCGACAGCGGCACGACGGCCGCCCACACGCCGATCGTCGTGCCGATCAGCACGCGCGTGAACGGCAGCAGCGCGACCAGCAGGATGATGAACGGCGTCGAGCGGAACACGTTGACGAGCGCGCCGAGCACCGCGTTCACGCCGCGCCGCGCATAGATGCCGCCGGGCGCGGTGGTCACGAGGATCACCGCGAGCGGAATGCCGATCAGCGCCGCGATCGCGGCCGATGCGGCGACCATCGACAGCGTGTCGCGGATCGCGTCGAGCAGTTCGGGCCACCAGAGGTCAAACATAGCCGAGCACCTCCGCGTGATTCGCATGGCGGCGCGCACGTTCGAGCAGCGCGGCGACCGCACCGCCGCGCGCCGCCGGGCCGGCGTCGTCCGCCCGCGGCGTCGCGGCGATCACGAGCCGCCCCTGCGCGTGCCCCTGGATGCGTTCGATGCCGCCGTGCAGGAACCGCACGGAGCCGCCGAGCGCCGCCGCGAGCGCACCGACATCCGGCTCGCCGCCGCTCTCGCCCGTATAGCGGACGTCGAGCACGATCTGTGCGCCGTCGGGCAGCGCGGCCTGTTCGGGCAGCGGCCGCACGCGCGCGGCCAGCTCGGCCGGCAAGTCGTGCTGCAGCGTGCTCAGCAGCGCGCGCGTTGCGCCGTGGCGCGGATCGCCGAACACGCGCCACACCGGGCCGGTTTCGACGACTTCGCCCTGTTCGATCACCGCGACGGTGTCGCACACCGCGCGGATCACCTCCATCTCGTGCGTGATCAGCACGATCGTCAGCCCGAGACGACGGTTGATGTCGGCGAGCAGCGCGAGGATCGATTGCGTGGTTTCCGGATCGAGCGCCGACGTCGCTTCGTCGCACAACAGCACCTCCGGATCGTGCACGAGCGCCCGCGCGATGCCGACCCGCTGCTTCTGCCCGCCCGACAGGCTCGCCGGATACGCGTCGCGCTTCGCGGCGAGCCCGACGAGCTCGAGCAGCGCCTCGACCTTGCGCACGCGCTCGGCCTTCGGCACGCCGGCGATCTTCAGCGGCAGCGCGACGTTCTCGAACACCGTCTTCGCGGACAGCAGGTTGAAATGCTGGAACACCATGCCGGTGCGACGACGCAACGCGACGAGGCCATCCTCGTCGAGCACGCCGACGTCGACGCCCTGCACGCGCACGCGGCCCGAACTCGGCCGCTCGAGGCCGTTCAGGAGGCGCAGCAACGTCGACTTGCCCGCGCCGCTGCGGCCGATGATCCCGAACACCTCGCCGCGCCGCACGTCGAGCGTCACGTCGCGCAGCGCGGCGGCGTGGCCGCGCGGCGTCGCGAATACCTTGCCGACCTGCTCCAGCGACACGGCCGCGCCGCCGGCCGGCGTCACGGCTTCCTCATGTGCCGCTGCATCGGCACCGGCACCGGCGCGCACGGCCGATGCCTCGATGAAACCCAGCGTATCGAACAATTGCGTCATCGCTTCGCTCCGTCACGTTCAGGCATGCGCGGGGTGCGCGGGTTCGGCTGCGGCCGCCGGCCGGTGCTGCGCACCGGTATGCCACGCGGGCAGGCGCGGCCCCGCGCCGAACAGCTTCTCGCGCAGCGTCGGCGCGGGATCGTAGTCTTCCTTGTAGATGCCGCGGTTCTGCAGCTCGGGCACGACCCAGTCGACGAAATCCTCGAACGACTCGGGCATCACGGTGCGCGTCAGGTTGAAGCCGTCGATGCCGGTCTCGTCGATCCACGACTGCAGCTCGTCCGCGACCTGCGACGGCGAGCCGACGATCGGCGCATAGCGGCCGCCGAGCGACATCTGCTCGAGCATGCGGCGCACGGTCCACGTGCCGGTCGTGCTCTTCTTCGAGATCGCGTCGACGGCCGACTGGATCGAATCGGTCTTCACGTACGAGATCGGCTCGTCGAGGCCGTACTTCGAGAAGTCGATGCCGGTCGAGCTCGCGAAATGCGCGAGGCCGGCTTCCGGGCTCGCGTAGCGCCGGTATTCGTCGAATTTCTCGCGGGCGAGCAATTCGGTCTCGGCCGTCACGACGCTCACGCCGGCAAAGATCCTGATCGACGCCGGGTCGCGCCCCTGCCGCGCGGCGGCCGCGCGGATGTCGAGCGCCGCCGCGCGTGCGGCCGCCTTGCTCTGCCCGTTCACGAACACGCATTCCGCGTGGCGCCCCGCGAACTCGACGCCGCGCGCGGACGAGCCGGCCTGGTACAGCACCGGCGTGCGCTGCAGCGACGGTTCGCTCAGGTGAATCGCATCGACCGAATAGAACGGCCCGTCGTGCTTCACGCGCCGCACCTTGCCCGGCTGCGCGAACACGCGCGCCTGCGCGTCGCGGATCACCGCATCGTCGTCCCAGCTCTGTTCCCACAGCTTGTAGACGACGTCCATGTAGTCGTCGGCGCGCTCGTAGCGATCGTCGTGGCCGATCTGCTGCGCGAGGCCCATCCCGCGCGCGGCGCTGTCGAGGTACCCGGTGACGATGTTCCAGCCCACGCGCCCTTTCGTCAGATGATCGAGCGTCGACATGCGGCGCGCGAACAGGTACGGCGGCTCGTAGGTCAGGTTCGCGGTCACGCCGAAGCCGAGATGCCGCGTGACCTGCGCCATCGCCGGCACGAGCAAGAGCGGATCGTTGACGGGCACCTGCACCGATTCGCGCAGCGCGGCGTCCGGGCCGCCGCCGAACACGTCGTACACGCCGACGATGTCCGCGAGAAAGATCCCGTCGAACTTGCCGCGCTCCAGCGTCCTCGCGAGATCGGCCCAGTAGTCGAGATCGGTGTAATGCGCGGAGCGGTCGCGCGGATGCGTCCACAGCCCGTGGTTGATGTGCCCGACGCAGTTCATGTTGAACGCGTTGAGCAGGATCTTCTTGCGGTTCGCCGTCGTCATGCCGCCTCCGTCACCACGCGATCGCGTACAGCGAGCCGAACGCGTTGTCGAGCGCACGGCGCACCGCCGGCGAGTGCTGGTAGATCGCGATGAACTTGCGGATGCGCGGATCGTTCGCGCTCTCGGGCCGCACGACCCACTGGATCGCGAAGTTCTTGTTCTCGGTGCCGTCGAACAGCAGCGCGCTGTTCGGGTCGGTCGTGCCGGCGAGCTTGATGAAGCTCGGGTAACCCTGCGCGAGATCGACGTCGTCGAGCGAACGCGCGAGCTGCGACGCTTCGAGCGGGATGATCTTCAGGTGCTTCGGGTTGGCGACGATGTCGTGCGTGGTCGCGCGGTAGTCGGCGCCCGGCTTCAGCGTGATGAGCCCCGCGCGCTGCAGCAGCAACAGCCCGCGCCCGCCATTGACCGGATCGTTCGCGATCGCGACGCGCGCGCCGTCCTTCAGCTCGGCGAAGCTTTTCACCTTCTTCGAATAGAGACCGATCTTCATGATCGTGCCGGGCGCGATCGAGATGAAGTTGTAGCCGCCCTGCTTCTTCGCGTTCTCGAGAAACGGGATGTGCTGGAAGTAGTTGACGTCGATGTCCTTGTTCGCGAGCGCCGCGTTCGGCGTATTCCAGTCGGTGAATTCGACGATCTTCACGTCGAGCCCCTGCTCCTTCGCCTCCTTCGCGGCGATCTTCAGCGCCTCGATCTGCGGGCTGGTCGAGATTCCGACCTTCAGCGGCGCGGTGTCGGCGCGCGCGCCGTTCAGCAGCACGACGCCGAGCAGCGCGGCCGTCACCAGGCGGGCCAGGCGGCCGGCGGAAAAGCGGGCGGAAAAAATGGGATGCAGCATGGAAACCACTCTCCTGTCCAAAGACGGTATCGACGGATGAGCGACACCGCGGCGAACGCGCGGGCGTTCTCCGGACAGTCGTCATCGCATCGGAAAAGGATCAGCCGATGATAGAGAGCGGCGGGAAGGCGGTCTACGAAGCGATTGTGCGAAGAAAATCGCGCGCGGCGATATGGCCGGCGGTACGGCGGGCGGCGGCCGCGCACCCCGGCCGCCGCCAGGCCGAAATCTCGGCCTGAGCGCCGCGCCGATTCCGAAATCTCGGCCAGCTTGCGCGGAAAATCCTTTCCGCAGACGAAACAAATCCCTTATGAATCAATGCATTAAAAATATTCCGGCAGGCCGTCATGCTGGCACGGGGGTTGCGTAATAGACGGCACACGATGCCGCGAAGCGATGCAGGCATTCCAAACATCAGGAGACACGTCTTGCAGACCTCTATCCAAACCCCGTCCCATCCGGAGCCGCTTGCCGCGGCCGGTCCCGCCACGCGCGAACGCTTCTGGCCGGAAGGCTGGTGGAAGCTGATGGAAATCCGCATCGGCATCATCCCGCTGCCGGTCTACGTGATCCTGTTCGGGCTGATCGTCGGCTTCGCGGTCACGGGCAAGGTGCCCGGCGAAATCTCGATGGCGATCGCCGTGCTCGCGTTCTTCGGCTTCACCTGCGCCGAACTCGGCAAGCGCCTGCCGCTCTTGCGCAACATCGGCGCGGCCGCGATCTTCGCGACCTTCGTGCCGTCGGCGCTCACGTACTACCACGTGCTGCCGAAGCCGGTGCTGAACCTCACCGTCGAGTTCACGAAGTCGACCAACTTCCTGTACCTGTTCATCGCGTCGATCATCGTCGGCAGCATCCTGAGCATGGACCGCCGCGTGCTGATCCAGGGCTTCGTGAAGATCTTCATTCCGCTCGCGGCCGGGTCGGTCGCCGCGGCGATCGTCGGCACGGCGGTCGGCACCGCGCTCGGCCTCGGCGCGCGCCACACGCTGCTGTACATCGTCGTGCCGATCATGGCGGGCGGCGTCGGCGAAGGCGCGATTCCGCTGTCGATCGGCTATTCGGAACTGATGCACCTGCCGCAGGGCGAGATGTTCGCGATGGTGCTGCCGCCGGTGATGCTCGGCAGCCTGACCGCGATCATCCTGTCGGGCGCGCTCGACATGCTCGGCAAGCGCCTGCCGCACCTGACCGGCAACGGCCGCCTGCAGGTCGGCGAAAGCGGCGACATGACGCCGGAAAGCGAAGAGATCCGCGGCCACGTCGACGTCACGCACATCGCGGGCGCCGGCATCACCGCGATCACGCTGTACCTCGTCGGTCTGATGGCGCACAAGCTGTTCGGCCTGCCCGCGCCGGTCGCGATGCTGTTCCTCGCGGTACTGGTGAAGCTCGCGCGTGCGGTGTCGCCGCCGCTGCAGGAAGGCGCGTTCGTCGTCTACAAGTTCTTCTCGACCGCCGTCACGTATCCGCTGCTGTTCGCGATCGGCGTCGCGATGACGCCGTGGGACAAGCTGACCGCCGCGTTCACGCTCGTCAACGTGGTCACGATCGTGTCGACCGTCGCGACGTTGATGGGCACCGGTTTCGTGGTCGGCCGCCTGCTGAAGATGTACCCTATCGACACCGCAATCGTGAACGCCTGCCACAGCGGGCAAGGCGGCACCGGCGACGTCGCGATCCTGACCGCCGCGAACCGGATGCAGCTGATGCCGTTCGCGCAGATCGCCACCCGCATCGGCGGCGCGATCGTCGTCACGGTGACGCTGATCCTGGTCGCGCACTTCGGATAACGCGCGGCCGCACGCCCCGTCGCGCCGGCTGCCTCGCACGCGCCGCCGCCGGCCTTGGCCGGTGCGCGGGACGCGTCGTTCAACGCGGCCAGGGCCGGTTCACGCCGATAGCGGGCTTCGATGAGGGCGAACGTGCAGAAGAGCTTCAAGGGAATCCCGTGGTGGGGCTGGGCATCGGCCGCGGTGCTGTATGTCGGCGTGGCCGGCGCGGCCGTCGATTTCGCGTGGGAACGCGCGATCGACGCGCTCGAGGAAGCCGGCGCGCACCGGCTCGACCTGTATGCGTCGAGCCTGAAAAGCGAGCTCGGCCGCTTCGAGATCCTGCCCGGCCTGGTCGCGCGGCAGGACGGCGTGCGCGCGATGCTGAAAGCCGCGCCGGACGATGCGCCCGAGCGCGTGCATGCGGTGAACACCTACCTCGAAGCCGTGAACCGCGACGCGGGCAGCGGCGCGGTCGACGTGATCGACCTGCAAGGCGACGTGATCGCCGCGAGCAACTGGAACGAGACGATCAGCTTCGTCGGCACCAACGTGTCGTACCGGCCGTACTTCAAGGACGCGCTCGCGCGCGGCAGCGGCCGCTTCTTCGGCATCGGCACCAACACCGGCGTGCCGGGCGTCTACTTCGCGAGCGCGGTGCGCAGCGACGGCGTACCGATCGGCGTCGCCGCCGTGAAGATCAGCGTCGATCCGCTCGAATCGGCATGGCGCGCGCCGGGCGTCGCCGCGATGGTCGTCGACAGCAACGGCGTGGTCGTGATCTCGACCGAGCCCGCGTGGAAATTCACCGCGCTGCGCCCGATCACCGCGCAGCAGCAGCGCGACATCCAGGCGTCGCGCCAGTACGCGGGCCGCACCGTCGACGCGCTGCCCTATCGCCGCATCGGCGATCGCAGCTCGGCCGCGTGGTTCGGCACCTTCCCCGATCCGCGCCACGCCGGCCGCACCACGCGCTATCTCGTGATGTCGCGCCCCGCGCCGCAGGCCGGCGATTCGCTGATGGTGCTGCTCGACATCGCGGGCGCGCGACGCCAGCAGCAGACGGCGTTCGTGTTCGTCACCGGCGCGTTCCTGATCGTCGCGCTGCTGGTCGGCTATGCGATCCAGCGCCGCCGGGCGATCCTCGCGCGGCTGAACGCGCAGGATGCGCTGCGCCGCGCGAACGACCGGCTCGAACTGACCGTCGCGCAACGCACCGCCGCGCTGACGGCCGCGAACGAGCGGATGCAGCGCGAGATCGACGAGCGCGAACGCACCGAGCAGCGGCTGCGCGCGTCGCAGCAGGAAGTCGTGCACGCGGGCAAGCTCGCGGTGCTCGGGCAGATGGCCGCCGGCCTCACGCACGAGCTGAACCAGCCGCTCGTCGCGATCCGCACGCTGTGCGACAACGCGCGCACGTTCTTCGAGCGCGGCCAGCCGGCGCCGGCGCTCGCGAATCTCGAGCGGGTCGGCAAGCTGGTCGACGGCATGGCCGTGCTCACCGGCGAGCTGAAGACCTTCGCGCGCAAGCCCGACGTCGAGCGCGTCGCGGTATCGCTGAACGAGGCCGTCGCGCATGCGCGGCTCATCTACGATGCGCGCATTCGCGACGAAGGCGTACGGCTCGACGTGAACATCAAGCCCGGCACGACGGTCTCGGCCGAATCGAGCCAGTTGCAGCAGGTGATCGTGAACCTGCTCGGCAACGCGCTCGACGCGGTGCACGACGCGCCGGTGCGCCGCATCGTCATCGAGGCGGTCGAAGCGGACGAAGCGGACGACGCGGACGAGGCGGACGACGCCGGTCGCGTGCGCCTGACGGTGACCGACAGCGGCGCGGGCATCGCGCCCGACGTGCTGCCGCACCTGTTCGAGCCGTTCGTCACGACCAAGCCGCGCGGCCAGGGCCTCGGGCTCGGCCTCGCGATCACGTCGCGCATCGTCGAGGCGTTCGGCGCGAGGATCACCGCGACGAACCGCGACGAAGGCGGCGCGCAGTTCACCATCGAATTCGCGGCGGCGACGCCGCAACAGAGGACAGAGCATGGAAGATGAGATTCGGGTGCTGGTCGTCGAGGACGATGAAAACGTCCGGATCGGCGTCGAGCAGGCCGTCGCGCTCGCCGGGTTCCCGGTCGACGCGTTCGCGTCCGCCGCCGACGCGCTCGCGCACGTCGCGCCCGGCGCGCCGGTGGTGATCGTGTCGGACGTGCGGATGCCCGGCATCGACGGGCTGCAGCTGCTCGACCGCGTGATGGCCATCGACGCGCAGATCCCGGTCGTGCTGATCAGCGGCCACGCGGACATCTCGACGGCCGTCGGCGCGATGCAGGTCGGCGCGTACGACTTCATCGAGAAGCCGTTTTCGTCGGACGTGATCGCCGGCCGCGTCGCGCGCGCGGTCGAGAAGCGCCGCCTGACGCTCGAGGTGCAGGGGCTGCGCGCGGCGCTGAACAACTGGCAGGGCATCGAGGCGTTCGTGCTCGGCAAGTCGCCCGCGATGGCCGACGTGCGCAAGAAGATCCTGCGCCTCGCCGATACGTCGGTGTCGGTGCTGATCACCGGCGAGACGGGCACCGGCAAGGAGTTGATCGCGCGCAGCCTGCACGACTTCGGCGGCCGCCGCGACGCGCATTTCGTCGCGCTGAACTGCGGCGGCCTGCCCGAGCAGGTGTTCGAGAGCGAGCTGTTCGGCCACGAGGCCGGCGCGTTCACCGGCGCGATCAAGAAGCGCATCGGCAAGATCGAGTGGGCGGACGGCGGCACGCTGTTCCTCGACGAGATCGAGACGATGCCGATCGCGCTGCAGATCAAGATGCTGCGCGTGCTGCAGGAACGCGTGGTCGAGCGGCTCGGCGCGAACGACCTGATTCCGGTCGACTGCCGCGTGGTGGCCGCGTCGAAGGCGGATCTCGCCGAACTCGCGGCCGACGGACGTTTTCGCGCGGATCTGCTGTATCGCCTCAACGTCGCGCAGATCGAGCTGCCGCCGCTGCGCGAGCGGCGCGAGGACGTGCCGCTGCTGTTCGAGCATTTCGTGCTCGCGGCCGCGCGGCGCTTCGGGCAGCCGGCGCCGGTCGTCACCGCCGCGCAGGTGTCCGAACTGATGACGCACGCGTGGCCCGGCAACGTGCGCGAGCTGCAGAACGTGGCCGACCGCTTCGTGCTCGGGCTGACCGGCGACAGCCTGCTGTCGTCCGGCGGCACGCCGACGGCCGGCAGCACGCTCGCGGAGCAGCTCGCGTATTTCGAGCGGATGCTGATCGAGGACATGCTGCGGCGTCACCACGGCAACGTCGCGGACGCGAGCGAGGCGCTCGGCATGCCGAAGAAAACGCTCTATCACAAGCTGCGCAACCTGCGGATTCCCGCGCGCGGCGACGCCGCGGCCGACGGCGGCGAATGACGCGCACGAGGACACGCACCCCAGCATGGATCGCATCGACATCACCGACCACGGCCGCATCGCCGGCCATTTGATCCGCGGCGTCACGCGCGCGCAGAAAACCTTCCGCCCGAGCGACTGGCCCGAGCGCCTCGCGGGCGTCATCACGCTGTTCGTCGGCGAACGGCGGCCCGGCTATCCGTGCGCGCTGTCGCGGCTCGCGATGCCGGTCGTCGACGGCGGCGTCAAATGCCTGTTCGTGTCCGACGAATTGCGCGCCGTCTGCGCGGACGCATTCGATTTCGCGATGCAGTTCGCCACCGACAACGACCTCCCCGTCGAGCTTCAGACCGCGCCCGCGTTGAGCGTGCGCTGACGCGCCCCCTTCCCCGTTCCGATGCCAGCGCGCGTGCGCGCAGCCCGCGGCACGCCCTTTCATCGGCGAAATGAATCGTCAGACGATTGAAGGCTTCGGTGCATGACCACTCTCCGACAGGGGTTTCCGGCTGTGCCATCAAAAAAATTGATCGTCACGATGAAAATTATGCGTTTTCCTTGCAGGTCGCCGTGATGCATAGTTGCGTCGTGTTGACGCACCTTTGAGCCTTTCAGCCATGAACATGCGAATCGAGCCGTCCGTGCTCGCGAACCCCGACCTGCAATTTGCGACGCTTTCGTCAGGCATCAGCCTGCCGTATGTCGAGCGGGGCAGCGGTGCGCCGATGGTGTTCGTGCACGGCTCGCTGTGCGACTACCGCTACTGGGATCCGCAGCTCGCGGCGCTGTCGGCCCACTACCGCTGCATCGCGCCGAGCCTCAGCCATTACTGGCCGGCCGTCGAAGCAGGCATCCAGGACGAGTTCAGCTGGCAGAACCACGTCGACGAGCTCGCCGAATTCATCGATGCGCTCGATCTCGGCCCCGTGCACCTGGTCGGCCATTCGCGCGGCGGCAGCGTCGCGTTCAACGTCGCGCGCCAGCATCCGCACCTCGTCGAGTCGCTGACGCTCGCCGATCCGGGCGGCCCGCTCCAGCAGCCCGGCGTGCGCGAAGCCGCGCTGCCGGCCGCCGCCCTCGCGCTGCGCACGAAGGCCGTGAACCTGATCGGGCAAGGCGACGTCGAAGCCGGTCTCGAGATGTTCGTCGATTCCGTGAGCCTGCCCGGCGCATGGAAGAAGAGCACGTCGCGCTTTCGCACGATGGCGATCGACAATGCGAGCACGCTGCCGAAGCAGCTGCGCGACCCGCTGCCCGCGTATTCGCAGCACACGGCCGGCGACATCGCATGCCGCACGCTGCTGATCGACGGCCAGCGCAGCCCGAAGATGTTCCGTCACAACGTCGACACGCTGTCGCAGTGGATCGGCGATGCGCAACGGCAGACGGTTGCCGGTGCGTCGCACGGGATGAATGCGGCGAGCCCCGCGGTGTTCAACCGTTACGTGCACGAGTTCGTCGGCGCGTAACGTCGCGGGCGGCAGGCGCGCCGCCCGTCTTCGCTGCCGTCGTCGCATGGCCTGCTACCGAAACGACACGACGCGTACTGCCCGCATCGAATCGTTTCGCATCCCTCTGCGTCATGCCACCGGCACCGCCTTGCGCGTCACCGCGTCCGGCAACCCGAACACGCTGTCGAACGCCCAGTTGTACGTGAACGTGAAGATCGGGAAGAACACGATCAGCACCGCGTCGTACAGGAACGCCTGCAGCAGCGACACGTCGAGCCACCACGCGATCAGCGGAATCAGGAACGTCACGAGCGCGATCTGGAACCCGATCGCATGTACGACGCGCCGCCCGACGGTGCGCGTCGTTTCCGCGCGCCGCCGCTCCCACGCCTCGAAGCCGAGGTTGTACAGAAAATTGACGATGACGCCCGTCGTCGAGATCATCACGCCGAGCAGCCCGCTCGTCGCCGCGCTCGCGCCGCTCAACATGCCGAGCACCGACGACGCGACGAGGATGCCGAGCACCTCGAACATCACGACGTAGACTATGCGTCTCTTCCATCCTTGCATGACCGACCACCTTCATATCGAACCAGGTGGCGAGACTACCGCGGGCACGTCGTCCGCCAAAGTCAGGTCCTTTCAATTTTTCTGACAGGAGACGGCCGACCATGCTGACCAGCGATCACATCGACATGCTGCTGACCGTCATCGACAAAGGCTCGTTCTCGGCGGCCGCGCGTGCGCTCGGCCGTACGCCGTCGGCAGTCAGCATGGCGATCGCGAACCTCGAGGCCGAACTCGACCTCGTGCTGTTCGATCGCGGCACGCGCGAGCCGACGCCGACCGCCGCGATGGCCGCGCTGCTGCCCGACGCGCGCGCGATCGCCGAACGGCTGCATGCGCTGCGCGCGCATGCGCAGCACTTGTCGGAAGGCGTCGAGGACACGCTGCGGCTCGGGCTCGCGGCCGAAATCGACGGTGCGCCGGTTGCACGCGCGCTGACGGCCGTCGCGGCGCAATATCCGGCGCTCGCGGTCAGCGTCGTCACGGCGCCGCAGGATGTGATCGTCGATGCGCTGCATCGCGGCGCCGTCGATCTTTGCGTCGCGTACGGCGGGCTCGATCTGCATCCGCAGGAACAGATTCACGCGCTGTGGACCGAGACGCTAATCGCGGTCGCCGCGCCCGACCATCCTGCGATTGCCGAAGCCGCGCATCCGGAAGCGATCGAGCGATTGTCGGGATTTCGGCAGATCGTGATCGCCGATCCGGAGCGGCCACTCACCGACGTGCGGCCGCTGATCGGCAACCGCACGTGGAAGGTGACCGACATGGCGACCGCGATCGCGCTCGTGAAGGCCGGTCATGGCTGGGCGAACTTGCCGGAATCGATCATTGGCCGCTATGTGGCCGACGGCGAACTCGCACCGCTCGTGTTCGCGAACATCCGCAACGGGTTGCCGTTGCCCGTGTATTTGCGGCGGCCGAAACATACGGGGCTCGGCAAGGCGGCGAGCGAGCTGGTGCGGGCGCTGCGGGCTGCCGCCGGCAATTCCTGACGGTTGCGGCCCTGGCTCACACACGCCGCCAGGTAAGCGTCGAGTAAGTATCGCGGCCTACAGTAGGTTCGCTTGCGCGATGCCATCGTGGCATCGAATCGCATCTCGGGAACCGCTCGCCAGATCAGACGAAAGGAGAACGCGTGATCAGCCGGCCAGCCATGAGGGACGTCTGCGCGATTGCGCCGAACGGAAGCCGCGTCGGTTGGCATCCGCCGCACAAGTGGAAAAGGCAGCCCGTCGCACCATCGTTCGCCGCGGTCTCGATCGAGCACTACATCGCTGGCGCCACGGAAATCGTCGATCTGGAGACGACCGGCCCGATCCTGGGCATGTATCTGCAGGCGCCCACGACACTCGAGCTGCGAACGAACACCGGCCGGTGGGCACCGACCCGCATCCGCGGACCGCTGGCTTATGTTCCGCCCGGCTTCTCGTTTTCCGGCCGATGGTCCGATGAAATCGAGTGGATCAGCGTCCACTTCGAACCGTCATGGCTGTCGCGGACAGGGCTGCAAAGCGACGTCTGGTTCGCGTCGGCCGCGCTCCGGATGGACGTGATCGACGACCTGCTCACACAGATCGTCCGCAGCCTCCATGAAGACGCCGTCGCGGGGATGCCGCAGGGCCCGACCTATGCGGAAGCGCTCGGCTCAGCCGCGCTGCACCGCATGCTGCACCTGGAAGCTCGGCCGCAGGCGAAGCAATATGCGCAAGCCGGCATGATGCGCAAGGCCGGTGAGTACATCAGGGACCATTTCCGCGGCCCGCTGACGCTGATGATGGTGGCCGATGCGGTCGGCTACCCGGGCGATCTCTATTCGTTCATCCGGAGCTTCAGAAAGGCCAACGGACTGACGCCGCACCAGTACATCATCGAGAACCGCCTTCAAGCCGCCCGCCGCCTGATCGAGCGCGGGGCATACGGCGTGACGGAAGCCGCGATCGACTGCGGCTTCTCGTCGGCGAGCCACTTTTCGGCGACATTCCGCAAGCGGTGGGGCGTGTCGCCCTCCGCACTCAAGCCGCGCGCCGCGACCGCTACGCCAGCGGAAGCGACAGAATCCACAGGCCGCTGATCGTCAATGCGATCGTCAGCACCAGCAGCGGCAACTGGCCGACGGTCGCCGTTGCGGCCGGACGGCCGCTCCGGACGGCAATCGCATGCGTGAGCATCACGCTCACGACGTGCCCGGCGAGAATCAGGAGCACCTGCGCATGCCAGATGTATCCGACGTCGATGAGCGCCTGGGCCGCCGACATCTGATCGGCCGCGGCCGCCACCGGCAGCAGATTCCACCCGAGGCCGAGCGGATCGGACGCGAGCCGGAAGATCTGCCGCCCCTGATCCCAGAACAGCGTGAAGTAATGGCAGACGTTGTAGAAGAACGCGATCGGCAGCAGTACCAGGCAGAACTGCCGCGAGAACGACGCTCCGCCCGACGACGAACGCGAACTGATCGCGCCGAGCGTGCAGCAGCCCCGGAACACCAGGTAATACGCGATGCCGATGATCGCGAACGCCACCCATTGCCAGATCAGCAGGATGTCCGCTGAAAAAGCGTAGTGCCGGCCGAGCGACGGAAACAGATCGACGACGTGCGGATAGATGCTGCGCCAGAAGAATGCGTGCCACGTAGCCGTATCGCGCAAGCCGTCGTAGGCCGTCGACGACAGCATGAACGACAGAAAGGCGATGACGCTGGTATCCGCCGGCCCGTCGCGCGACATGTCCGCGACCGGCTTTCTCGATTCCACGATCACGTGACGCCGCGCTGCCCCACACCATTTCAGCGGCGACAGCTTCGCGCATAGCCTGCACAGCACGCCGAACGTATCGCCGTGGGCGAGCCAGCGCTCGCGCCCGAAGCAGAACGCGCCAATCAGCGCATACGCGGCATACGCGACGAGGAACAGGCCGACGTCTCGGGGGCGCCCCGCGCCGAACAGTTCCAGCGCGATGAGCGCGATATAGCCGCCCAACGCGGGCCACGAGGCGAGATGTTCGGGATAACGATAGCGCCCGCGCTCCAGGACGGGGAAACAGCGCACGGCGATTCGCAACAGAAGCGCAAACGGATTGGTGAATGCATAGACGTCACCCAATATCGCGCTGACATACAAGGCGCCCAGATAGAACCAGATCCAGAAGCCCGGCATCGCCAGGTTCAGGAACGGATTCGTGGTTCCCGCGAGGCCGGCCACGACCAGGAGCGCGACGAATACCGCACTCGCGATTTGCGCGGCGTTCACGAGCGGAACCGGGATTCGCAGCGCTTTCGTCCAGGTTCCGGATCGCCTTCCCGGCTCGGGTGCGCGCATGCCCGACGCAAACGCAAGGATCATGAAGGACACCATCAGCGTGCCCGTTGCGGCATACGCATACAGCCACAACGGCACCGGAAGGTAGTACGGGATATTCCATGCGTGGGCGCTCGCGCCGGTTGGCGTGCACAAGACAATCCATGCGAGCCCGAAGGTCAGCCATCCCTTTCCGTGCAATGCGACACCTTCGAACTGGCCGCTCGCCCGCGCCGATTGATGCACGATATCGTCACGCATTTCGACGTCTTCCCGATCAGTAGTCGGCCGACGAGACCCATCCCGTCACCTTCCAGCCGATTCCATTGCGCTTCTCCGACACGATCCCCACGGTGTCGTACGGTGCGTCGAGCAGTTTGACGAGTGCAACGGCGCGCGGGTGGCCGGCGCTCGACCACGGTAGCGCAAACACCACGAAAGGCAGGACGGGGGACGGCTTCTCGCCTTCGACGATCAGCGGCAGCACGGCGTCGTTCAATGACCTGAACACCTCGAACGACGTGCGATTGCGCGCAGGTGCGAGCGAATGCGTCGCCGAATGCGGTAACCCCTCGACGGCCAGATAAGCGCCGTGATCCCTCAGTCTCCATCCAACCAGCGCGTTGACCAACGCATCGTCAGGCTTCTGCCCGCGCTCGACCGAAATCGCGGGCAGCCAGCGCTTGTCGACCGGCGACGTCGTGACCCAGTCGCTGAGAAAGCGTGTGTAGAAATCGACGATGTCCTTGTCGACGCCAGCTTGCATCGCCGACGGCAGCGGCGCGGGCAGGTCGCGCCGCCCATGCCATCGGACGGTTTTCCACGCAGGCCCGTCGGGCAGGCTGATACCGTCGAGAAACGACGTATCCGCGATGCCGTTCGCGACGAACCAGTCCGACTTCGCGCGCTTCGTTCGCGCAGCGACGAAGTCGGGAAGCCGTTGCCGGACTTGATCCCAGGGTGCCGCCTGCCGCGCCGCTCCATCGATAGCCGGATACCGGATCATCTGAAGGTAGGTCGCCTGCGCCATCGCTTCCACATCGGCGACCCGACGCCAGGTCAGCTCCGCCGCGTGGCTCGACGATGCGTGTCGATCGAGCGGCGCCGCCATCGCCAGACCGGCATCGCACGCGATGCCGTCGCGGCTCCAGTCCGGAACGGACGGCACACCGCGATGCGCCCACGAATCCTGCCAGCCATGGAGCGCGCGGCCGAATTCGCCGAGCATGAACGCGGCCTTGCCGCCGCCGGCCTTGCCGAGCGCCGCGTCGACGGGCGCGAGCGCAGCCGGCCCACCGGGCACTACGGCTCTTGCCTGCGCATCGACCGGTACGCTGCGCGCGCCCGGATAGTGTCGGGCCTGCGCATCGACCGCATCGGGGACAAAGCGCGACAGGCACGCGTACTGCAACGGCGATGTCATGTACTCGATCGATCCTGCATCGATGCGTTGATCCGCGAGCGCAATGGCCTCGGCGTCGCGCGGCGCGAAGCCGGCCTGCCGTGCCAGCCAAAGCGTGAGGCCGAAGTGCACGTCGGCCTCGAAACCGGCACACGTCAGCGGCATCGCGAGCGCAATCGCGCAAACCAGCAGGTCACGGCGAAAGCGCATCAATTGCCGATCTCCGTCGCCTTCGTGCTTTCGGGGAACGGCCAACTGTCGTTCTCGAACGACAACACGAGCATGCCGTTGTCCTGGCATGCGGTGGTCAGCAGGTGGCGATCGAAATCGAAATCGAGACGCGACGCACACCAGTCCGGCCCGCCCGCACGGTACTGACCGAACATCAGATGCGCCGAGCCCGCGCCGGGCGACTTCACCGAAGCCGGGTTGTAGTACGCGATCTCCTTCGGCTTCGACGGATCGCGAATGTCGAAGACGCGAATGCCGGAGTTGAAGTAACTGCACGCGAGCGCGGTCGCGTTCTGCCGGTTGTCGACGCTGCAGTAGTGCGCGCCGTACGTGAATGTGGTCAGGCCGGCGATATCGGGAATGACCTTGCTGCAGTTCGCGATCGCGTGCGTTTCGAGCCGGAGCTCCGACACCAGCCGCGGCGCAGCTTCGTTGGACATGTCGTAGATGTGCCCCATCGGGAACGGCGCCACACCGGCATTGCATGCGGCTTTGACCGCCGTTGCGCCCGGATCCTGGAGCC
>NZ_JACCQA010000045.1:0-46281 GCF_015712215.1 Burkholderia sp. 9779_493
GGCAACTCAGGCAGCGGCCCGCGGGCCGCTGCCTGACGCGCTACGGTTTGTCTTTTCTTCTTCATCGGCATATCCATGGCTTTTACACCTCATGATATGCCCCGCCCACAAAATGACGGATAGGTCCGCTTTCCTTGGTTGCGCATGCGCCGAGCATCAACACCGCCGCCAGCATGCCTGCCCGGGTCACCGCTTCGTCGATTCGCTTCATCGTCTGTCCTTCCGTCCTTCAATGCTGCGACGACAACGCACGCATCACCGCCAGCATGCCGGGCCCCGCCGTCACGATCAGCAGAGCGGGCAACAGCGTCAACACCATTACGCCCGTCATCTTTACCGTCAATCTACCGATCCGTTCGCGCAGCATCGCACGACGCGTCTCGCGCAAACGGTCCCCGAACTGTTTGAGCGGTTCCTGGACCGCACCGCCATGCTTGTCGACCTGAATCATCAATCGCACGATCGCGCGCAAATCCTCGTTGTCGAATCCACTGGACAGCCGTTGCAGCGACTGCTCGCGCGTACGGCCCGCGGCGAACTGACGCTGCGCGATTCCCACTTCCGACGACAAGACCGGCAGCATCCCGCGAAAATCGTTCGTCACGACTTGCAGGCTCTGATCGAGCGACAGGCCGACGCCTTGCAGTAAACGCAACATGTCGACGAGCAGCGGCAGTTCATCGACGACGCTCTGTCGCCGCGATGCTGCACGGCGCTGCACATAAAGTTTCGGCAGCATGAAACCCAACCCCAAGGCGATGCACAAACCGACCATCCAGATACTGCCTTTCATGCGCCCGCTCGCGCAGATCGCGAACAGCAGCGGCAACGCGATCCCGCACGCGACACGCGCACTCAGAAACAGCCCTCGCGTGCGTGCATCGACATATCCGCATTGCTCCAGCAGACGGCGGTCTTCCTCCGCGACCGCGTATTTTCCGAATCCGGTGTCCAGCCAGCGCATGCCTGCCACCGACAAGCGATCGAGCCAATGTTCGACACGTTGCCCGCCGCGCACCTTGGCTTTCGCCGGCACATCGCCATCCTGCGCGGGCCGCGCTTTCGCCGCCTCGAGTGCAGCCATGCGCCGATCCAACGCATCGACCAACGCTCGTTCGGCACGCGCCGCGGCATTCGCACGCAACATCGCAACCATACCGAGCAGCAGCACCCCAAGCGCGCCCACGGCCAATGCAATCGCTCCGATTTGAGTTGCTGTCATAGTGTCACCTGAGCCGAGCCATTCGATACAGCCATATGCTGCCTATCACTTGAGCCAGGAACGCGATCATGAGCAGCGATCGCCCGCTCGGATCTCCCCACATCCCGTACAGATACTTCGGATTGGTCATCACGACAAAGCTCCCGATTGCGATCGGCAGCATGACGAGGACGAATGCGGACAACCGTGTCTCCGACGACATCGCGGTCAATTCACGCTCGGCCTGTTCGAGGTCGCGCATGAATACGGCCATCCGCTCGAGCATCACATCCGCGCGACCACCGTACTTGACCGACAAGCGCAGCACCGAGCCGACGAGCTCGAACTCTTCGGTCCGGTAGATCTTCGCGATGTGCATCATGGCGCGGTCGATCTCGATACCGCCGCGCAGCATCCGCGACACGACGTCGAGACAGCCGCGCAGCGGCTCCTCGGTCGTCAGCAACGCGGACTGGAAAGCAGCCGGCACGCTATTGCCCAGCGTCACGAGACGCACGATCCCGTCGAGAAACGACGGGATCTGCCGAACGATCTTCAACCGGCGCCGTTGAATTCGCGACGCGAGCCAGACGCCGAGTATCGCGCTTCCGCACATGATTGCCGCGAAACACGCCAGCATACCGCCGCGACTACCCGCGACGACCGCAACCGCGACGAGCACTCCAAGCGCGACGAGCGCCTTGCCGCGCGCATCGTCGATCCCCGCGCGACTCGCAAGATTGGACAGATATTCGGAAGCGGTCGTATACCAGTGCGCCCAGAAAGCATCGGACGATATCGTTCGTGCTGCACCCGGTTGCTGCGCGGCACGCACGGCACCAGCGGCCTGCGCACGTGCCCCCTGTGCGGCGACGCGTGCCCCCGGCTCGAGCCGGCTGTCGATGAAGCGCTTTGCGTCGGTCCGTACGCGCCGGGTCTCCGCATGACGCCACAGCATCATCGCAGCCGCGACGCACAGCATCGCGATCGCCAGCACCCATACCATCGCGCTATACATTGAAGCCTCCGCCTCCGCGGCCAAACCCGCCACCGCCAAAGCCTCCGCCACCGAATCCGCCATCGCCGAACCCACCGCTCGTCAGCGTCTGACGGAAGCGCGCGAGCTTCGGTGAATGCGGATGAATGCCCAGGGTTTCCCAGTGATCGACTTCCTCGCCCTCCGGTGTCACACGCGCTTCGTAACGGTAAAGCTCCTGGGTCGCGATGATGTTGTCGGACAGCCCGGTCACTTCGGTGATCGACAGAATCCGGCGCCGCCCGTTCGACAGGCGTCCGATCTGCACGATGAAGTCGATGGCGTTCGCGATCTGCCGGCGCAGGCTCGACTCGGTGCCCTGGAAACCTGCAAAGCCGGCAAGCATCTCGAGACGGTACAGACACTCGCGCGGCGAACTCGCATGCACGGTGCCCATCGAGCCGTCGTGACCCGTGTTCATGGCCTGCAGCATTTCCAGCACCTCGCCGCCGCGCACTTCGCCGACGATGATCCGGTCCGGACGCATCCGCAACGTATTGCGCAGCAAGTCGCGAATCGACACGACGCCGGTACCGTCGAACCCGCCCGGTCGGCTCTCGAGCCGCACGACGTGCGGGTGGTTCAGCGACAACTCAGCCGTATCCTCGATCGTCACGACACGCTCGATCTCCGGAATATGGAAGGCGAGCGCGTTGAGCAGCGACGTCTTGCCGGAACTCGTACCGCCCGACACGAGAATGTTGCAGCGCGCCTCGACTGCTGCCTGAAGCAACGTGTTGATCTCTTCGTTGAACGTCCCGTTGCCGAGCAGATCGGCTGGCTTGAGCGGATCCTTGCGGAATTTCCGGATCGACACGACCGGGCCGTCGATCGACAGTGGCTCGATCACCACGTTCACGCGGCCGCCGTCGGGCAGCCGTGCATCGACCATCGGATTCGACTCGTCGAGACGGCGACCGATCGGCGCGAGGATCCGCCGCACGATCCGCAACAGGTGCGCGTTATCGGTGAAGCGTACCGGCAGCTTGGCAAGGATCCCGTGACGCGACACGTACACGTCGTTGTAGCCGTTGATCAGGATGTCCTCGACCGCCGGGTCCGCGAGCAGATCCTCGATCGGTCCGAAACCCGCGAGTTCCTTCGTCAGCGCCTCCGCGATCGTCCGTACTTCGTTCTCGTTGAGCGGAATGCGACGCAGACGCACGAAGCTGTCGATCTCGAGATCGACGAACTGGTTGATCGCCTGGCGGGACCATCTGCCGAATTCGGCGCCCAATTCTTCGATGCGCGTCAACAAATGTTCGTGCGCGGCATTCTTGATGTCGTGGAATTGCTGCGTCTGGGAGAACGGCGCTGCGCCGTCGGCAAATTGAATGTCGTGTGCCATCGCTTACGACCGCTTGGACGAGGGTTGAATGAAACGCTTCAGCGCGGACAGGCCAGGCGCCGGACGCGGTGCAGCCGGACGAATCGACACACCTGGCAACCGCGCGGCGAGCGATTCGAGCGCGCGCACGTACGGGTCGCGCTCCGCCATATCGACGATGAGCCGGCCCTGGTTCGCCGCATGGCCGATCACGACGCGGCGCGAGGGCAACGTGCCGGCCAGCGACAGCCCTAGGCGCTCCGCAATCTGTGCGGGCGTCAGATCGAGTGCAGGGTCGTACTGGTTGACGACGAGCCGTATGCGGTCCGTCTCGACACCCGCATCGCGCAGCCCGGTGAGCAGATCGGCCGCCGACACGATCGACGCGACGCCCTGGTCGCAGACGAGCCACGCTTCATCAGCCGAACTCGTGACCTGTGCAACGAATTCGCGGTTCGAAAAACCGCCGAGGTCGACGATCTGCTGATCGAAGAATGCACGAAACCGGTTCAGCAAACCGGCACACGACGCGTACGACACGTCGCGCAGCCCGCCGAGATCCGGCGGCAGCGTTGTCAATGCGACGCCGCTCTCATGCCGGGTCAACGCGGTATTCACGAAGGTGCGGTCGATGCGGCGCAGATTGTGAACCGCATCGATGAAATGGAATTCACAGCGGGTATTCAGGAACAGCGCGCCATCGCCTGCCGGCAACCCGAGGTCGACGAGCGCGGTCTGACGACCAGCCGGCGTCCCACCGTTCGGCACGCCGCCCCCCTCCGGACCCACCGCGCGCCTCTGCAACCATACGGCCAGATTCGCCGCGAGCGTGCTCACCCCCATTCCTGCGCGCGCGCCGAGCAATGCAACCAGCTTGCCGTGGCGGCTCGCCGGCTCGCCAACGTTAGTCAACAACCCGCGCGTCGTGCGCAACGCATCTTCCGCCGGTGCCGACACGTCGATGAAATCGCGGACGCCAGCGCGCAATGCAGCGAGCGTGCTCTCAGGCTGTGCGAGCGAACCCAGCGCGACAATCGGCAGCCCCGGATGCGTGGCGCGAATCGCAGCCGCAGCAATGCTCGCCGCCGCACTGCCGTCGGAGAAATCGATGAAGACGAGCGCGGGATTGAGGCCCGTAATGCGCTGCGCCAGCATACCCGGTTCAAGCGACGCGGCCTCGACCGCGCCGGCCGATACGAGCGTATCGGCCAGCCAGCGGACATGCGCCTCATGCTGCGACGCACACACGAAATAGTCGGTCACGGCGGGTTCACACAATGATTGAATTCGCGCATTCATGTCGGACACCCCCGATTACACAAGGCGTGGCGATGCATCGCAAGCCGCGAGACATTGCACTCATTTCGAAAATCCGGGAGCAGCGTCCGGCGAAGCGGCTCCGCCCAAATACGATTTCCAGACCGGCCCGTCGCGCTGCTCGGACAACTCGCCAGGCGTCGCGGGCAACACTGCGCCCTTCGCGATCGGCGCGACGAGATGCGGCGTCACGATGATCAGCAGTTCCTTGTCGTTCTGCTGATAGCTCAGATTCTTGAAGAACGTCCCGATGATCGGCAGATCGCCGAGCAGCGGCACCTTGCTCACGTTAGACATCGTCTGGCGATCGATCAGGCCACCAATCACGAAGCTCTCCCCATCGCCCAGCTCGACGGTCGTGTCCGCCCGGCGCGTCGTAATGCCGGGCACCGCAACGCCGCTGATCGTCACGCTGTTCACGAAGTCGAGCTGACTCGATTCCGGTGCGACCTTCAGTGCAATCCGGCTCGGACTCAGGACCGTCGGCGTCAATGAGAGTCCGACACCGTATTGCTTCCACTGGATCGCCGTCGAACCGAGTCCCTGCGGCGATGGCACCGGAATCTCGCCGCCCGCGAGGAAACTTGCGCTCTGCCCGGACAGCGCGACCAGTGTGGGCTCCGCCAGCACGCGTGCCAGGTTGTTCGCCTCCAGCAGAGACAGGTCGGCAAAGATGCCGCGTCCGGCCGCGTTCACGACCAGGTTGAATGCGGACGCGACTGGCGATCCGAGCGTCGGAACGTATCCGCCGGTCCCCGGGCCCGAACCGCCGCTGTAAGACTGCACGCCTCCCGGCGAAAACGATCCGAACGAAAAACCGTTGCTTTGCTTGAAGAAATTGAACCCGACCTGCTTGAGCACCGAACGGCTGAATTCGACGACCCGCACGTCGACTTGCACGACACTCTTGCCGGGAACCGTCGAGCGGTCGATCACGGCGCCCTTTACGCTCATGTTCTTGCCGACCGCGGCCGCCCGCGCATGCGCCTCGAGCGACGCTGCCGAGCCTTGCAGCACCGCCGTGCCGCCGTATGCATTCACGCGCGGCGCAGCGCCGTCGAGCACGGCTTGCGCGGCCGCGTCGACCACCTCGACGTTCCAGATCGTTGGTTCATCGCGGCCGCGCTCCCACAGCATCACGTTGGTTGCGCCGGGAGCCTTCGCAGTAAGCAGCACGGAACCCGAGCGGCTGCCCTTCATGATCAGCACGTCGGCAATTGCCGGATCGCCGACCGCGACGCGCTGCAGGGTGCGGCCCGCCGAAATCTGCCGTTGTGCGCCGACCGCGAGCTCGATCGTAGCGCTCGCGCTCGCGAACGAGGTGAAAGTCATGGTGCAGATGGCAATCGCGAATGCAATCAGTGTGTTTTTCATCGTTTGGTAGACCGTCGCGCGGCCCTTTGCTTGTCGTCGCTGATATCGATGGCCGTCGACCTGGTTCAATAGGCAACCGTTTCCGACCGGCCGCCGCGAATCACTTCGATACTGCCGCCGCCCCCGCTTGGCCGCACCGGCGGCGGCAAATGCGACGGCAACGGAGGCACGTTCGCGCTGGCTACCGGCGTTCTCGGTGTGCCAGACAGTTGTTGCAGCGAGACGCCTGCCGCGGCCAACGCCGACGGCGACAGTTTGTTGTCGGTACGCACCGCAACCGTCTGTAGCGCAAGCTCCTCGTCACGCGGATTACGCAATGCAAAGGTCAGCCGGCCGCTCGCCTCGCCGAGCGTCAGCGCATCGACCTGCGCGGTCGGCACCGCGAGCACCGCGATGCGGGCGCCGGTCGGCTGCCCGTTACCACCGTTGTTGTTGCCGCTGTCGCGCTCGGCGGTCGCATCGCCGAACGACAGCACCCGAACCTTCGATAACAGAAGCCGCGCCTGGGTCTGCGAAACCTCGCCGTCGAGCATCGTGGTGCCGACTTCACGTTTCAGGTTCAGGAACACGTCGACGAAATTTCCGGGCCGCAGCCGGTTACCGACCGCGTTCGTTTCGTCGACGCGAACCGCAACCGCACGCTCGCCAGGCTGCACGTCCTCGGCAAGCCCCGACACCAGGGCATCTGCAACGACCGGAGTCGAGGCTGGAACGTCACGAATCGGCATGCGGCCAACAAGCAGGGCCGGATCGTTGAACGCGCCTGCCGGCGCCGGCACCGTCGTTGGTTGAACCTTCAGCGCATCGGCCGGAATCGGCTGCCCCCCGGGCAAAGTACGCGTTGCAATCACAATCGGCACGGCAGTTACCGCCGTCATCGGCTGTGCCGGCGGGGGACTTGATGCGCTGCGTCCGAGCACCCATGCATAGATTCCGAGCAGAACGGCGATCGCAATCAGCAGCCCCGCAATGATCTTCGTTAAGTTGTTGGCCATGTTGTCGTATGGATGCCGGAATAAAAATCCAATGAGTTTCTTCTTGTTGCGCGATTTGCGTGTGACAGGTCTATCGCGTCATGATGCCCAACTCACAGCATGGACTGCGGGATTTGCACCACTGCCGTACCGGTCAGCGGTTTGGTGATGATCGCCCCAAGGAATGGCATGATCGTCATCCAGCTATCTGGCGTATAGCTCACCGTAACTGTCAGGCAATACAACAACGGCGTAGGCGTGCTGTTGTAGTTGCATTGCTGAGCCACCACGTTGGGCGGACTGCTGTTCAGCCAGCCGAGGACGTTCTGCGTAGTTGTTTTTGCGTTCGCGACGCGTGTCGTGAGATTCGGTGCGTAGCTCAATCCTGCGCGTGCCCCCTCGCTAGCAGCCAATGTCAAGCTTTGCTGAATGACGAAAATCATCCCGAAACTCAGGATCGCGTAAAAAATCACGAAGAACAGCGGAAACACGATCGCGAACTCCACCGCTGTCGCTCCACGTTGCCGTTGCCGTCCCCGACACGCGCTCTGTCGTTTCATCGCACGCCCCCTGTTGCGATCAGATAGATCAACCATGCAGCAGCCGGTACCGCGAGGCATGCGGCATAGGGCGTCGCCCGATATCTGCCAAGTATCAGCGTCGGTCGGCGCTGCCGCCACAGCCCCCCCAACAACGTGCGCGACAGCAGCATCAGTGCGAGCGCGTGCAGCCCTGCAGCCAGACTGGCAGCCACCCAGAGCCAAAGTAGCGCGTGCGCACCGCACCAGATACCGAGCACAGCGAAAATTTTCACGTCTGCTGCGCCCATGACGCGCAGAAGAAAAAATGGTATCAGTCCGATCAGGCCGACCAGCATGCCGACCACTGCTTGATGCACCGAAATACCAAATGGACTCGCGGCCACGCACGCGGCGCCGAGCCCACCGACTAATCCGGCCACGACAAGCACGTTCGAAATACGGCGGAGACGAATATCGCTGACCACGACCAAAGCCGCCCAGGCCAGAAATATCCCGCTAGAAATGAGATGTCCCATCACACCACGACCCGCAGCAGATGCAAGGGCGGGCGGATTACCGAGGCAGTCCGCCCGCTACTACGCCACGACGACTTCCACGAACGAAGAAGTCAACTTAGGCCGCATTTCCGCGAATCGCGTTGGCAGAACAGTTTGTAGCGGAAGGAGTGGACACGCAGGTGCCAAGATTCGTGAACATGGTACCGAGACTGCTACCGATGTTCGTCACCCCGGCGACGATCGCGACAGCGATCAGACCCGCGATCAGCCCGTACTCGATCGCGGTAACCCCGTCGTTTTCCTTAAGGAAACGCTTGATGATTGCTTTCATTTTATTCCTCGTGCCTGTATTTACGTTTTCTGGCCTTTTATACGTATACGTCCCCGCATATCTGGCCGTTTGCCCCAACCGTTCGCCACATCTGCTGTAACGACAACCGGGTGCGCTTTCTTTATAGGTCGCCCCGAAGGGCCTTGCTCACGATTTGATGCAAGTTAACATTCGCGATAGCGCTCCTCCTCGAACGTAGTGTACCGAACCGTACATTTCCTTACATCTGCTCCGGATTCTATATCCGATCCTATTTAAGTTCCAACCTCTTTTAACCACTCTGACGGAAAAAAAATGACCAGGAGCACAACGTATTTGTACGGCGTTTCGGTACGACTTACACATAGGATTTACGATAGGTTAGATGTGCACACCTAATCCACCAGTAAAACAATTGCCTCGTCCACCAAGCCTGCGCGGGCCCCACGTTACGCCGCACGCGTAACGCCAATGTTGTGACGTTACGTTACGAAACGGCCGAAACCGTTCTCATTCATCTGCACTTAAACAGATTCAACAATCTTTCAATTTCCGGAACTTCCTTTTCCGACAAGGAATTGCCTCGTTTAAAACCGGTTGTCGAACCGTCGAGCCTCGAAATGGCACGACAGTTGCAGAGTAGTCCTCGCACCACTCAACACAACGCAGTTCACAACACATTTTTAATGCGAGGACGAAATGGACATTAAGGTTATCCCTCATGGCGTGTTCCGGACGACTCTGATCGCGGCCACCGTTGCAGCCATGCTTTCCCTCTCCGCGTGCGGCGGCTCCGGCTCCATCAGCCAGGGTCTCGGCGGCGGCGGCTCGAGCTCCGGCGGCGGCGATACGATCTCCACGTCGGGCGGCAACGGCTCCAGCGGCACCTCGGGTACGAGCGGTACGTCCGGCACCAGCGGAACCTCAGGCACGAGCGGCACGTCCGGCACCAGCGGAACCTCGGGCACGAGCGGCACGTCCGGCACCAGCGGAACCTCGGGCACGAGCGGTACGTCCGGCACCTCCGGTGTGTCGGCGAACCCGGTGGGAAATGTCCTCGCACAAAGCAGCAACATCATCACGAATGCCGGCGACACCGTCTCCGGCCTCGGCTCCGTCATCGGCAGCCAGACGCTGCCGGGCGTCAATCCGGCCACCACGCAAGCCGCGGGCGGCATCGTGCAAAGCGTCGGCGGTGCGGTTACCGCACTCGGCAACGGCCTCGGCAGCGGGCTCGGCCAACTCGGCGCGACGAAGGATCCGGTCGGCACCACGGTCGCCAGCACCGGCGGCGTGGTGAATCAGCTCGGCGGCGCAGTCACGCAAACGGGCAACCTGGTCACGAGCCTCGGCAGCGGCCCGCTGTCACCGCTCGCACCGGTCACGGGCGCGGTCGGCGGCCTCGTCACGACGCTCGGCGGTGCCGTGTCGAACGGCGGCACCACGCTCACCAACGTGCTGTCGACCGGCCCGATCCAGCAGGTTACGCAGACGGTCAGCTCGGCCATCACGCCGATCACGACCATGGTCGGCCAGACGACCCAGACGATCGGCACCGCAACCGGCCTCGGCGCGCCGGTCAACACGCTGCTCGGCACGGTTGGCAACGGTCTGAACCAGGCTGGCGCCCTGCTCGCATCGACGGGCGGCAACCCGGTCACCACGGGCCTCGGCAACACCGTCTCGTCGACGGGCAACACCGTCAAGGCCGTCGGCGGCCTGCTCACGGGCGGCACCGGCGGCGTGACCAACCCGCTCGCCCCGCTCACGGGTCTCGTGTCGACGGTGACCGGCTCACTCGGCGGCGCAACGGGTGGCGGCAGCGGCCCGCTCGCCCCGGTCACGGGTCTCGTCTCGACGGTCACGGGCGCGCTCGGCGGCGCAGCCGGCGGCAGCGGCGGCCCGCTCGCGCCGGTCACCGGTCTCGTCTCGACGGTCACGGGTGCACTCGGCGGCGCAGCCGGCGGCAGCGGCGGTCCGCTCGCGCCGGTCACCGGTCTCGTCTCGACGGTCACGGGTGCGCTCGGCGGCGCAGCAGGTGGCAGCGGCGGCCCGCTCGCGCCGGTCACCGGTCTCGTCTCGACGGTCACGGGTGCACTCGGCGGCGCAGCAGGTGGCAGCGGCGGTCCGCTCGCGCCGGTCACGGGTCTCGTGTCGACGGTCACGGGCGCACTCGGCGGCGCAACGGGTGGCGCAGGCAGCGCAAATCCTCTGGCGCCCGTCACCGGTCTTCTCGGCGCAGTCACGGGCGCCCTCGGCGGCGCGACGGCTGGCGCAGGCGGCAGCAGCCCGCTCGCCCCGGTGACGAACGTCGTCTCCACGGTCACGAGCACGGTGGGCGTGCCGGCACTGAGCGGCGGCACGGGTGCCGTCACGAATTCGGGTCCGTCGTCGAATCCGCTGGCACCCGTCACGTCGCTGATCGGCGGCCTGCTCGGCGGCACGCACGGCAAGTAATCCGACATCCATTCATCGAAAAGACAGCGAGGAGTCCATCATGTCCCAGCAACGTTCCCTCCCGACGGTCGCCCTGCGCCATTGGCGCGCGCCCCTCACCGCCTTCGCCGCGGCGTGCCTGCTGGCCGCCTGCGGCGGTGGCGGCGTCAGCTCGCCGCCGACCAGCAGCAACGACAACAACAATCCGAGCACGAGCGGCACGTCCGGGACGAGCGGCACCAGCGGCTCGTCGACCGGCACCAAGGGTGTCATCAGCACGGTCGGCCAGACGGCCACCGACCTCGGCAGCACGGTCGGCAACATCAGCCTGCCGGGCCTCGGCGACGGCGTGCCGAAGGGTATCGGCAGCACGCTGTCCAGCACCGGCACGATCGTCGGTGCGGCAGCCGATGCGGTGAGCAACGGGCTGGGACAGATCGGTTCGACCAAGGACCCGGTCGGCACCACGGTGGCCGGTCTCGGCAACGTCGTCGGTGCGACCAGCAACACGGTGTCCGGCCTGAGCTCGACGGTCAAGGCGCTGGGCACGGGCCCGCTGGCCCCGCTCGCGCCGGTCACGACGCCGGTCGGCACCGTGCTCGACACGGTCGCCAACGGCCTGACGGCCGCCGGCACGACGATCGGCTCGACGCTGTCGTCGGGCGCCGTGCAGCAGGTCACGCAACCGATCAGCTCGGCGATCACGCCGCTCGTGATCACCGCCGGCCAAGTCACGCAGCAGGTCGGCACGACGACCGGCCTCGGCCAACCCGTCTCGGGCCTGCTCGGCCAGATCGGCGGCGCGATCAGCTCGGCTGGCAAGCAGGTCGGCGGCACGTCGAGCCAGCCGCTCGTCGGCGACGTCGGCCAGCTCGTGACGGCAGTCGGCAACACCGTGACCAACGCGGGCGGCCTCGTCAATCCGAACGGCCCGAATGGCGCGGCGCCGATCCCCGGCCTGATCACGAGCCTCGTCGGCGGCTCGACGGCAACCGTCCAGAACGGCTCGTCGTCAGGTTCCGGTTCGACGAACCCGCTCGGCGGCTTGTTGTCGGGTCTGGGCTCGACGCCGCTCGGCTCGCTCACGGGCGCGCTCGGTGGCGCAGCAGGCGGCAGCAGCGGCCCGCTCGCACCCGTCACGAATCTCGTGTCGACGGTCACGGGCACGCTCGGCGGCGCCACAGGTGGCGCAGGCAGTGCAAACCCTCTCGCGCCCGTCACCGGTTTGCTGAATACTGTCACCGGAGCAGTTGGCGGTGCGGCAGGGTCCGGGGGGGCGAGCCCGCTCGCGCCGGTCACGTCGCTGGTCGGCAGCGTGTCGGGTACGGCATCGTCGAGCAGCGGTTCGACGGGCCTGCTGGCACCGGTCACGGGGTTGCTGGGTACGCTGGGTAGCGTTGGCAAGTAAGGAGGACGGTCGCGTCATCGCAGCCGGAGCGAATGGCGCGGCCGTACAAACACAACCGGCATTGCGGCACGCGGCGCGCGACACCCCGGTGTCGCGCGCCGGCATTACAAAGAAGACGAAAAGCAAGGCCTACGAGGAAGAACAATGAAATCCAGACTCGACAGATGGATGATGCTGCTCGCCATCGCGGCAGCAGGTACGGCACAGGCACAAACGCGCGTCGGCGGTAACCCGCTCGACTCCCTTCCCCAGATCAACGCGCCGAAGACGGGCCCGAACGTCACCGTGCAGGTCGCGCCGCAGGCGCCGCAATTGCAGGAGCTGCTGTCGCGGCACCTGACGCCGAAGACGTTCCAGGTCGAAGGCGTGAAGTCGATACCGTTCGAAGAAATCACGCGCCGCTTCACACCGCTCGTCGGCAAGGACATCACGATCGGCGAACTGATCGAAACCGCCAACGGCGTGACGACGCTGTACCAGGAACGCGGCTACGCGCTGTCGTTCGCGTTCGTCCCCGCGCAAACGTTCGAGAACGGCGTCGTGCGCATCACGGTGGTCGAAGGCTATGTGTCGGACGTCAAGGTCACCGGCAAGCCCGGCGCGATGGAACCGAAGATTCGCGCGATTGCCGCGCACATCACGGCCGATCGCCCGCTGCGCCGCGCGACGTTCGAGCGTTACGTGAACACGTTCGGCCTGCTGCCCGGCCTCACGGTGAAGGCGAATGTCCCGCCGCCGCAGACCACCGACGGCGCGACGACGCTCGAGCTCGCGGTCGATCGCAAGCCGTTCAACGTCAGCACGGGTATCGACTTCAACCACCCCGGCGTGCAGGGCCTCATCACCGCGACCGAAAACGGCCTGACGCGGTTCGGCGAGCAGTTGAGCATCTCGGCGCTCGCGCCGCCGGGACGCGACAAGCAAACCTATTTCGCGTTCAGCGGCGCGGTGCCCGTCGGCAGCAGCGGCCTGATCACGCGCCTCGACGCCAGCACGTATCGCGGCAAGCCGACCGACAACCCGGGGTTGCCGTCGTACGTCGAGCGGACGGTCAAGAACGAAAAACTCGGTCTTTCGGCTTCCTATCCGTTGCTCTTGAACAACCAGCGCAGCCTGCTCGGCACCGTGTCGGGCTATGCGTCGCACAACGAGGACCGCTACCAGAACCAGATCAACGGTGCGAGTCTCGATACGCGCTCGCAGGTCCGCGTGCTGCAGATGCAGCTCGACTACACGAGCGTCCAGCCGAAACAGGTACAGAAGCTGAGCGTTAACGTCGCGAAAGGCTTCAACATCCTCGGCGCATCGAAAGCGCAGGACATCACCGTCGGCACGACCACGACCTCGGTGGACAGCCCGATCTCGCTGACCTTCGTGCGCACCGGCGCGACCTTCACGCAGACGAACGAATGGCCGTTCCGGATCGGCACGTCGGTCTCGCTGACCGGGCAATACAGTCCCGACTCGCTGCCGACGTCCGAACAGATCTCGTTCGGCTCGACCCGTTACGCGCTCGGCTACCAGCCGGGCGAGACATCGGGCGACTCGGGCTGGGGGATGTCGCTGGAGGTCAACCGCGGCTTCACGCCCGGCTGGACGTATCTGAAATCGATCACGCCGTACATCGCATACGACATGGCGCGCGTGTATCTGCACTCGGGCACGCCGTCGCCGAACCGCATGTCGTCGGTCGGCATCGGCGTGCGGCTCACGGACAGCCGTTACTACAGTCTCGACCTGAACGTCGCCAAACCGGTGGGCGACGCACCGGTCGAAAGCGCATCGCGCAGCCCACGGATCAATGCGGCGTTCTCCTATCAGCTCAACTGATCGGTCACCCAAGTCACGAAACAGCCCGCGTCACGCGGGCTGTTTCGATTAGAGTCCCCTCTATCAAACGTGGCGCGCGGTTTCACGTATTCTGGCGAAGCTCGCAACATGCCCGCCCCATGCAGACGGTCGTGCGGGCGAATCGAACAGACATGCAAAACAAGGAGGATGACAATGATTCAACTGACCCGCCCGTTGCGTGCAATCGCCATTGCCGGCGCCCTGCTCGCGTGCGCAGCCCCCACGTTCGCGCAAGCCGATAGCCCCATCGGCATGTGGCAGACGATCGACGACAACACCCATCAACCGAAGGCACTCGTACAGATCGCCGAAGATGGCGACGGCTCGCTGACGGGTAAGGTCGTCAAGGGCCTCGGCGCGAACGATACGCCCGATCGCCGCTGCACCGCGTGCACGGACGAGCGCAAGGATCAGCTCATCAAGGGCATGACGATCATCAAGGCGATGAAGAAGGACGGCGACCACTGGGACGGCGGCAACATTCTCGACCCGGAGAACGGCAAGGTCTACAAGTGCAAGATGACGCTCGAAGACGGCGGCCAGAAGCTCGTGGTGCGCGGCTACATCGGCGTGTCGCTGCTCGGTCGTTCGCAGACCTGGGTTCGCCAGCAATAACGCCGTACGCGCCGAAACGCGCGGCTCAATGAAGAAATCGGCCTGCGACGACGTCGCCAGGCCGATTTCTTTTGGTGCGCGCACAACGAAACGCGACGGCATCACGCCGCGTGCTTCATCGCATCCGCTGCATAGCTACCCGGTGCACGATACGCGGGCGCTGCGTTGCTACGCGCCTCCGCCGCCTTCGATTGCGTGTGCTTGCGCATCCGCGCGGACAGTTCATTGCACAGATTCATGCCGGCGTCGCCATAAAGCTCACGCATCACGTTCATCAGCGTACCCGTTTCGTGCCACACCTTGAAGCGGCGATGGCATGTTTGATACGACGGGTAACGGCGCGGCATGGCCGACCATGTTGCGCCACTGTAGATCACCCAGAGCACGCCGTTCAGCACGGCCCGCGTATTGGCTAACGGCCGGCCGCGCAACTCGGTGCGCGGTTGCATTTCGGGCAGAAGCGGCGCGACGCAGCGCCATTCGTGGTCGGTCAAATCGCGATACGGGGTCATGGACATCTCCAGCCTTAATAACCATGACACCACAATATCGGCTCACCTCAACGATGAATATAAGACAAATCCGAAAATACCCGGAGATCGGCAGAATTTAACCGAAATTGACGTTTAAATCCCGCCAATTACCAAGCTCACCATCCGCTCAGGTCAACGACGTATCGACGATGCGGCGCGGCGTTTCGAGATACTCCTTCGACTGCATCTCGACGATGCGCGAGACCGTACGCGCGAATTCGTTGGCCATCGGGCCTTCGACGTACAACTCCTCGGCCGGCACCGCAGCGGACATCAGCAGCTTGACCTTGTGGTCGTACAGCACGTCGATGAGCCACGTGAAGCGGCGCGCTTCGGATGCCATCCGCGGCGACATCTGCGGCACCTCGGACAGCACGATCGCATGGAAGCGGCTCGCCAGTTCCAGGTAGTCGTTCTGCGAACGCGGGCCGCCGCACAGCGTCGCGAAATCGAACCACACGACGCCGTCCGCCTTGCGCAGCGCCTTCAATTCGCGTTTCTCGATATGCAGGATCGGGCTCTCGTCGGGCACCGCCGCGAGCTTGCCGAATGCATGGCGCAGTTCGCGATCGGCCTCCGCGCCGAGCGGCGTGTGATACATCTTCACCTGCGCGAGCGTGCGCTGGCGATAGTCGACCCCCGCATCGACGTTGAGCACGTCGAGCTTTTCCTTGATCAGCGCGATCGCCGGCAGCATGCGGTCGCGATGCAGACCGTCCGGATACAGATCGTCGGGATCGTAATTCGACGTCATCACGAACTGCACGCCGTTGTTGAACAGGCGATCGAGCAGGCGGTACAGGATCATCGCGTCGGCGATGTCCGACACGTGAAACTCGTCGAAACAGATCAGCCGGTAACGCTTCGCGATGCGTCGCGCGAGTTCGTCGAGCGGATCGGCCTGCCCTTTCAGCTCCTCGAGCTCGCGGTGCACTTCGCGCATGAATTCGTGGAAATGCAGGCGCGTCTTGCGCTGCACGGGTACGACTGCGTAGAAGCTGTCCATCAGGAAGCTCTTGCCGCGACCGACACCGCCCCACATGTAGACGCCGCGCGGAAGATCCGGATGATTGATGAGCTTCTTGAAAGCGTTCGAGCGGCGCGCCTTGTATTCGACCCATTCGTCGAAACAGCGCTGCAGGCGATCGACGGCCGCGCGCTGCGCGGGATCGGACTGATAGCCGCGCGTGGTCAGTTCGCGCGTGTAGTATTCGGTGACGTTCATCGGGCAAACCGGAAAGAACGAAGGCGAGCGGGAAACCCCGCCCGCCTTCGTCATGAGACGGCTGCGCCGGCCGACGGCCGGCAGGCGCTACCCCGTGCTCAGCTGTTCAGCGAGCGCTTGTCGACGGCGAGCGCCGCTTCGCGCATCACTTCCGACATCGACGGGTGCGGATGGCAGATGCGGGCGATGTCTTCCGACGCCGCCTTGAATTCCATCGCCACCACGGCTTCCGCGATCAGGTCCGACGCGTTCGCGGCGATCACGTGCACGCCGAGCAGTTCGTCGGTCTTCGCATCCGCGATCATCTTCACGAAACCGTCCGGCGCGTTCATGCCGAGCGCGCGACCGTTGATCGAGAACGGGAACTTGCCCGTCTTGATCTCGCGGCCTTCCGCCTTCAGCTGCTGCTCCGTCTTGCCGACCCATGCGATTTCCGGGTACGTGTAGATCACCCACGGAATGCAGTTGTAGTCGATGTGCGGCTTCTGGCCGTCGATCACTTCCGCGACCAGCACGCCTTCGTCTTCCGCCTTGTGCGCGAGCATCGGGCCGCGCACCACGTCGCCGATCGCGTACACGTTCGGCACCGCCGTGCGGCAATGGTCGTCCACGTCGATGAAGCCACGCTCGTTCGCCTTCAGGCCGATCGCCTCGAGGCCGAGGTTATCGGTGTTCGGCACGCGGCCGACCGACACGATCAGGCGGTCGGCGTCGAGCGTCTGCGCGTTGCCGTCCTTGTCCGTGTAGGCGATCGACACGCCGTTCGCGGTCGTCTTCACTTCACCGATCTTCACGCCGAGATGGATGTCGAGGCCTTGCTTCTTGAACAGCTTGGCCGCTTCCTTCGCGAGCGCTTCGTCGGCTGCACCGAGGAATGCCGGCAGCGCTTCGAGCACCGTCACGTCGGCGCCGAGGCGACGCCACACCGAGCCGAGCTCGAGGCCGATCACGCCTGCGCCGATCACGGCGAGCTTCTTCGGCACCGAGTCGAACGTCAGCGCACCTTCGTTGTCCGACACGATCTTGTTGTCGACCGGAATGTTCGGCAGGTGACGCGCCTTCGAACCCGTCGCGATGATCACGTTCTTCGCGGTGACGACTTCGGTTTCACCCTCGCCGCTCACTTCGATCTGCACGCCGGCGTCGGTCTTGCCGGTGAACTTGCCATGGCCCTTCAGCCAGGTGATCTTGTTCTTCTTGAACAGGAACTCGATCCCGCTCGTCATCTTCTCGACGATCGCGTCCTTGCGGCCGAGCATCTTCGCGACGTCGATCTTCACGCCGTCGACGGTGATGCCGTGGTCGGCCAGGTGATGCGACGTGTTCTCGAACTCTTCCGACGACGCGAGCAGCGCCTTCGACGGGATGCAGCCGACGTTCAGGCAGGTGCCGCCGAGCTTCAGCGCGCCGGCCGGGTTCTTCCACTTCTCGATACAGGCAACGGTCTTGCCGAGCTGCGCGGCGCGAATCGCGGCGATGTAGCCGCCGGGGCCGGCGCCGATCACGACGACGTCAAATTCCTTGGACATGACAATCCTTTCTACTTGTACGCCCGCAGGTTCGCGTGTGAGCGCGATCCTGCGGAACGGGTCGATGCAGTGAGACTCGGCTTACAGGTCGAGCAGCAGGCGTGCCGGATCTTCCAGCGCATCCTTCATCGCGACGAGCGACAGCACGGCTTCGCGGCCGTCGATGATGCGGTGGTCGTACGACAGCGCGAGGTAGTTGATCGGGCGGATCACGATCTGGCCGTTCTCGACGACCGGGCGCTCCTTCGTCGCGTGCACGCCGAGGATGGCCGACTGCGGCGGGTTGATGATCGGGGTCGACAGCATCGAGCCGAACACGCCGCCGTTCGAGATCGAGAACGTACCGCCCGTCATTTCCTCGATCGACAGCTTGCCGTCCTTCGCCTTCTGGCCGAATTCGGCGATCTTCTTCTCGATCTCGGCGAGGCTCAGTTGATCCGCGTTGCGCAGGATCGGCACGACCAGGCCGCGCGGCGAACCGACCGCGATACCGATGTCGAAGTAGCCGTGATAGACGATGTCGTTACCGTCGATCGACGCGTTCACGAGCGGGAATTTCTTCAGCGCATGGACGGCGGCCTTCACGAAGAACGACATGAAGCCGAGCTTCACGCCATGTTCCTTCTCGAACTTGTCCTTGTACTTGTTGCGCAGTTCCATGACCGGAGCCATGTTCACTTCGTTGAACGTCGTCAGGATCGCGTTGGTCTGCTGCGATTCGAGCAGACGCTCGGCGATACGCGCACGCAGACGCGACATCGGCACGCGCTGTTCCGGACGATCGTTCAGCCACGTCGCGGCCGACGCTGGCACCTTCACTTCCGGCAGCGACGGCTTCGCAGCGGCGGTCTTCGCCGGTGCGGCGGCCGGAGCAGCCTTCGGTGCGCTGCCTGCAGCCAGCGCGTCGCCCTTCGTGACGCGGCCGTCGCGGCCCGAACCTGCGACGTCGCCCGTCGACAGGCCCTTCTCGGCCAGCAGCTTCGCTGCGGCCGGCGATGCGGCGGCCGAGCTCGATGCGGTTGCGGCGGCCGGCTGAGCGGCCGGTGCGGCGGCAGCCGGCGCGGCGGCCGGCTTGACTTCGGCGGCGCCTGCCGCTGCTTCGGCAGCACCTGCCTTCGCTTCGGTGTCGATCGTCGCGATGATCTGGTCGGCCACGACCGTGTCGCCGTCGTTCTGCAGCACTTGCGCGAGCACGCCCGCTGCCGGTGCCGGTACTTCGAGGACGACCTTGTCGGTCTCGAGTTCGATCAGGATTTCATCCTGCGCGACTGCTTCGCCCGGCTTCTTCTTCCACTGCAGCATGGTGGCTTCCGACACCGACTCCGACAGCTGGGGGACTTTGACTTCTACGATAGCCATGTGATTTTCCTGGATGCTTAATCTGGGGTGTGACGAGGTTCGTGCGATTCCTTCGGCCGGAGCGGCGCGCTACGCGCCCGGCGGGCCAAAAGGGACGGGAAAGCGCCGCGCGCCTTCCCGTTTCGCTTGACGTCGGTTATTTCGCGATCGATGCGCTCTTCAGGCGGCCGAATGCCCCTTCGATCAGGGCCTTCTGCTGCTCGTAGTGCTTCGCGTAGTAGCCAACCGCCGGCGAGGCCGAAGCCGGACGGCCGCTGTATGCCAGCTTCTGCCCTTCCTTCATGCCTTCCTTCAGATGGTGCTCGACGTAGAACCAGGGCCCCTGGTTCTGCGGCTCGTCCTGCACCCAGACCACTTCAGTCGCGTTCTCGTACTTCTTCATTTCGGCTTCGAACTGCTTGTGCGCGAACGGATACAGCTGCTCGATCCGGATGATCGCGACGTCGTTCGCCTTCGCTTCGCGGCGATGTGCAACGAGGTCGTAATACACGCGGCCCGAGCATACCAGCACGCGCTTGACCTTCTTCGCGTCGATGCCGCCGTCGGTTTCGCCCAGCACCGGCTGGAACGAACCCTTCGCCAGTTCGGACAGGTCCGACACGGCTTCCTTGTGACGCAGCAGCGACTTCGGCGTGGCGACGATCAGCGGCTTGCGGAACAGGCGGATCATCTGGCGACGCAGCAGGTGGAAGATCTGCGCCGGCGTCGTCGGCTGAACGACCTGCATGTTGTGGTCAGCGCACAGTTGCAGGAAACGCTCGATACGCGTCGACGAGTGTTCCGGACCCTGGCCTTCGTAGCCGTGCGGCAGCAGCATCGTGAGACCCGACACGCGGCCCCACTTCACTTCGCCCGACGAGATGAACTGGTCGATCACGACCTGCGCGCCGTTGACGAAGTCGCCGAACTGCGCTTCCCACAGCACGAGCGTGTTCGGCTCGGCGGTCGAGTAACCGTACTCGAAGCCCAGCACCGCTTCTTCCGACAGCACCGAGTCGATCACCGTGAACTTCGCCTGACCTTCGGCGATGTTCTGCAGCGGCACGTACGTGCCGTCGTTCCAGCGCTCGCGGTTCTGGTCGTGCAGCACCGCGTGACGGTGCGTGAACGTGCCGCGGCCCGAGTCCTGGCCCGTCAGGCGCACCGAGTAGCCCGATGCGACGAGCGACGCGAATGCGAGGTGTTCGCCCATGCCCCAGTCGAGCGGCTGGTCGCCGCGCGCCATGTTGCGGCGGTCGTTGATCACGCGCTCGACGAGCGGGTGGACCTTGAAGTTTTCCGGGACGGTCGTGATGCGTTCGCCCAGGCGCTTCAGTTCGGCGAGCGGCACGGCCGTGTCGGCTGCGTCCGTCCACTTGCGGTTCAGGAACGGAACCCAGTCGACCGCGTACTTGCTCTTGTAGTTCGACAGGACCGGATCGACGGTGTGGTGGCCGTCGTCCATCGCCTTGCGGTACGCCTTCACGTAGTTGTCGGCGTCTTCGGCGGTGATCACGCCCTGCTGCACGAGCTTCTCGGCGTACAGCGCACGGGTGCCCGGGTGCTGCGCGATCTTCTTGTACATCAGCGGCTGCGTGACCGCCGGCGTGTCCTGCTCGTTGTGACCCAGCTTGCGGAAGCAGACGATGTCGATCACGACATCCTTGTGGAACTGCATCCGGTAGTCGATCGCGATCTGGATCGCGAGCACGACGGCTTCCGGATCGTCGCCGTTCACGTGCAGCACCGGCGCTTCGATCATCTTGACGACGTCGGTACAGTACAGCGTCGAACGCGCATCGCGCGGGTCGGACGTCGTGAAGCCGATCTGGTTGTTGATGACGATGTGCAGCGTGCCGTGCGTGCCGTAACCGCGCGTCTGCGCGAGGTTCAGCGTTTCCATCACGACGCCCTGGCCAGCGAAGGCCGCGTCACCGTGGATCTGCACCGGCAGCACTTGCAGGCCGTCTTCGTCACCGCGACGGTCCATCCGCGCCTTCGCGGAACCTTCGACCACCGGGTTCACGATTTCGAGGTGCGACGGGTTGAACGCGAGCGACAGGTGGACCGGGCCGCCTTCCGTCGACACGTCCGACGAGAAGCCCTTGTGGTACTTGACGTCACCGGCCGGCAGGTCGTCGACGTGCTTGCCTTCGAATTCGGCGAACAGGTCGGCCGGCATCTTGCCCAGCGTGTTGACCAGCACGTTCAGACGGCCGCGGTGAGCCATGCCGATGATGATTTCCTGCACGCCGCTCTTGCCCGCGTGCTGGACGACTTCGTCCATCGCCGCGATGAAGCTCTCGCCGCCTTCGAGCGAGAAGCGCTTCTGGCCGACGTACTTGGTGTGCAGATAGCGCTCGAGGCCTTCGGCGGCCGTCAGGCGATTCAGGATGTGCTTCTTCTTGTCGATCGAGAACGACGGCGTCGCGCGGGTCGACTCCAGGCGCTCCTGCCACCAGCGCTTCTGTTCCGGATCACTGATGTACATGTACTCGGCGCCGATCGTGCCGCAGTACGTGTCGCGCAGACCCTTGACGATGTCGCGCAGCGAAGCCTGGTCGAAGCCGAAGTACAGGTTGCTTGCGCTGTAGGTCTGGTCGAGGTCGCCTTCGGAGAAGTCGTAGAACGCGGGTTCGAGCTCGGGAATGGCCGGGCGTTCGCGGCGCTTCAGCGGATCGAGATTGGCCCATTGCGAGCCGAGGAAGCGGTAGGCGCTGATCAGCGACTGGACGTGCACCTGCTTGCGTGCGGTCGCGAGATTGCTGGTGCTTTCGCGCGGGATGAAGGCATTGGCCTTAGCACGCTCGGCGAACGATTCGACGATCGGGAAATGCGCAACGTCATTGGCGTTCGAGCCGTCCGTTGCAGGCACGTTCTGCAGCGCGTCGAAATACTCTCGCCAGTTCTCCGGCACCGACGCCGGATTGTTGAGGTATGCATCGTACAGTTCTTCAACGTACGAAGCATTGCCGCCGAACAGATAGGAGTTCAGCTGAAACTGCTTCATTACATCTGACATTTTACGCTCACCTTTCTTCGAGCTTCTCGAGAAATAGCGGGTTACTCAACCTTCCGCGACACGGCCTGACCGTTTAGCGGATTGCGAATCAAGTCTTGCTTGGAAGGACCTAAAACTTGCGTGCGCGCAGCATATCACAGAACCGATACCGGAGTTCACGGCGAAATGTGCCTGAAAGCACCGCGCGGCGGGGTTTTGCCGGATTGCCGCGACCTGCGGGAACAGTGTTTTGCCGGCAATCCGGTTGCCCGACGCGCGGATGCAAAAAAGGCTGCCCGAAGGCAGCCTTTTTCGTCGTGTCGGGAACGGCCGATGCTCAGTCGACCGCGCCTTCGCGGCTCGCGCGGCGACGTTCGTGTTCCTTCAGGAAGCGCTTGCGCAGGCGGATCGACTGCGGCGTCACTTCGACGAGCTCGTCGTCGTCGATGAATTCGACCGCGTATTCCAGCGACATCTGGACCGGCGGCACGAGGCGCACGGCTTCGTCGGTACCCGACGCACGCACGTTGGTCAGCTGCTTGCCCTTGATCGGGTTCACGACGAGGTCGTTGTCGCGGCTGTGGATGCCGATGATCATGCCCTCATACAGCGCGTCGCCCGGCTTCACGAACATGCGGCCGCGATCCTGCAGCTTCCACAGCGCGTAGGCCACGGCCGCGCCGTCGTCCTGCGAGATCAGCACGCCGTTGCGACGTTCGAAGACCGAACCGTCCTTGACCGGTGCGTACGAGTCGAAGATGTGGCTCATCAGGCCCGTGCCACGCGTGAGCGTCAGGAATTCGCTCTGGAAGCCGATCAGGCCACGCGCCGAGATCTTGTATTCGAGACGCGTGCGGCCGCGGCCGTCCGACGCCATGTCGAGCATTTCGCCCTTGCGGCGGCCGAGCTCTTCCATCACGCCGCCCTGGTGTTCGTCCTCGACGTCGACCGTCAGCAGCTCGTACGGCTCGTGACGCACGCCGTCGATCTCCTGCATCACGACGCGCGGACGCGACACGGCCAGCTCGTAGCCTTCGCGGCGCATGTTCTCGACGAGAATCGTCAGGTGCAGCTCGCCGCGACCCGACACTTCGAACACCGTTTCGTCGCCGGTATCCTTCACGCGCAGCGCGACGTTGTGGTTCAGCTCCTTCATCAAGCGGTCGCGGATCTGGCGGCTCGTCACGAACTTGCCTTCGCGGCCGGCGAGCGGCGACGAGTTGACGAGGAAGTTCATCGTCAGCGTCGGTTCGTCGACGGTGATCATCGGCAGCGCTTCCGGCGTGTCGACCGCGCAGATCGTCGCGCCGATGCCGACGTCTTCAATACCGTTGATCAGCACGATGTCGCCCGCTTCGGCCGACTCGACCTGCACGCGCTCCAGGCCCTTGAAAGACAGCACCTGGTTGATCTTGCGGTTCAGCACGTCGCCTTCCGGGCCGAAGCGCATCACGACCGGCTGGCCCGGCTTGATGCGACCGCGCGTGATGCGGCCGACGCCGATCCGGCCGACGTACGTCGAATAGTCGAGCGACGTGATCTGGAGCTGCAACGGCGCTTCCGGATCGGCCGGGCGAACCGGCACGTGCTCGAGGATCGCCTCGAACAGCGGACGCATGTCGCCTTCGCGAGCCGCCGGGTCGAGCGACGCGTAGCCGTTCAGGCCCGACGCGTAGACGATCGGAAAGTCGAGCTGCTCCTCGGTCGCGCCGAGCTTGTCGAACAGGTCGAAGGTCTGGTTGATCACCCAGTCGATCCGCGCGCCCGGGCGGTCGATCTTGTTGACGATGACGATCGGCTTCAGGCCGAGCGCGAGCGCCTTCTTCGTGACGAAGCGCGTCTGCGGCATCGGGCCCTCGACCGCGTCGACGAGCAGCAGCACCGAGTCGACCATCGACAGCACGCGCTCGACTTCGCCGCCGAAGTCCGCGTGCCCCGGGGTGTCGACGATGTTGACGTGCGTGCCTTCGTATTCGACCGCGCAGTTCTTCGCGAGAATCGTGATCCCGCGTTCCTTTTCGATGTCGTTCGAGTCCATCACACGCTCGGCGACTTGCTGGTTGTCGCGGAAGGTGCCGGACTGGCGAAGCAGTTGGTCGACGAGCGTCGTCTTGCCGTGGTCGACGTGAGCGATGATGGCGATATTGCGAAGGGCGCGGGTCATAGAAACCTGGAAATCGTTTGAACGCGCAAACGCGCGCGCTCGTTTTCACGGGCGCGCGCTGTTGCAGCTTGGAAAGCCACAAATTATAGCACGTGCGCGTGTCGACAGCTGACCCGCACGGTGCAACGCAACAAAACGGGCGCCACCGCCACCCTTCCGAACCGGTCGACCGCCCGGCGCGCCGCCATCGAACGACCGAAAAAACCTTATCCCGACAAGGGACTCTCGCCGGACAAAGCGCGCGTTTTGCCGTTCGATTAACATTTGCCGCGGCAAGCAATTGTGCCTATACTGCTGCCTAGTCAACTATTGCAGCTTCAGGGTTTTATGTCGGATTCTCCTACCCCACCGCCCGTTTCGCCGCTGTCTTCTTACCAGATGAACGACAGCGTCGGTTATCTGATGTCGCGCGTGAAGTCCGTGATGACCAACCTCGTCACGCAACGCACGCAGGAAGAGCTCGGCATCACGGGCACGCAGGCGAGCATGTTGTTCATGATCGCGGTCGGCAAGTGCTCGACGGCCGCCGAACTCGCGCGCGAATACGGGATCGACGCAAGCGCGGTCACGCGCCTGCTCGACCGGGTCGAGAAACGCGGCCTGCTGTCGCGCGTGCGCAGCGTCGAGGACAGGCGCGTCGTGCGGCTCGAGCTCACCGACGAAGGCCGTGCGCTGGCCGAACGGCTGCCGCCGATTTTCCGCAGCGTGCTCGACCAGGTGCTGGACGGGTTTACGCCGGAAGAAGTCGGGTTCCTGAAGAGCATGCTGCGCCGCATTCTCAGCAACTATTGCGAGACGGCCGGCGGTAGCATCACGTAATAGTTGCCATAACAATTACTTTTGACAGATTAATGTAAGGAAATCCTTGCAGTGTCCATCATTCATTCCGAGTCAGGGGTTAGCGCGATGAAAACCTCCCCGTTGTCCGTGCGCGCCGGGTCGTGCCGCGCCGCCGTCGCCGTCGCCGCCGCGGTCGCCGCGCTGGCGCTGGCGGGCTGCGCGAATTACATCGGCATCAAGAGCGACAAGCAGATCGCCCCCGCGTCGCAATTCGAATCCACCCAGAGCCTGCCGGCCCAGGGCGGCCAGTGGCCGGCGCTCGACTGGGCCAGCCAGTTCGGCGATCCGCAACTGCCGAAGCTGATCGACGAAGCACTGCAGGGCAACCCGTCGATCGCGCAGGCGCAGGCGCGCATCGCGAAGGCCTCGTCGTACATCGAATCGTCGCGCTCGAACCTGATGCCGAAGGCCGAAGCCAGCTATTCGTGGACACGCGAGTTGTATTCAGCGAACGGGCTGTTCCCGCCCCCGTACGGCGGCCAGTGGTACAGCGAGAACAACGCGCTCGCGAGCGCGTCGTGGGAACTCGATCTGTGGGGCAAGAACCGCGAACGCCTGCACACGGCCGTATCGCAGGAAAAAGCGGCCGAAGCCGACATGCAGCAGGCGCGCATCACACTCGCGTCGTCGGTCGCGCGCACCTACAACTCGCTCGCGCAGCTCTACGCACTGCGCGACATCGCGCAACGCGAGATCACCAACCGCGAGACGGTCGGCAAGATCACCGACGGCCGCGTATCCGCCGGCCTCGACACCAACGTCGAACGCCAGACGGCGCGCGGCAACATCGCGACGACCCAGGCTTCGCTGTCGGACCTCGACGGCCAGATCACGACGGTGCGCTACCAGCTTGCCGCGCTGCTCGGCAAGGGTCCGGATCGCGGGCTGCAGATCGCGGCGCCCGTGATGAACCCGAGCGGCAACGTCACGCTGCCCGGCAACCTGCCGGCCGACCTCGTCTCGCGCCGCCCCGACATCGTCGCCGCGCGCTGGCAGGTCGAAGCCGCGATGCACGACGTGAAGGAAGCGAAGGCCGAGTTCTACCCCGACGTGAACCTCGCGGCCGGCTTCGGCTTCGATGCGTTCGGCTGGGGCAAATTCCTGAACTTCGCGAGCCGCCAGGCGCAGTTCGGCCCGGCGATCCACCTGCCGATCTTCGATGCCGGCGCGCTGCGCGCGCAGCTCAAGGGCCGCTACGCGGACTTCGACCTGTCGGTCGCGAACTACAACCAGACGCTGATCAGCGCGCTGAACGACGTCGCCACGCAGGTCGCGTCGATCCGTGCGATCGATCGCCAGATGGGCGACGCGCAGCGTGCGCTCGACGCGTCGACGCGCGCGTACGATCTCGCGGTCATCCGCTACAAGGCCGGCCTGTCGCCGCAACTGCAGGTGCTGACGGCGGACAGCAACCGCCTCGCAGCGGAACAGACGGTGACCAACCTGAAGATGCGTCGCCGCGACATGCAGCTCGCCCTGATCAAGGCGCTCGGCGGCGGGTTCGACGCGACCGGCACGCCGCTCGCCGCGCCCGATGCCGCCACGCCGACCAAACAGGCCGCCAACTGAGCCGGCGCCACCACTACGCAGACACTCGAAATAACGGACGGAGAAAATCGCCATGAGCGACCAACAAAACGCCGCCAGCGCGCAGCCGCAGAACAACGGCAAGCGCAAACGAATGATGACGCTGCTCGTCGCGGTCATCGTGATCGCGGCCATCGCATACGGCCTGTACTACTTCCTCGTCGCCCGCTTCCATGAAGACACCGACGATGCCTACGTGAACGGCAACGTCGTGCAGATCACGCCGCAGATCACCGGCACCGTGATCGCCGTGAAGGCGGACGACACGCAGACGGTCAAGGCCGGCGACCCGCTGGTCGTGCTCGACCCGGCCGATTCACAGGTCGCGCTGCAGCAGGCGGAAGCCAACCTCGCGCAGACGGTACGCCAGGTGCGCGGCCTGTTCGTCAACGACGACCAGTACCGCGCGCAAGTCGCGCTGCGCCAGTCCGACCTGTCGAAGGCCCAGGACGACCTGCGTCGCCGCCTGGCCGTCGCGCAAACGGGCGCCGTGTCGCAGGAAGAAATCTCGCACGCCCGCGACGCGGTGAAGGCCGCGCAGGCATCGGTCGACGCCGCGCAGCAGCAGCTCGCATCGAATCGCGCATTGACCGCGAACACGACGATCGCATCGCATCCGAACGTGATGGCCGCCGCCGCGAAGGTGCGCGACGCATACCTCGCGAACGCACGTAACGTGCTGCCGGCGCCGGTCACCGGCTACGTCGCGAAGCGCTCGGTGCAGGTCGGCCAGCGCGTGTCGCCCGGCAACCCGCTGATGTCGGTGGTGCCGCTGAATGCCGTGTGGGTCGACGCGAACTTCAAGGAAGTCCAGTTGAAGCACATGCGCATCGGCCAGCCGGTCGAAATGACGGCCGACATCTACGGTTCGTCGGTCACGTACCACGGCAAGGTCGTCGGTTTCTCGGCCGGCACGGGCTCGGCGTTCTCGCTGCTGCCGGCGCAAAACGCGACCGGCAACTGGATCAAGGTCGTGCAGCGCCTGCCGGTGCGGATCGAACTCGATCCGAAGGATCTCGACAAGCATCCGCTGCGCATCGGCCTGTCGATGCAGGTCGACGTGGACATCAAGGACGAACGCGGCGACCAGCTCGTCAACGCGCCGAACACCGTCTACGAGACCAACGTGTTCGCGAAATACGGCGACGAAGCCGACGCCGAAATCGCGCGCATCATCGCCGAGAACGCAGGCGGCAACGCGTCGGCGCCGGTCGCGGCGAAGCAGAACAGCGCCGCGAAAATGATGTAACCGTTCCGACTCCGGAAAGACAACCGACATGGCACAGGCTCCTGTCTCCCACCCGCCCTTGCAGGGCGGGCAACTCGTGCTCGGCACGATCGCGGTGTCGCTCGCGGTGTTCATGAACGTGCTCGACACGTCCATCGCGAACGTCGCGATCCCGACCATCTCGGGCGACCTCGGCGTGTCGTCCGACCAGGGCACGTGGGTCATCACGTCGTTCGCGGTCGCGAACGCAATCTCGGTGCCGCTGACCGGCTGGCTGACCGACCGTTTCGGGCAGGTTCGCCTGTTCCTCGCGTCGATCATCCTGTTCGTGATCTCGTCGTGGATGTGCGGGCTGTCGCCGAACCTGCCGTTCCTGCTCGGCTCGCGCGTGCTCCAGGGCGCGGTCGCCGGCCCGATGATTCCGCTGTCGCAAGCGCTCCTGCTGTCGAGCTATCCGCGCGCGAAGGCGCCGATGGCGCTCGCGCTATGGGCGATGACGACGCTGATCGCGCCCGTCGCGGGTCCGATTCTCGGTGGCTGGATCTCCGACAACTATTCGTGGCCGTGGATCTTCTACGTCAACATCCCGGTCGGCATCGCTGCCGCCGCCGCGACGTGGGCGATCTACCGTAATCGGGAGTCGGCCGTGCGCCGCGCGCCGATCGACGGCGTGGGCCTCGCGCTGCTGGTCGTCTGGGTCGGCTCGCTGCAGATCATGCTCGACAAGGGCAAGGATCTCGACTGGTTCGCGTCGACGACCATCGTCGTGCTCGCGCTGACCGCTGTCATCGCGTTCGCGTTCTTCGTGATCTGGGAGCTGACCGCCGAGCACCCGGTCGTCGACCTGTCGCTGTTCCGCATACGGAACTTCACCGGCGGCACGGTCGCGCTGTCGATCGGGTACGGCCTGTACTTCGGTAATCTCGTGCTGTTACCGCTGTGGCTGCAGACGCAAATCGGCTACACCGCGACCGACGCCGGCCTCGTGATGGCGCCGGTCGGGTTGTTCGCCATCCTGTTGTCGCCCCTCACCGGGAAGTATCTGCCACGCACCGATCCGCGCTTCATCTCGACGGCGTCGTTCCTGACGTTTGCGCTGTGCTTCTGGATGCGTTCGCGATATACGACGGGCGTCGACGAATGGTCGCTGACGCTGCCGACGCTCGTGCAGGGCATCGCGATGGCGGGCTTCTTCATCCCGCTCGTGTCGATCACGTTGTCCGGCCTGCCCGGCCACCGCATTCCCGCGGCGTCCGGCCTGTCGAACTTCGTGCGGATCATGTGCGGCGGCATCGGCACGTCGATCTTCCAGACCGCATGGGACCACCGCAACAACTTCCATCACGCGCAACTGGTCGAGCAGGCGAACCCGTACAACCCGACGTTCAACCAGGCCGTCACGCAGATGGGCAATCTCGGGCTGTCGCAGAACCAGGCACACGGACTGATCAACAACATGGCCACGCAACAGGCCGCGCAGCTCGGCGTGAACGACCTGTTCTACATCTCGGCGGTCATCTTCGTGCTGCTGATCGCACTGATCTGGATCACCAAGCCCGAACGCGCGGGCGGTGGCGATGCCGGTGCGGCGGCGTCGGCGGCGCACTGAGCGCTACCGGCACGCCGCATCCCTGCGCGGTCACGCCAAACAAAAGCCCGGTCGAAATCGACCGGGCTTTTTCATGCCGCTGCATGCACTTGCGTGCACGACTACATCATTGCGCCGTCACGACCAGCCGTTCCGGGGCGAGCACGCCATTCGCCTTGCGCGCCACGCCGAGCAACCGTGTTGCGTCGTACACGCGCACGCGCTCGCCATCGGCCGCGTCGATCGGCTCCAGCGCCGACAGCGGCAGGCGCTGACCATGCAGGAACCGCTTCGCGGACGCGTCGTCGAGCCGAATGGCCGGGAACGTCGACAGCAACGCATCGACCGGCTGCAGCCATGCATCGCGCGCCGCTTCGGCAGCGTCCGACAGCGCATCGAGCGTCACCGCATGCTCGAGCGTCAGCGCGCCGACGCCCGTGCGACGCAGCATCGTCAGATGCGCGCCGCAACCCAGCGCCTCGCCGATATCCTCCGCCAGCGTGCGCACATACGTGCCCTTGCTGCAGGTCACGCGAAACGTCACGTCGGGCAGCTCGCAGGCGAGCAGATCGAGCGCATGAATCGTCACGTTGCGGCCTTCCCGCTCGACGGTCTGGCCGGCCCGCGCATATTCGTACAGCGGCTTGCCGTCGCGCTTGAGCGCCGAATACATCGGCGGCACCTGCACGATGTCGCCGGTGAAGCGCACGAGCGCGGCTTCCACCGCCGCACGATCGCATTCGACCGGCCGCGTGTCGATCACGTCGCCTTCCGCGTCACCGGTAGCCGTGCGCTGGCCGAGGCGCATCGTCGCTTCATAGGTCTTGTCGGCGTCGAGCAAGTCCTGCGAGAACTTGGTCGCCTCGCCGAAGCACAGCGGCAGCAGGCCCGAAGCCAGCGGATCGAGCGTGCCGGTGTGACCGGCTTTCTTCGCGAGAAGCAGGCGCTTTGCGCGAATCAGCGCATCGTTGCTCGACAGGCCGACCGGCTTGTCGAGCAGGAGAACGCCGTCCAGCACGCGCCGGGGCACGCGCGGACGTTGGGGTGCTGCATTCGTCATAGGCCGGTCGAGCTCAATCGTCCTTGGCAGGCGCGTCGGCCTCGTCGTCGTCCTTCGCGCGCGTCGAATTTGCTTCCTTGATCAGGCGCGACATTTCGACGGCCTTCTCGATCGTCTGGTCGTAGTGGAAATGCAGCGTCGGCACCGTATGAATGTGCAGGCGCTTGAACAGCAGGTTGTGCAGGTGGCCCGACGCATGGTTCAGCGCCTCCTGCGTCTTGTCCGGATCGCCGGTGAGCGCCGTGAAGTAGACCTTCGCGTGCGCATAGTCCGGCGTGAGTTCCACGCTCTGGATGGTTACGATGCCGATGCGCGGATCCTTGACCTCGCGCATGATGAGTTCGGACAGATCGCGCTGAATCTGGTCGGCGATCTGAACGTTGCGATTGGGGGAAGTACGTTTCCTGGACATGATCGATCCGTGATCCGTTTATCAGGATGAAGCGGCGGCCATGTTCGGCACGCCACCATGAAAATGGGCGGGACAGGCCCAAGCCTGCCCCGCCCATGAGCCGATTACGCGACGATTACAGCGTCCGCGCGACTTCGGTCACTTCGAAGACTTCGAACTGGTCGCCTTCGATGATGTCGTTGAAGTTCTTCACCGACATACCGCACTCGAAGCCTTGCTTCACTTCCTTCACGTCGTCCTTGAAACGCTTCAGCGATTCGAGTTCGCCCGTGAAGATCACGACGTTGTTGCGCAGCACGCGCACCGACGACGAGCGCTTGACGATACCGTCCGTGACCATACAGCCTGCGACCGTGCCGACCTTCGGTACCTTGAAGACCTGGCGCACCTCGACCATACCGGTGATGACTTCGCGCTTCTCCGGCGCCAGCATGCCCGACATCGCCGCCTTCACCTCATCCACTGCGTCGTAGATGATGTTGTAGTAGCGGATATCGATGCCGTTCGCTTCGGCCAGCTTGCGTGCCTGAGCATCCGCACGCGTGTTGAAGCCGATGATGACCGCCTTCGATGCCGTCGCGAGGTTGACGTCGTTTTCGCTGATGCCACCGACCGCGCTGTGCACGATCTGCACGCGCACTTCGTCGGTCGACAGCTTGAGCAGCGACTGCACGAGCGCTTCCTGCGAACCCTGCACGTCTGCCTTGATGATGAGCGGCAGGTTCTGCACTTCGCCTTCGCCCATCTGCTCGAGCATGCTTTCCAGCTTCGCGGCCTGCTGCTTCGCGAGCTTCACGTCGCGGAACTTGCCTTGACGGAACAGCGCGATTTCGCGCGCCTTGCGCTCGTCCGGCAGCACGATCACTTCCTCGCCCGCACCCGGCACTTCCGACAGACCCTGGATTTCGACCGGGATCGACGGACCGGCTTCCTTCGTCGGCTTGCCGTTCTCGTCGAGCATCGCACGGACGCGGCCGTAAGCCGTACCGGCCAGCACGATGTCGCCGCGGTTCAGCGTACCGGACTGCACCAGGATCGTCGCGACCGGGCCTTTACCCTTGTCGAGCTTCGCTTCGATCACGATGCCCTTGGCCGGCGCCTCGACCGGTGCCTTCAGTTCCAGCACTTCGGCCTGCAGCAGCACGTTCTCGAGCAGATCGTCGATCCCTGCGCCCGTCTTGGCCGACACCGGCACGAACGGCGAATCGCCACCGTATTCTTCCGGCACGACGCCTTCCGCGACCAGCTCCTGCTTGACGCGATCCGGGTTCGCTTCCGGCTTGTCGATCTTGTTGATCGCGACGACGATCGGCACGCCACCCGCCTTCGCGTGGGCGATTGCTTCCTTCGTCTGCGGCATCACGCCGTCGTCGGCCGCCACCACCAGCACCACGATGTCGGTCGCCTTCGCGCCGCGTGCACGCATTGCCGTGAACGCTTCGTGACCCGGCGTATCGAGGAACGTGATGACGCCACGCGGCGTGTCGACGTGATAAGCGCCGATGTGCTGCGTGATGCCGCCCGCTTCGCCCGCGGCAACCTTCGCGCGGCGGATGTGGTCGAGCAGCGAGGTCTTGCCGTGGTCGACGTGACCCATCACCGTGACGACCGGCGGACGCGGCAGTTGCTCCGCATCGGTACCGGTTTCGCCTTCGACGAGCAGCGCTTCCGGATCGTCCAGCTTCGCGGCGACCGCGCGGTGGCCCAGTTCCTCGACGATGATCATCGCCGTTTCCTGGTCCAGCACCTGGTTGATCGTGACCATCTGGCCCATCTTCATCATCACCTTGATGACTTCGGAGGCCTTGATCGACATCTTGTGCGCGAGATCGGCAACCGACACGGTTTCCGGCACGTGCACTTCACGGACGATCGGTTCGGTCGGCGCCTGGAACGACGATGCGCTGTCCTGGTGACGGCCGCGACCCTTCGGGCCGCCGCGCCAGCCGCGGTCGACGCCGCCGCTCGAGTCGCCGCGCGTCTTGATGCCGCGACGCTTCGACGCGTCGTCCTGCCAGCCGCCCTTGCCTGCGCCCGGCTTCTTGTTGCGGTCGCCCGCGCCTGCCGGCGCTTGCGTCGTGGCCGGTGCCGCGGCGCCGGCCGGCTTCTTCACGGCCGGACGCGCCTGCGCACCTTCCGGCTTCGCCGGCTTGTGCAGCGTGCCCTTCGCTTCGGCCGGCTTCGCCGGTTCCGCCGGCTTCGGCGGCTCGACTGCCTTGACCACGGCCTTGCGCGGCGTGTTCATCATTTCGCGGATCGCACGCGCTTCGGCCTCCGCCGCCGCGCGACGCTTGCTGATCTCTTCCTGCTCGGCGCGCGCCTTGTCGGCCGCCTCGCGGGCAGCGTCCTCGGCCTTCTTCGCCGCTTCGCGCTGCGCCGCACGTTCGGCGGCTGCGCGTGCCTCGTCCTGCGCGGACTGCGTCGGCGCGGTTTCCTGCTCGGCGGCGGCCTGCTGGGCTGCCGCCTGCTGCGCTGCGGCGGCTTCCGCCGCGGCACGCTTCGCCGCGGCTTCTTCCTCGGCGCGACGACGCTCGGCCTCGGCCGCTTCCTCGCGGGCGCGACGCTCGGCTTCCTCGCGTTCGAGGCGTTCCTGACGCTCGCGCAGCTCCTGCGCCTGCTTCTCGAGCAGCTCGGCCTCGCGGCGCGCTTCTTCCTCGCGACGCTTCAGTTCCGCATCGTCGTCCGCTTCGGCGACCTGCGCCTGACCCTGTTCCGCACCTTCGCTCACGTCGTCGCGCTTGACGAACGTACGCTTCTTGCGAACCTCGACCTGAATGGTGCGAGCCTTGCCCGTCGCGTCAGATTGCTTGATCTCCGACGTATGCTTGCGGGTCAGCGTGATCTTGCGCTTGTCGCCGTCGGTTGCGCCGTGTGACTTGCGCAAATGATCGAGCAGACGCGCCTTGTCCGCTTCGGACAGCGCATCGTCTTCACTCGCTTTCTGGACGCCCGCTGCCTGCAGCTGTTCGAGCAGCACACCAGCAGGCATTTTCAGTTCCGCGGCAAATTGGGCTACGTTGTTACTCGCCATTCATTCCTCTTAGTGCAAGGACCGATTCCTTGCGGTTAGCATCGGGTCAGGCCATACGGCCGCCATCAAATCAGTGCGCCATGGTCATTTCTCACTGGAACCAGTGTTCACGTGCTTTCATGATCAACGCCTTAGCGGCATCCTCTTCCATCCCGGTCATGTCGACCAGTTCATCTACAGCCAGCTCGGCGAGATCGTCGCGCGTCTGCACGGCGTGTTCGGCCAGCTTCGCGAGCAGCTCCGGCGTGATGCCGTCGAGGCTCTTGAGATCCAGCGCTGCGTTCTCGACCTTTTCTTCGTTCGCGATGGCCATCGTCAACAGCGCGTCGCGTGCGCGGTTGCGCAGTTCGTGCACGGTGTCCTCGTCGAACGCTTCGATTTCGAGCATTTCGTTGAGCGGCACGTACGCGATCTCTTCGAGGCTCGTGAAGCCTTCGTCGATCAGGATGTCGGCAACTTCTTCGTCGACGTCGAGGCGCGCCATGAACAGTGCACGCAGCCGGTCGCGCTCTTCACCCTGCTTCAGGGCGGATTCGTCCGGCGTCATGATGTTGATCTGCCAGCCGGTCAGTTCGCCGGCAAGGCGAACGTTCTGACCGCTGCGGCCGATCGCGACAGCCAGTTCGTTCTCGTCGACGACGACGTCCATCGAATGCTTTTCTTCATCGACGACGATCGACTGGACGGCTGCCGGCGCGAGCGCGCCGATCACGAACTGGGCGGGATCCTCCGACCATAGCACGATGTCGATGTTTTCGCCACCGAGCTCGTTGCGCACGGCCTGCACGCGCGAACCGCGGATGCCGACGCAGGTGCCGATCGGATCGATCCGCTTGTCGTATGCGATGACGCCGATCTTCGCGCGCACGCCCGGGTCGCGGGCAGCCGCCTTGATCTCGAGCAGGCCCTGTTCGATTTCCGGCACTTCCATCTCGAACAGCTTCATCAGGAATTCGGGCGCCGTACGCGACAGCTCGATCTGCGGGCCGCGCGCGGTGCGGTCGACCTTCGCGATGTACGCACGCACGCGGTCGCCCACGCGCAGGTTTTCCTTCGGGATCAGCTGATCGCGGCGCAGCAGCGCCTCGACGCGGCCCGATTCGACGATGAAGTTGCCCTTGTCGAGGCGCTTCACCGTACCCGTCATGATCTTTTCGCCACGCTCGAGGTAGTCGTTCAGGATCTGCTCGCGCTCCGCGTCGCGCACCTTCTGCAGGATCACCTGCTTCGCGGCCTGCGCGCCGATGCGACCGAACTCGATCGACGGAACGGGTTCCTCGACATACTCGCCGACTTCGACGTCGGGCTTCTGCTCACGTGCTTCGAACAGCAGGATCTCGCGATCCGGCTCCTGCAAGCCTGCCTCGTCGGGCACGACGAGCCAGCGACGGAAGGTTTCGTGCTCGCCGCTTTCGCGATCGATATGGACGCGGATTTCGGCGCCTTCGTCGAACAGCTTCTTGGAAGCGGACGCGAGCGCAGCCTCGAGGGCGCCCAGCACCACATCCTTGTCGACGTTTTTCTCGCGCGCCAGCGCATCCACCAGCATCAACACTTCGCGACTCATTATTTGCGGCTCCTAAAGTCAACTTGCGGAATCAGGCGGGCTTTGTCGATATCGGCCAGCGTGAAATCCAGCATGGCTGCCTCGCCCTTCTTCCCCTCAAATTCCAAACCGATCGTTTCGCCATTCGGCGCGTGCAGAATGCCCCGGTACGTCTTGCGCCCGTCCAGCGGCTTTTTCAAGGTCACGGAAACTTCGCTGCCGGCGAAGCGCTCGAAGTCGGCCAGCTTCTTCAACGGGCGGTCGAGCCCCGGGGACGAGACTTCGAGCCGTTCGTAATCGATATTTTCGACCGTCAAGACGTGCTGGAGCTGACGCGTAACCTTTTCGCAGTCATCGAGCGAGATGCCGGCAGGCTGATCGATATAGATGCAAAGCATGCCGCGCCCGGTGCGCTCGAGTTCCACCAGCTCGTAGCCGAGCCCGGTGACCGTGGTTTCTATCAGTTCCGTCAGTTGCACAGTGTCCTCTCAGGTGTTCGCGCCCGCCGCTCGCGATTCACCCGCGGGCGCGCGCCTTAGCCGGCGCAGGAAGCGCTACCCGAGATGCCTAACCGTTTCAGCAAAAAAAAATGGGCGGAACGCCCATCTTCTTACTGGTGGTCGCACCTGAGCCGCACATTGAATCCGTACGCCCAGCGACTCCGCGATTATAGCGATTTTTGGCGCAAACGCCAAGCCAGCCGGTAAAAGCAGCGCGTCGACTGCCTTTACGGACCAAAAATACGAAATCGGGCTACCCGATCGACCGGGACTCCCGTGCCGCGCCGGTGATCGTCGTTGTCGCGGCACGCGACACGGATCAGCCGAAACGCGTCGACAAAGCCGGCCGGATGCCGGCCTGGCCGACGCGCCAGCGGCCTTGGGCCGACGCACGCCGACCGACAGGCGCTTAGCGGCTGCGCGTACGACTGCGCTGCGGACGCTGACCGCCGCGCGGGCCGCCGTTGCCGCCGCCATCGGCACGATTGCCGTTCGGCGTGCGGTTACCACCGCCCTTGCTGCCGCCGCGCTTGCCGCCCGCGCCATCGCGCTTGGGGCCCGCACCATACGACGCGCGATTGCCGTCGACATCGCGACCACCGCCAGCGCGGTTGCCGTCGCGGCCGCCACCCATGCGGTTGCCGTCACGACCGCCGCCCGTGCGGTTGCCGTAGCCCGACGGTGCAACCGGCAGGCTGCCGTAGCCGCTCAGGCCCGGCAGGCCCGGCGCGCCGCGCCGGCCACCACCGCGACGCGGCTGGTCGAGTTGCCCGTGCGTCGTCAGCACCGGCTCGCGGCCGATGAAACCCATCGACGTCTGCATCGGATCGGGCTGGCGCCGCTCGGTCGGACCGGCACCGCCGCGCTTGCCCTTCTCCTCGGACGGCGCCTTCAGGCCGACGGTCGCCATCAGCTTGCGCACCTGCGCATCGTCGAGCTCTTCCCAACGACCACGCTTCAGGCCGCGCGGCAGCGGAATCGGGCCGTGACGCGTACGGATCAGCCGGCTCACCATCAAGCCGACCGCTTCGAACATCCGGCGCACTTCGCGGTTGCGGCCTTCGGCCAGCGCGACGTGATACCAGTGGTTCGTGCCTTCGCCGCCGCCATCGCGGATGCGCAGGAAATTCGCCGGACCGTCTTCGAGCTCGACCCCATGCAGCAGCTTCTGCCGCATGCCTTCGGCCAGCTCGCCGACCACACGCACCGCGTACTCGCGCTCGACGCTGTAACGCGGATGCATGAAGCGGTTCGCGAGGTCGCCGGAGGTCGTCAGCATCAGCAGGCCTTCGGTATTGAAGTCGAGGCGGCCCACCGCCAGCCATTTCGCCGTCTTCATCGGCGGCAGGCGGTCGAACACCGACGGACGACCTTCCGGATCCGCGTGGCTGACGATCTCGCCGGTCGGCTTGTGATACAGCAGCACGCGCGGCGGCTTGTTCGGCAGCTTGCGCTTGACCGGCTTGCCGTTGATCCGCACCTGGTCGGTCGGCATGATCCGCTGGCCGATGTGCGCGGGCTCGCCGTTCACCGACACGCGGCCGGCAACGATCAGTTCTTCCATTTCGCGGCGCGAGCCCATGCCCGCTTCCGCCAGCACCTTGTGGAGCTTCGGCGCGTCGTCGTCCGGCGACAGCACGCGCTTGTTCGCCGGCTGGTTGCGGCCGCGACGCAGCATCGGCGCACGCACGCCGCTACCGCCCGCGGAGTTGTCCGCGTCGAAGGCGGGCGACGTCACGTACGCGAACAGTTCGTCCTGGGACGCATCGCCTTCCACGGCCTTCGCCGCGCCACCTTCGGCTTTCGATGCACCGCGACGGCCCTGGCCGCCTTGACCGCCCTTGGCCGCACTTTCGCGCTTGCCGGCCGGCTTGCGACCGCCCTTGGCCGCACCTTCCTTGCGCGGCGCACGCGCCGGCGGCGCATCGGCGGCCTCGGCCGGCTGCGCATCCGCGCCCTCGGCACCCAGCTGCTCGCCTTCGGCGCCCTTCGACTTGGCCGCCGCGCGACGCCGCGCGATCAGGCTGCGCGGGCCGCGCCGCAGACCGCGGCGGGGACGCTCGTCGCCACCCGCGGCCGAAGCATCCTGCTCCGGCGCATCGTCGGCACGCGCTGCCTGCACGGCAGGCGCGGACGATTCAATATCGTGGATATCTGTCAAAACAACCTCAAAATGTCAGGTCTCGCGCCCGGCGCGGGCGCGGCAAGAAGTTGGCCGCGATCAGGCGCGACGCTGTTCGGGTTCTGCTTCGTCGTCCGGCAGCGCGTCGGCGCCGATGGGCGCACTGGCGCTTCGTACGGCATCCGCGAGACTGTCGGACGTGTCGTCCAGCGTCTCGTCGTCCGCGGGACGGGAACGGGAGGCGTCGGCCTGATCGGCCTCGCCGGGCATGTCGCCGGCCGCTTCCGCTCCGTCTCCGGCAGCCGCTTCGGCGGCCGGCTTGCGATCTTCCTCGCTCCAATCCGCTGGCTGCGGCTCGGGCTGCACATCGGTCGGCACTGCTTCGGCGCCAACCTGCTCCGTCTGCTCCGTTTGCCCGCGATCAGCATCGAGCGTATCGCGACTCGGCATTTCCTGCGTCGACGCGACGTCGGCCGCGGCATCGCCGGAGGCCTCGGCCGACTCGCCGGCGGGCACTTCATTCGCCAGTGCCTGCGGTACGTCGCCCGCCGCATCGTCGGCCACCGGCACGTCACCGTCGAAATCCATGGCCTGCTGCGCGAGCAGCGCGGCCTCGATGTTCGCGGCCGGCTCTTCGAGCGCCGGCAGGTCGTCGAGCGCCTTCAGGCCGAGATCGTCGAGGAACTGCTTGGTCGTCGCATACAGCGCCGGACGCCCCGGCACGTCGCGATGACCGATCACCTCGATCCAGCCGCGATCCTCGAGTTGCTTGACCACCTGCGTATTGACCGTGACGCCGCGAATCTCTTCGATGTCGCCGCGCGTGACGGGCTGCCGGTACGCGATGATCGCGAGCGTTTCGAGCACCGCGCGCGAATATTTCGGCGGCTTCTCGGGATGCAGGCGATCGAGATAATGACGCATCGCCGGCTTGCTCTGAAAGCGCCATCCGGTCGCCAACGCCACCAGTTCGACACCGCGACCGGACCAATCCTGTTTCAGATCTTCGAGCAACGTGCGGACCGTGTCAGCCGACACGCCGTCGGCAAAGAGCTTGCGCAAATCGCCGAGCTTCAGCGGTTCCTGCGCGCAGATCAAAGCAGTCTCGAGGACGATCTTCGCCTCTTGGGTATTCATGCAGCTAGGCCAGACCCTGTGGTCAAACGAACCGGATCAACAAACAGACGAAAGGAACGGAAGACGCGCTCGCCCGATTCTGATCGGTCATATTGATGGGAGCACGAACCGGGGGCGGCGAACCAACTTCAGGCCAGGCCCAAACCGGACGGAACAGCACGGCTCAACGACGGAACCGCGTGACTGAGCGCCATATTACGCAAAATTGCCCGGTGCGTAAAGATGAGTGGAACAGGCCGCCGCCCGGGCGGCGCGCCCGCTCCGGCCCCGCTTCAGCGGGCGCCCGCGCCGTGTGCAAGGAACCGGCGCAGCCGCTCGACGCCCGCATCGAGCCGCGCCGGATCGCATGCGTAGCACCAGCGCACGAACCCTTCTCCCTCCGGGCCGAATGCGCGCCCGGGCGCAAGACCGAGCCCCGCTTCGCGCACCAGCGTCGTGCAGAACGCCAGGCTGTCGGCCGCACCCGGCAGCCGCAGGAACAGGTACATCGCGCCCGGCGGGGGCGGCACCTCGACGCCCGGCAGGGTCCGCAGCGCGGCAACCAGGTGATCGCGCGCGTCGCGCAGCGCCGCGACGAACGACCGCACGAACGGCTCGCCGTCGCGCAACGCGACCTCGGCCGCGGCCTGCACGAAGCCCGGCGCACACGACGTGTTGTATTCGACGAGCTTCGACAGGTCGCCCATCATCGATGCCGGCGCAATCAGCCATCCGAGCCGCCAGCCCGTCATCGCCCACGCCTTCGAGAATGAATTGACGACCACGACGCGCTCGTCGCGCGACGCGATATCGAGGAACGACGGCGCGCCGCCGTCGCCGAATGCAAGCCGCTCGTACACCTCGTCGGCGACCAGCCAGATGCCGTGACGGCGGCAATGGGCGAGCACGACCTGCTGATCGTCGCGCGACATCGTCCAGCCCGTCGGGTTGTTCGGCGAATTGATTAGCAGCATCCGCGTATCGGGCGTCAGCGCCGCGAGCAACCGGCCGACATCGAGCTGCCAGCCCGCGTCGCCATAGTCGAGCGGCACGCAGTCGACTTGCGCACCGAGGATCTTCGGAATCTCGACGAGATTCGGCCACAGCGGCGTGATCGCGACGACCCGCTCGCCCGGCCCGACGAGCATCTGCGCAGCCAGCATCAGCGCACTCACACCCGAACTCGTCACGGCCACCGTGTCCGCCGGCGTCGCACCGTGACGCGCGCCGACATAGGTCGCGATCGCGTCGCGCAGCGGCGCCGTGCCGAGATTGTGCGTGTAGAAGGTCGCGCCGTCGCGCAGCGCGGCCGCTGCGGCGTCGCGGACGAAGTCCGGCGTCACGCGATCGGATTCGCCGAACCAGAACGGCAGCATGTCCGGCACGCCGAAGCCGGCGTTTGCGACCTCGCGGATCAGCGACGGACGCAGCGCCTGCACCGCGGCACGCGCCGCCGGCTCGTCGTTTGCCGGAAAAAAACCTGCGGATTGCGTCATCGAGCACCACCGCCGAGGAACACGATCCGCGTAGTGTACCGGCCGGCAAGCCGGACCGCGCACGTTGGCAAGCGTCAGTCGAGATCCTCGGCCCTTGCCGGCATCTGCCGCACGAGCTCCCAGATCGCCTGCGCGGCGGGCGACAACGACCGGTCGCGACGACGCACCAGCTCGACGGTACGCTCCGTGCGCGGCGTAAGCGGCCGCGCGACGAGCGTCGAGCCGGCGGGCAGCGGCAGCGACAGCCACGGCTGCACGCTCACGCCGACACCGGCCTCGACCAGCCCGAACACGGTCGCCGAATGCCCGAGTTCCTGCATGACCGTCGCGTTCACGCGATGCGTGGCCAGCGCCGCATCGATCAGCGGCCGGCTGCCCGACGCATGATCGAGCAGCACGAGGCGCTCGCCGTCCAGCGCCGTCCACGGCACCTCGGCCCGCGCCGCGAGCGGATGGTCGGCGCGCGCGACAAGGCAGAACGAATCGGTCATCAGCGGCTCGCAGACGAGATCGGCGACCGTCAGCGGCCCGATCACGACGCCGAAGTCGACTTCGCTCGACTTCACCTTGCGCAGCACGTCGCTCTGCACGTCGTCGCGCAGGCCGAGCGTCACGAACGGGAACTGGCGCTCGCACGACGCCACCACGCGCGGCATCAGCCTGCATGCGATCGTCGGGCTTGCCGCGACGATCACGCGCCCGCGACGCTGCTCCCCTATTTCGCGAATCTCGCGCAGCGTGTCGTCGAGATCGTCGAGCAGGCGCGACACGCTCGCGATCAGGTTCGCGCCGACGTCGGTCAGTTGCACGTCGCGCGTCGTGCGATCGATCAGCTTCAGCCCGAGTTCGGCCTCGAGCTCGCGCACGCAGCGGCTGACCGCGGACTGCGTGAGCCCGATCTCGTCCCCCGCCCGACTGAAGCTCCTGAGCCGCGCGACTTCGATGAATACGCGAAGCTGGCGCAGCGTAACGTTCATCTCCTGACCTCATCAATCGTCGATATCGATGCGCGATTTTAATGTGCGAACCCGGCTTCGGCGAACGAATCCGGCACCCGCCGCACATGTTTCGCTGCGGTGCAATACGTTCGCAAACGCACGTGACACGGGCGAATTGCACAAGATTGGTGATTGTCCCGATTTGCTGCCGGGTTATTTTGGCGTCTTATACGCCCCTAGCTGACTTAGCCGTTAGCTCGCTGCCAAGCGGCTCTCGAGGGATTCACCTCCGACATGGCACGCTTCGTGCATTACCTGGCGCACAGGGCACAGGTTTCGTCGGACGGAAGAGCAGAAACGCCGCTGCCGGCCAACCGGACGCCCCCACCCGGCACTCGCCGATCGAGTGCCTGAAGAGTGCGCGGCGCAGGGCAGCGCACCGGAGTTAGCTTCGCTGAGGTGAGGACATGATGCTGTTCGACGATTTGAGAGATAACGAGTGGGCGCTGGTCGAGGGTCTGTTTTGCTCGGAGCCCGCACGGAGTGAGCGGCGCGGCCGTCCCCGCGTGGAAGCCCGGTCGGTGGTCAACGCCGTACTGTGGGTACTGTCGACGGGTGAAGGTTGGTCGAAACTGCCGGGCCGCTATCCGTCCCCGCCGACCTGCCGCCGCCGCTTCGACGAATGGCAGGCCGACGGCACGCTCGCCGAGATCGTGAAGCGACTCGGCACGAGCGGCCGGCAAATCTCGCTGCGCGGACGCATCGGCGCAAGCGCGGCGAAGCCGCCTGCCCCGCCGAGCCGCGACCGGCTGCGCGGCGCCTTCTGGACCAACCCGGAATCCTGGCGCGCGCCCGTCAAGATGGCGTAACGCATGCTCGATCGGGCGGCTTCGGCCGCCCGGTTTCTTTCTGCGATGCGACTTTGTCGCGACGCATGTCTTGCCGTCGATTACCGTTGTCGTGCCGCGAAACATCTATTTACTATTATTTACAGCAAGCCTGCACTCCCACGCTTACCTTAGCGACATATCAACAGGCCGCACGGACGGCTTGAAGGGAGCCCCGCCATGAAAACAATGTCACTGCTCGTTGCATGCGGCATTGTCGTTTCCGTGGCGCTCGCCGCTCCTGTCCATGCCGACGATCGCGTGAAGCCGCCCCATCGCCAGCAGGATCATCGCAACACCCTCCGCCAGCCGCCGTCCGCCAACTCGTCCAGCCGGCAAACCGTGCCGCGCGGCGACTTGCGTGGCGACATCGCGAGCAACGCACGGGCGCGGATCGGCTCGCAGCCGCCGGGCGTGCCGCGTCATCCGTAGTCCTGCCGATTTCGACGTTTCGCCAAAGAAAATGCCCGCATCCGGGAACTGCGCCGCATGCGGCGAGTCACATCGTTGCCATGAGCACAGCGTGGCAGCAGCAAAAGTATCCGGTACGCCCGTATCCTCGCGATACGGGCTTTTTTTGCGTCGCCGGCCTGCCGCGGCGATGCACGGGGCGGGATGAAGAACCGCTACAGGCGGCTTTCGAGAATCGCCACGGCGCTCGCTTCGCTCAATGCGTAGTCGTCCATGCGGCGATCAGTCCAGGACAGTAATTTCTCGTCGCGCTCGAGGCGCGAGAATTCGGCTCGACCGCTGTCGGTCAGTACGGCGATGTCGACCGGTGCATGGAAGCCCGGTGCGGGGGCAACGGTTTTCTGCCTGACCGTGTCCATCAGCCCGAGCGAACGGAGATACTCGAACACGCCCGGGCGGCGTGCCCACGGTACCTGGCGGTACTGCACTCGTCTCAATGCGTCGAGCACCGCTTCGTTGGAATACGTGGCCATCTCGATTCTTTCTTAAAGTGCAGCGACAATGCGAAGCGGCGCGCCGGGCGGGGTCTCCGCCCGCCGAAACCGCCACCGATTCTGGAGGCCGACGTTGTTCGGCGTCGCGTCAGGGCCGGATCGTCAGCCGTCCATAAAAAGACACCATACCCCAATCAAATTGATTCTGTTCGATTCATTTGTACTTCTCTTCATCGGTTTCATGCTCTGCCGCAAGCGGCGTCGAACCATTTCGATCGTCGCCGCTGCGCTGTTCTGGCTGCTCGCGACGGGCTGGCTCGCCGCGCCGCTGATCGCCTGGAGCGAGGCAGGCGTCACGCCGGTCGAGCATCCCGACATGCATGGACGAACCACGCTGATCCTCATCGGCGCCGGCACGCTTCGCACCGATGCCGGATTGCAGCCGCCGCCCGACGGCGCCGCGCGCATCCGCAAGATTGCGGCGCTCTATCGTACGTGCCGGCAGCAGGCCGAACGCTGCACCGTGGTGATGTCGGGCGGCGATCCGCAGCATCACGGCGATACCGAGGCGGCCGTCTACGGGCGCCAGCTCGTCGCGCAAGGCGTGGCGCCGGCCGACCTCGTGCTCGAACCGAACAGCCGTACAACCTACGAAAACGCGAAATTCACTGCGTCTATACTACGCTCACAGTATGACGACGCGCGCATTCTCGTCACGTCGTCGTACCAGATGCGCCGGGCGCTGCTCGATTTCCGCCGCTTCGGCATCGATCCGCAACCCGTTTATGCGAATCTCCGGCGCGCGCAGACGGGGTGGCTGCCGCGCTGGCGCAATGTAGCCAACGCCGAACACGCGCTGCACGAGCTGGTCGGGATCGCGCAATTCCACGTGTATCGGTGGCTCGGCTGGTTTTGACGACCGCATGGAAATCTCCGCACTCCCCTGGATGGCAGGCGCGTGACGAACCGCGCGAAGTGTTGCGCGACTTCAACGGGGCCTTGCGTCGTGCGGCGATCCGGTGCACATTGATCCGTCACTTTTGTTACACTCGACACGCACTCGATTGCAGTCGCCAGACAAAACGGCAACACTCGGGTTCATCACCACTTAGCGGAGGTAAAGCAATGAAGAAGACGTCCCTGGCTATCCTGGTAGCGATGTCGGCGCTGACTGGCGCAGCGTATGCGCAAGAGAGCACGCAGATCCAGACCATCACCGATCCGGCCAAGATCGCCGAGATCGAGCAGCGTGCACAAGCGCTGCAACAGCAGCAAGCGGCCGAAGCGGCTCAGCCGGCGGCGCAGGAAGAGCATCACCACGGCAAGAAGGCTGCGCATCACAAGGCAGCTGCGAAGAAGGCCGGCAAGAAGGCAAAGGCTGCAGACGCTGCCAGCCAGTAAGTTCGGCGGCACCGCATCAGCGAAAAGCCGAATCCGGGCAACCGGGTTCGGCTTTTTTGGTTGCGGCGCCCGCGCGCTGTGCTAAAGTCGCGCACCGAAATTTTCCACCCGTGCGCACCCCGGTGCGGAGGACAGCATGAGCAACATTCAACTCGACATCGAGTGGACCGAAGCCGCCACTCGCAAGATCAAGCAACTGATGCCCCGCGGCTCGGACGACGCGTTCCTCGCGCTGCCGCCGATCGAGTGCCTGCCGATGGAGGGCGACGTGCTGTTCCTCGGCCCGCAAGGCAAGCAGCAACCGTTCATCGTTGCCGAGCGCCAGTATCACCATGACGGCGACGCAGACTGGACGATCATCCTGATTCTCGACGTACCCAGCGCGTCGCACTGACGCGCCGCCGCGACCGGACACGTCCGGTCGCCCCACCCGGCTCAGACTCAGAGGAGCTTCGACAGCACGCGGATTTCGGAACGCTCGATCCAGTCCGCGGCCGCTTCGCGATAAGCGAGAATATGCGCGGAACGCGCATGAGCGGCCAGCGCCTCCTCGCTCTCCCAACGCTCGACGAATACGAACCGCGCGGGCTCCTTCAGATCGCGGTGCAGGTCGTACTGCAACGCGCCGGCTTCGTTGCGGGTCGGCTCGACGATTCCCTCGAGCACGGCGCGCAGTTTTTCCTCGGCCCCCGGCTTCGCCACGATCAGCGCCACGACTGCAATTTCCGCCATTCCCGCCTCCTTCATCCGAAAAAGTCCGAGAATACGCGAATCCCGCGCCGCACATCGGCTACCCGGATACGACATGGCGACGGCACCAATTAGGATAGGGGCAGGCCTCGCGGCCCGACCCCTCCTGCACCACCGTGCGTACGGGTCCGTACACGGCGGTTCGGATCAGTTGATCGGCGATGGACCCAGCGACGGAAGACCCAACGAGCGGAAG
>NZ_JACCQA010000046.1:0-43158 GCF_015712215.1 Burkholderia sp. 9779_493
GGGCCGGCGGCACGGGCGGCGGTTCCAGCGGTTATTGACGGTGTCGTGCCGGCGCGGCCGGCACGGCGCGATGGCGGCGCGGTTTCCCGGGACGGGCGCGCCGCCGCCACGCAGGAGGACATCATGCAATCGAATTCCCGGATTTTTGTGGACAACGACGAGATCGACGGCGATGCGAGCGACACGGACGATCTCGACACGACGGTCCACGTGGACGTCGAAACGGGCAGGGTCATGTTCCATGCGGCGTGGGCGAACGCCGTCGAAGCGCCGCCCGAGGCGGCCCGCCATTCGGTCGTGCTCGCGCTCGAATGCTCGACGATGGAACGCTACGCGGATCTCGACGAAGGCGCGCGGATGCGCGTCCACGCGATGCTGCATGACGCCGTGCAGCAGACGCTGGAACAGTTGCCCGATACCGACGAGAACCTGACGCTGACGGTCGAGCTGACCGACGCGATGCTCGACGCCGTGCGTCATCTGCAGTAATCGCACGGGATCGGCGCACGGCGTCGCGTTACATCCCGTTGAAATCTTTGCAGTAGCACGGGGCCCGGCGGCCGGGCAGCCCGCCGATCGCATTCGATTGCGGGTCGTTCCCCGGTGGCCGGAACGCATGCGCATCCGCGCCGGCACGTCCGCGCCGGCGGCCGCAGTCTGCGCGGCCGGAACGGCGCTTGCTGGGCGACCGACACGGCACGACGCGTGCCTTGTTCCTATTCCTTTCCACGGACCTTTCCACGGAGGCATCCATGAGCGGCAGGCTGGATCATTGCAAGGTAGCGATTCTCGCGGTCGACGGTTTCGAGGAAGCCGAGCTCGTCGAACCGCAGCGCGCGCTCGCGGCCGAAGGCGCGCAGGTGGACGTGATCTCGCAGAAGCGGGGCGAGATCCAGGGTTTCCGGCACGTCGACAAGGGCGAGCGCGTGAAGGTCGACCGCACGTTCGACGACGCACGTGAAGGCGACTACGACGCGGTCGTGCTGCCGGGCGGTGTCATCAACGGCGACGCGATCCGGATGGTGCCGGCCGCGCGCGAATTCGTGACGGCGGCCGTCGGCGCCGGCAAGCCGATCGCGGCGATCTGCCACGGCGGCTGGCTGCTCGTGTCGGCCGGGCTGGTGGAGGGCAAGACGATGACGAGCTGGCCGAGCCTGCAGGACGACATCCGTCATGCGGGCGGCAAGTGGGTGGACGAGGAAGTCGTGCGCGACGGCAACCTGATCACGAGCCGCAAGCCGGCCGACCTGCCCGCGTTCAACGGTGCGCTGGTCGAGCGCCTCGCGTCGCGGGGGGCATGAGCCGATGTCGTCCGATTCCCCGCGCCCCGTGACGCTGACCGACGAACCGCCGACCTTCGACGGCGCGGCGCTGCAGTTGCGCTTCGTCGTCGAGGTCGACGGGGTGCCGCACGCCTGCGCGATCACGGTCGAGGCGCTGGAAGATCATTTCGGTGCGAAGTCCGCGCTGGAGGCCGATCTGCGCGATGCGTTCGAAAACGGCCGCGCGCGTATCGAAGCCGCGTGCGCCGACGTGCTGGCGAGCGGCAACCACGACGTGGTGCTGCACAGCGGGTATTTCCGTGCGCCGGCCGGGCGGGCGCGGGCCGGGTTGTTTCGCTCGCGGCGGACGTGAGCGGAGAGCGTTTTCCGGCACGTTCCTCGCACCTGGCGCCGGCCGTCGCCCGCCCTTACATGCCGTTGAAAACTTTGCAGCGGTTCACCCGCACCCCACGGTGCCACATCGCGCGGCGCGCGCACCGCACGGACACCGGTCGGATGGCGTCCCTTGGCACGGTCCCTGCATGCTCATACCGTCGCCGGCGCACGATTCGCGCCGCATGCCGATGCGACGCCGGTGTCGCATCGCGCGCAGCCGCCAACGGGGAAACGAGCATGCTGACCGCCCATGAATTCGCCGCGCTGTTCCTGGCGCATCACGCACCCGAACAGATCCAGATCGACCGCGACGACGTTCTCGCGCTCGTCGAACAACACCTGATCGTGCTGCAGCACGACGACGCGTCGGGCGCGCACCGACCCGCGTTGACCGCCGACGGACTGTCGGTCCTGCGGTGCGTGCAACATCACGACGCCGCCGAATCCCATGGGATCGGCGTAAGCGACGCGGCCGACGCGTGACGCGCCGGCCCGCGCGCGCCGCTTACCGCGCGATCGCGACGGATGCGTTGACCTGCACGACCGGCGGCTCGCCGTCGAACGGCGGCGCGTACAGGAAGCGGTCGATCACGCCGGCCTCGAACAGCAGGCAGTAGGTCGAGCCGCCGAACTGGAAATAGCCGATCTCGTCGCCCTTGTCGACGCGCTGGCCCGGCACGACCTCGATCACGCACGACGACACGTCGCCCATCCCGACGAACACGGCCGCGACCGTCCCGATGCCGGGATCGTCGCAGGCGATCGCGACCACCGCGCGCGCGGCGACCGCCGTCATGTAGCCCTGCGAGTCGTTGAGGCCGGCCGGGTCGGGGCCTTCCGCTTCGGCGACCGAATAGTAGGCGCCGTCGACCCGATACGCATGCGTGACGACGCCGCGCACCGGCGCATGCCAGCGGTGATAGTTGTACGCACTGAGGTAGGCCTGGTAGACGTCGCCGCCGACGAAGCGCTCGGCGAGCGACAGCCATGCGGGCGTGAAGAGGTCGCGCAGCGAGTACGGCTGCGCCTTGATCCAGAACGTGTCGCGCAGTTTCACGTTGGTTTCGGTGTGATAGGGCGCGGCCTCGCACGCGCTGACGATCACGTGCGGATCGTCGGGCGCCGCCACCGGCCGCGCGCCGTCGCGAAAGCGCCGCGTGAAGAAGTCGTTCCACGAATCGAAGCCCCAGTGCGGCTGGTCCTCGCGATACTGGAATTGCGACAGCCCCAGGCGCTTGCGTGCCGCGTCGCAGAACCAGCCGTCGGGCGCGGCCGTGTCGAGATGCGCGCGCGAATGCGGGCCGCCGAGGAAATCGCACCATACGTTCAGCACGCGCTTCAACTGCGCGTTGACGGCCGCGTCGCGAAACACCGCGTGGCCCGACGGCATGCACATCGGCCAGTCGAAGAACGCGTTCAGCGGACACACGATCAGGCTTTCCTCGCTGAACGGCGGCGTGTAGGTCATCAGATGGTCGAGCACGGTCATCAGCTCGCCGATCGACGCATAGCCGAGCCGGTATCCCGCTTCGCGCGCCTCGTCGATCGCGCGGGTCAGGTTCATGCGCAGCACGGCGTTGTCGTCGAACAGCTGCGCGAGTTCCTGCACGGCGGGCGTACGCAGCCGGTCGCCGGCCTGCGCGCGCGCTTCGCTCGCGATTTTTTCGCGGAACGCGGCCATGTGCGCTTCCTCGCTGGCCATCCATCCGCCGAGGCGGCGGCGTGTGGCGGGCGGCGTGTTGCGATTCGTCGGCATCGTCACCTCCGGAACGGTTTCGGTCGAATCGGTGTAGCAAGACGCTTGCCCGGCGCCCGGCACCGAAATTGCTGCATGCGGGCGACCGGTTACTTTCGATGACACAGGAGAAAAGCATGGCTACAGCTTCGAACGCACGACAGACGAACGACGCGGGATCGACGGACGAAGGCCGCCGCAGCGGCCAGCGAACCGTGACGCCGACGCGCACGCGGAAACGCCCGCAGGCTGCGGGGCCGCGCGACGACGCGCGGCGAGTTGGGCGCGGTGATGGTCGCGCGAGCGGAAACGGGCCGGTGACGCCGAGCCGCGGGGAAGAGGCGGGGAAACCGCTGTGGGAGGACGACCGCGGCGAGATGCCGCCGGAAGAGTGGTCGTGAGTTGCCGACGCCCATCGTCGGGTGGCGCGAAATCGCTTGCGAGCAGGTGTTTCGGTTGAAATTCGATTGCGCGTGCGCACAATCGATTTCGGTGACTCGGGGCTGGCACGCAACGGGCGTTGGCTTCAATGTCCAGTCCGCGCAGCAACGAGCACCGCAACAGGCAGCTCGGCCAGACAGCGATCGAGCGCCAGCGTGCCGTCCGGCGCATCGATTGCTTGCGCCGCATTCAATCCGTCCGTCCACGGTCCTGCCACGCCGCGCGGCAGCACGACCGCCGTATCGCGCCATTGCGCGGGCTCCACGCGCGGCAACCCCGGCGTTTCCCCCAGCAACCGGCACGCGAGCCGGGTCGCGACCACCACCACGGTCGCCGCCTCATCACACCGCGCGAACGCCACCGCGTGTCGCGCGAGCGGGCCGCGCACCCGCAGCGGAACGTACGCGCCGTCCGCGAACGTCGCCGGCCATCGTGCACGCAGCGCCAGCATCCGCTCGATCAGCGCGCGCTTCACGCGCGCATCGGGCCACGTCGACAGATACGACGCGACGGGGCCGTCGACCGGTTCGGCCGCCAGCGTCGCAAATGGTACGTCGCGCCGGTTGTCCGGATCGACGAGCGAGTGATCCCATCGCTCGGTACCTTGATACAGATCGGGCACGCCGGGCGACGCGTTGCGCAGCGCCGTCTGCGTGAGGCTGTTGACGACGCCGGCCGGCGCGATCCGCGCGACGAACGCGTGCAGCCGATGCGGAAAATCGCCGGCGCCGCGCGGCGTCAGGATCGCGCGGACGAACGCTTCGCAGTTGCGCTCGTAATCCGGCTCGGGCGCGAGCCAGTCGGTGGCCTGCTTCGCTTCGCGCAGCGCCTTCGTCTGCCATTGCACGACGCGCGTCGCGAGCGCGTCGAGGCCGGCCGCATCGTCGGGCGCGAGCGCCGGCGGCCAGCAGCCGACCAGCGTCTGGTACAGCATCGCCTCGGCGGCCGGCCCGGGCGTCCACGCGAGGTCGCGGTGCGCGCCGCCGCGATGACGGAGATTCAGCGCCGACCAGTCGAGCGACACCGCGCGCCACGCATCGGGCACCTCGCTCAGCACCGCGAGCCGTGCACGCGCATCCTCGCCGCGCTTGTGGTCGTGCGTGGCCGTCGCGACGAGCCCATGCGGGACGGTGCGCGCGCGGCGCCGGTTGCGCGCATGGAAGGCGCCGCGCGACAGGCTGAAGTCGCCGGCATCGGCGCCGACTTCGTTGCGCGACAGCAGCCGGCCGTAGCGATAGTTGGCGGTATCCTCGACGCCCTTCGCGGCCAGCGGCGCGGTGAGCTGCGCGAACGCGACGCGCGCCGCGACGAGCGCAGCGGCGTCCGCGCGCGGCACGCGCACGACCGGCAAGCCGAGCCACGCGGCGACGCGCTCCAGCGCGAACCGGTCGGTCGGATCGACCGCTGCGTACGCACCTTCATACGCGCGGGCGAGTACGCGCCGGTCTGCGTCGGCCGGCTCGTCGCCCGGCGCCGGATACATCCGGTACACCGGCAATTGCACCGCGAGTTCGCCGAGCACGCGCTGGATCGCGATCCGGCTCACGTCGCGCGTCGCGGGCGACGCTCGTGCGATCTCGTGCAGCAACCGCGCGGCCCGCGCATGCTCGACGGCGAGCTGGCGCATCAGCACGCGCCGCTTGCCCTCGAGCGCTTCCTGCGCGAACGTGCGCGCCGAACCCGACACGGCCGCCCAGTGCGCGGCGAGCGGCTCGGCGCCGGCCGGGTCGTGCAGCAGCGCGCCGACGTCGTTCATGAAGTCGTAGCCGGTCGTGCCGGCGACGGCCCAGTCGGCGCGCAGCGTCTCGCCCGGCGCGAGGATCTTCTCGACCACGACGTACGGCCGCGCGTCGCGCTGCGCGGCGAGCCGCGCATGCAGCCTGCGGCAATATGCGCGCGGATCGGCGAGGCCGTCGACGTGATCGACGCGCACGCCATCGACGAGCCCGGCGGCATGCAGGCGCAGCGGCAGCGCATGCACGGCGTCGAACACCGCGCCGTCTTCGACGCGCACGGCCGCGAGCGTCGCGATGTCGAAGAAGCGCCGCCAGTTCAGCTCGTCGGCGGCCGTGCGCCACCACGCGAGCCGGTAGTGCTGGCGTTCGAGCAACCGGTGCAGGCACGCGCGCGAGCGCGCGCGGCGCGGGTCGGCGCCGCGCAATACCGCGTCGAGCGCGTGCGGGCCGTGCGCGGCCGCATGATCGCGCAGCGCCGCATGGGCGGCGGCGAGCCGCGCGCTGTCGCGTGCCGGCGCGGCGTCGAAACGCTCGGCCAGCGCGTTCAGGTCCGCGCGGTTCGCGATGCGCAGGATCTCCGCGTAGGTGGCGACCGCGACCGGCAACCGCCGGCCGGGGCATGCGATGTAGAAGCGGCCGGCGGCCGGATCGGCGCGCAGCGTGATGTCGCCGGCCGCGAGCGCGTCGCCGTACGGCGCGCCGAGGCACGGCAGCAGCACCTTGCCGTCGAGCGCGGGGTCGGGCGGATGCCAGTCGATGTCGAAATAGCGTGCGTACGGGCTCGCCGGCCCCCATTCGAGCACGTCGTTCCACCAGCCGTTCGACGACCCGCCGACGCCCATGTGGTTCGGCACGATGTCGACGATCACGCCGAGGCCGCGCGCGCGCAGCGCGTCGACGAGCCGCATGAAGCCGGCTTCGCCGCCGAGTGCCGCGCCGAGCGTGCCGTAGTCGACGGTGTCGTAGCCGTGCAGCGAACCCGGCTCGGCCGTCGAGACCGGCGACAGGTACAGGTGGCTGACGCCGAGCCGCGCGAAGTAGTCGGCGTGCGCGGCCGCGTCGTCGAACGTGAAGCCCGCATGCAGCTGCAGTCGCAGCGTCGCGCGCGGGATCATCGGCGGCGCCCCTGCGCGCGGCGCGCATGCACGACGGCGGCGATGCGCGTGCGCACGTCGGCGTCGAACAGCGCGTCGATCGTGCGCGGCAGCCGCTGCCGCCAGTTCGGATGGCCGCACGGCTGCCCCGGCAGGTTCGGCTGCGCGTCGAGCGCGAGCAGATCCTCGAGCGGCAGCAGCGCGAGCGGCGCCGGGCCGCTCGCGACGTAGCCGAGGATCGCGTTCACCGGCGGCATGTCGGCCGGCGGCGTCGCGGCGTCGGCCGGCACGCACCCGGCCTGCTGCAGCGCGTGCCACAGCGCGGCGCGCTCGGTCGCGCGTTCCGCGTGAGCGGCGAGCAGCTCGGGCGGCGACGCCGGCGGCGGCGTCGGGTTGCCCGGTTCGGGGCGCTGCACGGTGTCGTGTCCGAACGCCATGCTTTGCACGATCTCATCCGAATCGTGCGCGCTCGCATCGTCCGGCGCCGGGGCGGCGACGTCGCGCGGTTGCGATTCGTCGCGTCGCTTCGCGGCTGCGGCCTCGGCCGCGACGCGCCGCCATCCGAGATCGACGCCGCGCCACCAGCCGGCCACGGTCGGCAAATCGTGCGTCGAGGTCGTCGCGATCGCATCGCGATCCCACGCGGACGGCGGGCGGAACGCACCCTGCGCGTCGCGCTCGAACCACAGCACGCGCATGCCCGCGACACCCTGCGCGCCGAGCCGTTCGCGCAACCCGGCCGGCACGGTGCCGAGATCCTCGCCGATCGCGATCGCGCGATGGCGTGCCGCCTCGAGCGCGACGATCCGCACCAGATCGTCGAGCGGATAGCGCAGGTACGCGCCGCTGCGCGGCGAGCCGCCGTCCGGCACGATCCACATCCGCGCGAAGCTGAGTACGTGATCGATGCGGATGCCGCCCGCGTGCGCGAACGCGGCGCGCAGCAGCTCGATGAACGGCGCGAAGCCATCCGCGCGCAACGCGGCGGGCGTCCACGTCGTCACGCCCCACGCCTGGCCGGCGGCGTTGAACAGGTCGGGCGGCGCGCCGAGCGACACGCCGCGCAGCAAGGTCGTGCCGTGCGCCCACGCGTCGCTGCCGGCGCGATCCGAGCCGACCGCGAGATCGGCGATCAGCCCGGTCGCCATGCCCGCGCCGCGCGCGGCGTGCTGCGCGTCGCCGAGCGCGCGCGACGCGCACCATTGCAGGAACGTGTGGAACGCGATCGTGTCGGCATGCGCATGCGCGAACGCGTCGACTTCCGCCGATCCCGGTGTGCGCCACGGCGCCGGCCACTGCCGCCAGTCCGCGCCGATCCCGTGCTCGATGCAGAACGCCTGCAGCGCATCGAAGCGCGCATGCGCGTCGAGCGCCGCACCGCCCGCCGCGCGAAACCGCTGGTAGGTGTCGCGCGACGGGTCGTCGCTCGCGCGCCACGCGTCGAAGCATGCGCGCAAACGGCGCAGCTTCATCGGCAGCACGCGAGGCCAGTCGATCAGCGCGGCGTCGGCCGTGGCGGCGGCCGCGGGATGCGACGCGGCGCCCGCGCCCGGCACCGCGTCGCAGTCGAGATACGCGACGTTGTGCCAGCGTCGCGACGACGGCGAATACGGGCTGTCGTGCGCGGGCAGCGCCGGATAGCCGGCATGCGTCGGGCTGATCGCCACCGCCTGCGCGCCGTGTCGCGCGGCCTGCGCGGCCAGCCGCGCGAGCGCCGTGTAGTCGCCCGCGCCGTCGTCGCCGGTGCGGCGCAGGCTGTAGAGCTGCGCCGCGATGCCCCAGCGGCGGCCCGCGTCATGGGTGCGGGCGAACGCGTCGAACGGGCGCGTGCGCGGCGGCGCGATCGCGAGCCCGATGCGCTGCTCGCCGATGTCGAGCGCGTGATAGCCGGGCATCGCGAGCGGCGGCAGCGTGCCGTGTTCGCCCGCGCCGCCCACGCGTCCGTCCACGTGCCCGCCGGTCTCGAGCGAGATCCGGAAGCGCGCGCCCGGCGGCGCGACGGTCGCGGGCAGCGTCAATGGCAGGCCGGCGTCGCCCGTCACGACGCGCGGCGGCGACGCGTTCGCGTCCGCGAGCGCCGCCGCGCTGTCGACCCGCTGGATCGCGGTGCCGCACGGCCAGCCGAGCGCATCGACGAGCGCGACGAGCGCGTCGTCGTCCACGCGTTGCGCGACGCCGCCCGCGTCGGTCCAGTCGGGTTCGAGGCCGGCCGCGCGGGCGAGCGCCGCGATCGGGACGTCGGTCGTCATGACGGGCTCCGTCCGTTCGCGCGGTGATGCCGCGCATCCTGGTTGACCGCGCCGTCGCGCCACGCGAGGCACGCGCGCGGCGGCACGTGTCCGCCCGGCAGCCGGTCGCGCGCGCGCGGCGGCGTCTCGAACACGATCTTGCCGACCGGCAGATCGGGCAGCGTCGCGTCGTGCGAGCCGAGATTCAGCGCGATCGTCAGCGTGCTGCCGTCGCCGAGGCGCCAGCGCGCGACGAGCGCGGGCGGGTCGTCGTCGCCCGCGAGCAGTTCGACGCCGAGCGACTGCGCGCCGGCCAGGTGTGGCGTCACGAGCGCCGCGCGCACGGCCAGTGCGCTGCGATAGAAGCGCCGCCACGCGGCCGCGTCGGGCCACGACTCGTCGGGCGGATGGTGCGACGACGAGCGCACGAAGGTCGCGATGTCGTTCGGGTCGGGAATCGCGTCGCGATGCGCGGCGTCGGCGAACGCGGGAAACGCGGCGAATTCGCGACGCCGGCCGTCGCGCACCGCGTCGGCGAGCGCACCGCGATAGTCGGTGAAGAACTGGAACGGCTGCGTGCTGCCGTCTTCCTCGCCCATGAACAGCAGCGGGATCGACGGCGCGAGCAGCATCAGCGCGGTGGCCGCGCGCACCGCGTCGTCGTTCGCGAGCGCGCGCAGCCGCTCGCCGAACGCGCGGTTGCCGATCTGGTCGTGGTTCTGCAGGAACGCGACGAACGCGGTCGGCGGCAGGTGCGCGCTCGGCTCGCCGCGCGCGGCACCGTCGTGCAGCGGCGACGGTTCGCCCTGGTACGCGAAGCCTTCGCCGAGCGTGCGCGCGAAATGGCGCAGCGGCGCGTCGGCGTACGCGCGGTAGTAGCCGTCGCGCTCGCCGGTCAGCAGGACGTGCGCGCTGTTGTGGAAGTCGTCGTTCCATTGCGCATCGAAACCGCCCGGGCCCAGCAGGCTCGCGGTATTGCGTTCGTTCTCCAGCACGAGATGAACGTGGCGCGCGTCGCCCGCATGCGCGCGCACGCGACGCGCGAGTTCGCGCAGCCACGCATCGTCGTCGATCGCGTGCGCGGCGTCGATGCGCAGCCCGTCGAAACGGTATTCGTCGAGCCAGTACAGCGCGTTGTCGATGAAGAACGTACTCGTCTGCGGGCGCGAGAAGTCGATCGCCGGCCCCCACGCGGTCTGCCGGTCCGCGCGGAAGAACTCGGGCGCGTAGCGCGGCAGCAGGTTGCCTTCGGGGCCGAAGTGGTTGTACACGACGTCGAGGAACACCTGCAGCCCGAGCCCGTGCGCGGTATCGACCAGCGATTTCAGCTCCTCGGGCCGCCCGTACGACGCGTCGGGCGCGAACGGCAGCACGCCGTCGTAGCCCCAGTTGCGCGCGCCGGGGAACGCATTGACCGGCATCAGTTCGACCGCGGTCACGCCCAGTTCGGCGATCGCCGGCAGCCGCCGCTCGACGGCCGCGTAGCCACCGCAGGCGCCGACATGCAGCTCGTACAGCACCGTCTCGTGCCACGGGCGGCCGCGCCATGCGTCGTGGCGCCAGCGGTACGCGGCCGGATCGACGACCTGGCTCGGGCCGTGCACGTCGTACGGCTGGAAGCGCGACGCGGGATCGGGCACCGCGAGCGCGTCGTCGAGCAGGTAGCGGTACAGCGTGCCGGGGCCGCACGGCGCGACCGTCTCGAACCAGCCGTCGCCGGCCGGCGTCATCGGCAGCGCGCGACCGCCTTCGTCCTGCAGCTCGACGGCGGCGGTGCGGCTCGCGGGCGCCCATAGCCGGAAGCGTGTGTGCTCGGCATCGATGCAGGTCGCGCCGAACGACGCTTCGAATGCATGCGTGCCGGTGGGGCGGGCGGAACGGGAAGTCATGGTGGTCCTCAGGAAGACTGGTCGGGCGGCACGGCCGCGACCGCGATTACGGCTGCATGGGCGGCGACGTCGAGCCCCGCTTCCGGCCACGAGCGCGGGCCCGAGTCGGGCGTCGCGGTGTCGAGCAGGATGCGGTAATCGAGCACGGGTGCGGGTGGCATGAACGTGATGGTGTCGGCCGATGCGTTCAGCATCACGAGCAACGCCTCGGTGCGTCCGGTGCGGCCGGTGCCGACGCGCCGCATGGTCAGCGCGCGGCGTTCGCCGTCCTCCCAGGCGGGCACGGTGAGCGCGTTGCCGCGTTCGTCGAACCAGTCGATCTCGCGCATGCCCGGCGCGCCGTCGCGGTCGCCCGACGGGTAGCGCGGTGCCGACATCACCGGATACATGCGCCGCAGCGCGGCGAGCCGCGACACGAAGCGGGTCATCTGCACGCCGTCCTCGCTGTGCGCCAGGTCCCAGTCGAGCCACGACAGTTCGTTGTCCTGGTAATACGCGTTGTTGTTGCCGTGCTGCGTGCGGCCGAATTCGTCGCCCGCCACGATCATCGGCGTGCCGAGCGCGGTAAACAGCGTCGCGAGCATCGAGCGCGCGACGCGCTGGCGCACGTCGCGGATCGCCGCGTCGTCGGTCGGCCCTTCGGTGCCCCAGTTCGCGCTGCAGTTGTCGTCGCGGCCGTCGCGGTTGTCCTCGCCGTTCGCGTCGTTGTGCTTGCCCGCATACGACACGAGGTCGGCGAGCGTGAAGCCGTCGTGCGCGGTGACGAAATTGACCGATGCCCACGTGCGGCGGCGCCCGTGATTGAACAGGTCGGCCGAGCCCGACAGCCGCGCGGCCAGTTCCGGGCGCTGCCCCGCGTCGCCGCGCCAGAAGCGCCGCACGGTATCGCGAAACCGGTCGTTCCATTCGGCGAAGCCGGGCGGGTGGCGGCCGAGCTGATAGCCGCCGGGGCCGAGATCCCACGGCTCGGTGATCAGCTTGCGCTGCGCGAGCACCGGGTCCTGCCGCAGCGCATCGAAGAATCCGGCGCCGGGCTCGAAGCCGTGATCCTCGCGGCCGAGCGTCACGCCGAGATCGAAGCGAAAGCCGTCGATGTTGAACGCGGTCGCCCAGTAGCGCAGCGAATCCATCACCATCTGCACGACGCGCGGATGCGACAGGTTCAGCGTGTTGCCGCAGCCGGTTTCGTCGACGTGGTAGCGCGGATCGTCGGGCCGCAGCCGGTAATAGCTCGCGTTGTCGAGGCCGCGCCACGACAGCGTGGGCCCGAGCTGGTTGCCTTCGCACGTGTGGTTGTAGACCACGTCGAGCACGACCTCGATGCCGGCCGCATGCAGCTGGCGGACCGCGATGCGCATTTCGTCGAGCCGCCGCGTCGTGAGATACGACGGCTCCGGTGCGAAGAACGCGGCCGTGTCGTAGCCCCAGTAGTTGCGCAGTCCACGTTTCACGAGCTCGCGCTGCTGCAGGAACGCGTGGATCGGCAGCAGCTCGACCGTCGTCACGCCGATCGACAGCAGGTGATCGATGAACGCCGGATGCGCGAGCGACGCGAACGTGCCGCGCTCCGGCGGGCGCAGCCCCGCGCGGCGCATCGACGCGCCGCGCACGTGGGTCTCGTAGATCACGGTGCTGCGCCACGGCACGTTCGGGCGGCGGTCGTTGCTCCAGTCGAATGCTTCGTCGACGACCACGGCCTTCGGCATCGCGGGCGCCGAATCGCGGCGGTCCATCGACAGGTCGGCCCGGTTCGAATGCACGCGATAGCCGAACAGCGCGTCCGACCAGCGGAACTGGCCCACCAGCTTGCGCGCGTACGGGTCGAGCAGCAGCTTGGTCGGGTTGAAGCGATGGCCGTGCTGCGGCTGGTACGGGCCGTCTGCACGGAACCCGTACACGGTGCCCGGATGCGCGTTCGGCAGGTAGCCGTGCCACACCTCGTCGGTGCATTCGGGCAGGTCGAGGCGCGCGAGTTCCTTGCGGCCGGTCGGATCGAACACGCACAGCTGGATGCGATGCGCGTGCGCGGAAAACACCGCGAAGTTGGTCCCGAGGCCGTCCCAGGTCGCGCCGAGCGGATAGCTGCGGCCGGATTCGAGACGGGTGGGCAGGGCGGTCGGCATGGGGCGGATCTCCGTGTCGAGGGCGCGAGGAGTCAAGCGGGCGTCAACCACAGTGTCGCGAGCGGTGGCAGGCGCAAGGTCGCCGACCACGCCTCGCCGTGCGCGGGCGCGGCTTCGGCCCACACGGCGCCGTCGTTGCCGGCGTTGGTGCCGCCGTACGACGCGGCATCGGTGTTCATCAGTTCGCGCCACTGGCCGGGCGCGGGCAGCCCGAGGCGGTAGCCACTGCGCGGCACGGGCGTGAAGTTGCAGACGGCGACGACCAGGCGCCCCGCATCGTCGCGGCGCGCGAACGCGAACACGCTGTTGTCGCGATCGTCGCCGATCAGCCAGGAGAAGCCGGCCGCGTGACAGTCGAGCGCATGCAGCGCCGGCTCGGCCGCGTACGCGCGGTTGAGATCGCGCACGAGCCGCTGCACGCCGCGATGCGCGGGCGCGTCGAGCAAGTCCCAGTGCGGTGTCGCATCGTGCGCGAACTCGCTCCACTGCGCGAATTCGCTGCCCATGAAGAGCAGCTTCTTGCCGGGGTGGGCCCACATGAAGCCGAAATACGCGCGCAGCGTCGCGAGCCGCTGCCACGCGTCGCCCGGCATCTTCGCGACGAGCGAGCCCTTGCCGTGCACGACCTCGTCGTGCGACAGCGGCAGCACGAAGCGTTCGGAGAACGCGTACACGAGCCCGAACGTCATCCGGTCGTGGTGATAGCGGCGATGGATCGGGTCTTCGTGCAGGTACGCGAGCGTGTCATGCATCCAGCCCATGTTCCACTTGAAGTCGAAGCCGAGCCCGCCGTCGCCGGTCGGCGCCGTGACGCCCGGCCACGCGGTCGATTCCTCCGCGACGGTGACGACGCCGGCCGGCGCGGCGTCACCGTGCAGCGTGTCGTTCAGCCGGCGCAGGAACGCGACCGATTCGAGGTTCTCGCGGCCGCCGTACACGTTCGGCACCCATTCGCCTTCCTTGCGCGAATAGTCGCGATACAGCATCGACGCGACCGCGTCGACGCGGATGCCGTCGACGTGATAGCGGCGCGCCCACGCGAGCGCGGAGGCGACGAGGAACGCGCTGACCTCGGTGCGCCCGACGTTGAACACGCAGGTGTTCCAGTCGGGGTGCATGCCCTCGCGCGGATCGGCGTGCTCGTACAGCGCGCTGCCGTCGAATTGCGCGAGCCCGTGCGCGTCGTTCGGAAAATGCGCGGGCACCCAGTCGACGAGCACGCCGATGCCGGCCGCGTGCGCACGGTCGACGAACCGCGCGAAGCCTTCGACCGGCCCGAAGCGCGCGGACGGCGCGAACTGCGCGAGCGGCTGGTAGCCCCACGAGCCGCCGAACGGGTATTCCGCGATCGGCATGAACTCGACGTGCGTGAAGCCCATCCCCTTCACGTACGGAATCAGCCGCTCGGCGAGTTCGTCCCACGTCGCGCTGCGGTCCATCTGCTCGGGGATGCGCTGCCACGATTCCGGATGGACCTCGTAGATCGACCACGGCACGCGGTAGCGGTCGACGCGCGGCCGCGCGTGCATCCAGCCGTCGTCATGCCATGCGAACGTGTGGAGCGCCGCGACGTCGTCGACCACCGACGCCGTGCGCGGCGGCGCCTCGGTCGCTCGTGCGCACGGATCGGCCTTGTGCGGCAGCACGCGCCCGTCGGCCGCGCACAGCTCGTACTTGTAGCGCTCGCCCGGGCCGATACCCGGCACGAACAGCTCCCACACGCCGGACGGCCGCCGCAGCCGCATCGGATGGCGGCGGCCGTCCCACGCGTTGAAATCGCCGACCACCGACACGCGCTGCGCGTTCGGCGCCCACACCGCGAACCGCACGCCGTCGGTGTCGTCGATGCGCACCGGCGTCGCGCCGAGGCAGTCGAGCACGGCCTCGGGATCGCCGGCCGAAAAACGCGCCAGCGCTGCTTCGTCGAGCAGCGTGCCGAACGCGTACGCATCGTCGGTCACCTGATGCGCATCCGGCCAGTCGATCGAGAGCAGGTAGTGCGGCGTGCCGCCATTGTGCGCAATGGTCCCCGCGAAGCAGCCGGCGCGATCGACGCACGCGAGCGTGCCGAGTTCGGCGCCGTCCGGCGACAGCGCGCGCACGCGCTCGGCGCCGGGCAGCAGCGCCCGCACGACGATCTGGTCATCCTGTTCGTGCGGGCCGAGGCACGCGAACGGGTCGGGATGGCGGCCGGCGAGCAGCGCGTCGATGTCGGCGCGCGCGAACAGCGTGTCGGTCATGGGTTTCCTCCGTCGTCGGGCAGCACGCCGTCGCCGAGCAGGCGGTCGACCAGCGCCGCGAGCCCGCCGACCGGCACGCTCAGCCAGTCGGGCCGGTTCGCGGCTTCGTAGCACAGCTCGTACGACGCCTTGTCGATCAGGAACAGCGCGAGCAGGCGGTCCGCATAGTGCGGATCGACGAAGCGCGCGGGCGCGAGGTCGGCCGCCGCGCGATAGCATTCGACGAAGCGGTCGGCGGCCGCCTGCCCGAAGCGGTCGAACAGCGCGCGCTTGCGGCCGGCGGCCTGCGGCGGCGCTTTTTCGATCGCGAACTGCGCGGTCGCGCTCACGTACGACAGCGAGCGCAGCAGGCCGGCCACGTCGCGCAGCGGATGCGATTTCGCGCGACGCCGCTCGAGCGGGCGCGCCGGTTCGCCTTCGAAGTCGATCAGCAGCGCGTCGCCCTGCACGTCGAGCACCTGGCCCAGATGAAAATCGCCGTGAATCCGCGTGCATTGCGCATCGAGCGTGCGCGGCACGAGTTCGCCGAGCGCCTGCACGGCCGCGTCGCGCGACGCGAGCAGCGCATCGGCCGACGCGCGGGTGGTCGGATCGAGCGCGTCGAGCCGCGTGCGCAGCACGTCGAGCGCGCGCTCGAACGACGCGATCGCATCGACGCACCAGCTGTCGACGTGTTCGGGCGTCGCGCGCTCCGGCGCGAACGCGGGATCGTCGGACGGCTGCGCGAGCGCGACGTGCAACTGGCCGAGCCGCGTGCCAATGATGCCCGCGAACGCCGCATAGCCGAGCAGCGCATCGGGTTCCTCGCCCGTTTCGGCCGCCTCGCCTTCGTCCGCGGCCGGCAGCGCGAGCTCGTCGATCGCGCGGCGCAGGAAATCGAACGAACGCGTCCATGCGTCGCCCTGGTTGTCGACATAGCGCTGCAGGATCGCGACCGTGTGCGGCGTGCCGTCCGGATCGACGTGCACGACCTCGCCGGCCAGCGTCGCGGTGTTCGCATAGCCGATGCGCGTCAGGTGCCGGCTCATTTCCGCTTCCGGGTGAATGCCGTGCGCGACCTTGCGCACCAGTTTCAGCACGATCGTGTCGCCGATCACGAGCGAGCTGTTGCTCTGCTCGGCCGCGAGCCAGCGCACTTCCGCGTCGTCGCCCGGGTCGAGCCCGGCGAGCGCGTCTTCCGGCAGAAAGGTGAGCCGGCCGCCGTCGGACGTGAGCACCGTCGCGCCGACGCGCAGCTTGCGCAGCATCCCGCGCGCGAACGCCGGCAGCGCGAACGCGTCGGTCAGGTAGCCGACCGTGTGGCCGCGCCGCACGCGCGCCAGCGCGAGTTGCGTGAACAGCGGATTGGACGTCTCGCCGCCCCACGCGGCCGCGAGCGGCACGACGTAGCGTTCTGCGCCGCCGTCGCTCGCCGACACCCACGCCTCCGCGTACTGGAATGGCTCGTCCGGAATCGGCGTGACGACGTTCAGCCACGCGTCGCCGATCTTGCGATCCTTCGACGCGAACCAGCGCCGCCGCGCGAGCCACGACGCGAGCGCGTCGTGCGCGAGCGCGTGCAGTTGCGAGACGTCCGGCCGCGTATCGCCGCGCCGCATCACCAGCGTCACGTATTCGGGCAGCGGCTCCGCGTGCGGCTGCCGCCACGACGGCTCGCGGCCGTGCTCGGCGAGCACGAACCACAGGAACCCGTACGGCGGGAAGGTGAGGAGATACGGGAGCTGGCCGATCGGCGGAAACGGCGAATCGGACGTCATCTCGATCGGCACGCGGCCCGCGAATTCGGACAGGTCGAGTTCCACCGCCTGCGACGCGCGCGACAGGTTCGCGACGCACAGCACCGGCTCGTGGCCGTCGAGTTCGCGCAGGTACGCGAGTACCTTGCGGTTCTCCGGGCGCAGGAAGCGGATCGTGCCGCGCCCGAACGCCTGCGACGCGCGGCGCGTCGCGAGAATGCGGCGCGTCCAGTTCAGCAGCGAATGCGGATCGCGCGTCTGCGCCTCGACGTTGATCGCGTCATAGCCGTACAGCGAGCCCATCACCGGCGGCAGCACGAGCAGTTCGGGGTCGGCGCGCGAGAAGCCGCCGTTGCGGTCCGACGACCACTGCATCGGCGTGCGCACGCCGTCGCGGTCGCCGAGGTGGATGTTGTCGCCCATCCCGAGCTCGTCGCCGTAATAGATCACCGGCGTGCCCGGCATCGACAGCAGCAGCGAATTGATCAGCTCGATGCGGCGCCGGTCGCGCTCCATCAGCGGCGCGAGCCGGCGCCGGATCCCGAGGTTCAGCCGCGCGCGCCGGTCGCTCGCGTAGGTCTGCCACAGCAGGTCGCGCTCCGAATCGGTGACCATCTCGAGCGTCAGCTCGTCGTGATTGCGCAGGAACACGGCCCACTGGTTGCTCGGCGCGAGCGCCGGGGTCTGCCGCATGATGTCGACGATCGGGAAGCGATCCTCGCTCGCGATCGACATGTAGATGCGCGGCATCAGCGGGAAGTGGAACGCCATGTGGCATTCGTCCTCGTTGCCGAAGTATTCCTGCACGTCTTCCGGCCACTGGTTCGCCTCCGCGAGCAGCATCCGGTTCGGGTACTCGGCGTCGATCGTCGCGCGGATCCGCTTCAGGATCGCGTGCGTCTCCGGCAGGTTCTCGTTGTTGGTGCCTTCGCGCTCGACCAGGTACGGCACCGCGTCGAGCCGCAGCCCGTCGATGCCGAGGTCGAGCCAGAAGCGCATCACCTGGATCACTTCGCGCACGACGGCCGGGTTGTCGAAGTTCAGGTCGGGCTGGTGCGAATAGAAGCGGTGCCAGTAATACTGGCCGGCCACCGGGTCGTGGGTCCAGTTCGACGTTTCGGTATCCAGAAAGATGATCCGCGTGCCCGCGTATTTCGTGTCGGTGTCGGACCACACGTAGTAGTCGCGATGCGTGGAGCCCGGCTTCGCGCGGCGCGCGCGCTGGAACCACGGATGCTGGTCCGACGTGTGGTTGATCACGAGTTCGGCGATCACGCGGATGCCGCGCGCATGCGCTTCGCGGATGAAGCGCCGCACGTCGGCCAGCGTGCCGTAGTCGGGATGCACGTCGCGATAGTCGGCGATGTCGTAGCCGTCGTCGCGGCGCGGCGACGGATAGAACGGCAGCAGCCAGATCGTGTCGACGCCGAGTTCCGCGATGTAGTCGAGTTTCGCGATCAGGCCGGGGAAATCGCCGATGCCGTCGTTGTTCGAGTCGTAGAACGACTTCACGTGCACCTGGTAGATGATCGCGTCCTTGTACCACAGCGGATCGTCCGCACAGAGCGCGGGTTCGCGGCGGCGCGCGCGGCGCCGGCGCGGCGTGCCGGCCGGCGCGAGCGACGGAAACTGCGCGCGCCGCACGTCGTCGAGGGAATCTTCGCGTTTCATCATGCATGCGCTCCCGAAGGGCCGCGGGCGGGATCCGGTTCGGGCGTCGCCGCCCGCGCGGCGCCCGGAGACGGCGCGAGCCGCCAGATTGCGTACGGCCGCACGTGCGGATCGAGCGAGACGTACTGGCGATGGCCGCGCCAGGTTTCCGCGTGCGCGGCGTCCTGTTCGAGCGCATCGAGCGGTTCGCCGTCGACCAGCCCGAGGCCGCGCCACAGCGCCGCGTCGAGCGTGAAGTTCGCGGCCTGCGGATGCCACGGGTCGAGGCTGATCGCGACGACCACCACGCTGTCGAACGCGGGCGTCGCCTTCATGAACACGAGCACCGAATCGTTGTCCGCCTCGACGAACGTGAGCCCGAGATGCGTCTGCAGCGCCGGGTGATCGCGCCGCGCGCGGTTCAGCCGCGCGATTTCCGCGCCGATGTGCGCGGCCTTGCTCCAGTCGCGCGCGCGCAGCTCGTATTTCTCGGCATCCGCGTATTCCTCGCTGTCCGGCAGCGGCGCCGATTCGCCGAGCTCGAAACCCGAGTACAGGCCCCACGAGCCGGCCAGCGTCGCCGCGAGCGCCGCGCGGATCACGAACTGCGAGCGCGGCGCGTTCTGCAGGTGGCGCGGATTGATGTCGGGTGTGTTGACGAAGAAGTTCGGCCGGAAGAATTCGCGCGACGGGCCGGCCGTCAGCTCGGTCAGGTAGTCGATGAAGTCGCGTTTCGACTCGCGCCACGTGAAGTACGTGTACGACTGCGAGAAGCCGACTTTCGCGAGGCGATACATCATCGCCGGCCGCGTAAACGCCTCGGACAGGAACACGACGTCCGGATGCCGGCCGCGCACGTCGGCGATCATCCACGCCCAGAACGGCAGCGGCTTCGTGTGCGGGTTGTCGACGCGGAAGATCCGCACGCCGGCGTCGACCCAGAACAGCACCGCGTCGCGCAGCGCGAGCCACAGGTCGGGCAGCGCGTCCGGCGCGTAGAAATCGGGGTTCACGATGTCCTGGTAGCGCTTCGGCGGATTCTCCGCGAAGCGCAGCGAGCCATCGGGCCGCCACGCGAACCAGCCCGGATGCGCGGCGAGCCACGGATGGTCGGGCGAGCACTGGATCGCGAAATCGAGCGCGATCTCGAGCCCGTGCCCGCGCGCGGCGTCGACCAGCGCGCGGAACGACTCGGGCGTGCCGAGCTGCGGATGCACGGCCGTGTGGCCGCCGTCGGGCGAGCCGATCGCGTACGGGCTGCCGACATCGTCGGGGCCGGCGGTCAGGCTGTTGTTGCGGCCCTTGCGCGCGGACGTGCCGATCGGGTGGATCGGCGGGAAATACAGCACGTCGAAACCCATGTCGCGGATGCGCGGCAAATGCGCGATCACGTCGTCGAACGTGCCGTGCCGGTGCGGATCGTCGCTCGCCGAGCGCGGAAACATCTCGTACCAGCTCGAGAAGCGCGCCTTGCGGCGTTCGACGTCGACCGGGTAGGTCGTCGCGTCGTGCGTGACGAACGGGCGGTAGCGCAGCGCCGCGAATGCGTCGGCGAGCGCGGGCGCGCCGATCAGCGCGAGGCGGTCGTCGGGCGACGCGTCCTTGAGCTCGGCGGCGAGCCGCTCCATCTGCTTGAGCGCGCGCGGATCGGCGGGATCGGCGAGCTTCAGCGCGGTCGCGAGCAGCAGTTGCGCCTCACGCAGCTCCAGCGTCACGTCCTGGCCGGCCGCGCGCTTTTTCGCGATGTCGGTGACGAGCGACGCCCAGTCGTCGCGCCATGCGATTACGCGGAATTCATGGCGGCCGAGCTGGTCGAGCATGACGCGCGCGTGCCAGCGATCGTTCGGCTCGGCTTCGAACGGCACTTCGCGCCAGGTGTCGTCGCCGTCGCCGCGCCACTGGAGCACGGCTGCCAGGTGCGCGTGCCCGTCCGTGAAGATCGAGGCGCTCACGACGAGCGGCTCGCCGATCACGCGCTTGATCGCGAAGCGGCCGCCGTCGACCGATGGCTCGACGCGCTCGATCGCGATCCGGTCGGCCGCGAGCGCCGCGGACAGCACGGTGCGCTCGCGTGCAGCGTCGGCGCGCGTCGTGACGGGCGGCGCCCGCCATGCATGCAGCAGCGCATATGCGCCGGGCGCGAGCGTGAACGGTTCGAGCGCGGCCGGTGGATGCGTGTGCGCGCTGTTCTGCGTGACGACGCGCGTGAAGCCGCCCGGCACGCCGGGCAGGATCGTCGCGGGGTCGACGGTCGCCGGCGCGTCGAGATCGGGATTCAACGCGATCAGCAACGCCGCGTCGTCGTGGTCGAGCAGCGGCCCGGTGCCGCGCAGCAGCGCGGTGGCGCTCGCGCCCGGCGCGCTCAGTTGCACGATTTCGCCGCGTGCCGCCGCGACGGGCGTGGCGCGGCGCCATGCGTTCGCATCGGCGAGCGCGCCCGACAGGTCGAAACGCGCGTGCTCGAACGCGGCGCGGTAGCGCGCGGCATCCGCGTCGCGGGCCATCAACGGCACGGTCACGCCGCGCTCGAAGCCCATCGGCACGAGCCAGCCGGTGCCGACGGCCGCGGCCGTCCACAGCGCGCGGCGATACGCGCGGGCGACGGTGTCGTCCGGCGCGTCGGGCCAGTCGTCGGCGAGACGCGGGCCGTCGGGCGCATCGGGGAACGCGATCGGCGCACCGATCCGCCGCAGCAGCCGGTGCTCGTCCGCGAACCACGGCGCGCGCAGGTCCCACCAGCGCACCGATGAAAACACCGCGTCGAACCCGGCGGCTTCGAGCTGCGCGAGCGCGTCGCGTGCATGGCCGGGCACCCCGGCGAGCACCGCGACGTCCGGGCGCGCACGGCGCAGCGCCGCGCGCCAGCCCGGCCACCAGTCGGCAGGCAGATGATGCGGCGCGTCGATCAGGAAGCCGGCCGCGCCCGCGTCGGCGTACGTCGCGAGATGCGCGCACCACCATGCGGACAGCGCGTCGCGCACCGCTTCGTCGGCGGTGTTCGCATGCGCGATATCCAGTGCGTGCGCGGTGCCGCGCGGATCGATCAGCGCGTCGTCGTGCGTGCGCTCGACGTACCAGTCAGGATGCTCGGCGCGCAGCGGGTTGTCGCGCGCGATGCGATCGGGCACGACTTCGAGCAGCAGGTGCAGCCCGTGGCCCTTCGCAAGTTGCGCGAGCCGCGAGAAGGTTTCGAGCGCGCTCGCGCGGGTCTCGAACGACTGGGCCGGCCGACGGAAATCGGCCACGTGGCGCGGAAAGCCGGCCACGCTCGCGGCCCAGAACGCGCCGACCAGCACGTGATCGAAGCCCATCCCCGCGATATGCGTGAAGGTTTGCGGCCACGCGTCGAGCGGCCCGACGAGGCGGGCGTCGCAGAAGTAGAGGTGCGGAGCGAACGGTGGTGTGGAGTCCATGGCGTGGCGCAGGCGGGCGGCGGCGAACGGTAACCGTCGGTGCGTCGCAACGTACGTGCCTGCTGCGGCCCATCCGTTGCGGCAAGCCCCTGTTGGTGCTTTCGACGGCTCCGGGCTGTCGTTTTTGCATGCCGAATGAACGGTCGCGGCGTTTTTACGCGTATGTGCTGGCGGCAGCGTGGCCCGGCCTTGTGAAATTTTTGCCAATGACGCAGAGCCGCGGATGAAAACTCGGCATCCGGGCCGGACGAGGTATTTGTTGCAGAACGCCCGATGCGCAAAGACCGCACCCGTCGAAAGTTCGTGTCGATATTCGCGGCAAAATCATACGAGTCCTATGGTGGCATTGGGTTCCGCACGGTTAGGATCGCTCGCGATATTCCAATAACATTCGACGGGGGCGCATTGAGCACGAGCACGGCCATTTCCGATACACCCGCGCGTGCGGGCATCAACATCCATCCGTTCTATAGCCTCGATATCAAGGGAGCGCCTTCAGCCGCACTCGCGGACGTGTACGAGTTCGAAGGCACACGCGGAATCGGCGAGCCGACCCGGTACACGATCCAGTTCACGCATCCTCGCCGTGACCTGTCGCGTAGCGAATTCCTGATGCGGATGGGCGCGTTCGTCATTCAGCCGCCGGCGCAAGACCGATGGAGTCAGCCGGAAGCAGCGCGGCGCGTGCAGGGTGTAGTGACGGGCTTTGCGCTGAAGACTACGAACCGCGACCAGTCGTTGTACGAAATCGTGCTGGAGTCGCGACTGGCGCTGCTGCGCAATGCGCCGAAGTGCCGGTTCTTCCTCGACGCGAGCATTCCGGAGATCATCGAGCGGATTCTGCGGGAGCACGATTTCAACAAGATCTTCGCCGATTTCGAATTCACGTTGAATCGGGCCTACCGCAAGCGCCGTTTCGTGATGCAATGGAACGAGGACGATCTGGCGTTCGTCACGCGACTGTGCCGACGCTCGGGTATCTGGTTCGTGTGCGACGAAGGGCAGCGGTGCGAGCGTGTGTGCTTCCGCGACGACTATGCGCACTACCGCCGCGATCCCGAGCGCCTGATGGTCGCATACCGGCCGCACAGCGGGCTGGATCCCAACGGCATCGAGTCGGTCAGCGCGCTCGAAATGCGTGCGACGACCGTGCCTGCGGCCTATGCGGTCCGTACGTTCGACACGGAAGCGGCAATATCGGATCCGATCGAGGCGGTCAGCCCGATCCACGACGACCGCACGACGTACGGCGAAGCCTATGCGTGGGGAACGCCGAGTCAGAACGAGGACGAGACGAAGGAGGAGGCGCAACTGCGCCGCGAGGTAGCGCTGGCCGGGCAGGTCGAATATCGCGGCGAGTGCGACATGCTGGACCTCACCCCTGGCTCGGTGCTGAAACTGTCGAACCGGGAATTGCCCGACGCGAAGCACGGGCTCGTCGTCGTGCGCGTGACGTGCGGCGCGAGCCGGCGAAACGCATATCGCGTGATATTCGATGCGATTCCATCGGATCGCCAGTATCGAATGCCATTGAAGGAAGAAACCTGGCCCAGGATCGACGCGGTCATTACCGGGACGATCACGTCGTCCGGCTGCTGGAAAGATCCCTATCTCGATAGTCAGGGCGAATACATCGTCGATCTTCATCTGGATCGCGATACGCGCACGCCCGGTCTGCAAAGCTGCCCGATGCGGCTCGCGAAACCGTTCGCGGGGCCAGACCAAACCGGTTTCCACTTCGGGCTCGTCGAGGGCACGGTGGTCGGCGTGAGCTTCCTGTGGGGCTGCGTGGATTTGCCGTTCATCAGCCACGTGCTGCATACCGCCCAACACACGGACCCGATCGTCGCAGGTGTTCCCTGGGGCACGCGCAATACGATCCGGACCCGCTCGAACAATACGCTCGAGATGGACGACCGGGGCGGGCGCGAGCATATCAAGATCGCGACCGAACACGGCAAGTCGCAACTCAATCTTGGGCACATGGTGGACCGCGGCCAGAGTGAGCGAGGGAGCGGCGCCGAGTTGCGATCGGATGGCCCTGCCGCGCTGCGTGGCGGCGGGGGTGTCCTGGTGTCGGCCTATGCGCGAAACGGTGCGTCGGGCAAGCAACTCGACATGCAGGAGACCGTTGCGCAGCTCGAGGACGCGTTGGCACTGGCGAAGGCGCTGGCGTCATCCGCACAGACGTCGAAGGCGGAAGCGGCGGATATCGGCAGTCAGCGAGCCGCGAACGAGGCGCTCGACCAGCTTCGGCAGTCTGGTGTGCTGGTGACCGCGCCTGCATCGGCAGGTGTGGTGGCCGACAAGAACGTACAAGTCGTCGCCGGCGAAAACATCGTCGGCGTCGCCAAGGGCGATGCGAGCTGGAGCGTATGGAAACGCTTTACGGTGGCCGCGCACGACGTGGTGTCGCTGTTCACGCAGAAAGGCATGAGCCTGATTGCGGCTGCGGGTGCGGTCGTCGTGCAGGCACAGCGCGGCCGCATGCAGCTTGCGTCGCAGGACGACATGACCGTCGAGACGGTGAACGGCGTGCTCCACGTCAAGTCGGCCAAGGAAATCGTGATGAACGTCGGCGGCTCGTATTTCCGCATGACGCCGGGCGAGATCGAAATGGGTACGCGCGGCGGCGTGCTGTTCAAGACGAGCACGCTGAAAAAGACCGGTCCCGCGCAGATGGACTTGGGCGGCGCGGCATTTGCGCCGGCATTCGTGCCGTATGTGACGCAATGCGAGGTGTGGCGTACCAACCCGGGGTTTGTTCCGCAGCAGGTGCCAGCGGCTGATGTGGTCGCGCCGGTTCCCGATATAGGTGACGTCGCGCCGTCGCCGCTTGGCGATTTCTTTTCGCGACTTTCCGGCGGCGATGTCCAGTCGGGGGCGTCGGCCTTTTCCCCGTTTGATGGCAAACCGTCGAACGTGGATGACGACATTCCCAAAGCCACGGTCACGCTGAACCATCCTGACGATCAGCACCAAACCCTGGTGACGCCCGATCCGATCAAGCTGGCGAATGCGGTGCCTTGCGACTGGAAAATATCGGACCTGAAGGTCGACGTAAGGGCACGTATTGAATCCCTTTCGTATTGGGGCGTGCTGAACGACCGGACGCCGTGGAAAGATTCGGAGACGGGAGAACGGTACAGGGGTGGCGGTTCGAGAGACTCATATTTTGAATTTGCGTACAGCGAAAAGGAAAAGGCGATCACCTGCACGGTTCGCGTCATGCTGGTTCCGATGGATCTTTTTCCGGTGAATCTGAAAGGCGAACGTGATATGTCGGTGCCGACTGAGGAACAGACGATTCCTTATGAGTATTCCGTTCACTCGACAATGACGCCCGGTTCTACGCGCAAGGGTGTCAAGATGGATTATCGCGATGCAGTCGGGTCCGATTTCGACGTCCATACACTAATCGGTCGTATCGAGGCCGTGCTGAATCAAGGGGACTACAAGCTGATCCTTGATGGGTGCTCCAAGGGGGCGGCCTGCGGATGCCGGGTGAAGGTCCATTTCAAAGTTGATCTTCGCGTGTCGATTAAAGGCGCGCCCATTAAGGGATTCGAGCCGCACGTCACGCTCAAGCTGTTTCCGGAGGTCTTTCGGGCAGACACGGGTTCTTGGGGGGAGAGGCATAAATGGAAGGACGAGTTAAAAATAAAGCACGATTACCCGGGCGCAAATGTCGAAGCGCATGAGTGCGGACATTTTTTCAATTTCCCCGACGAGTATTACGATCAAGGCGGCTGGATTCATCATTCATACATCAAGGGTGAGCAGATAGATTTTTCACTTGTTGATGCGAAAGCAGGAGCCATGTTTTGGCAGGGATATTCAAGTTTCAATGTGATGGGGAGTGGTGCGAATTCGCCAGTGCAGTCAGGGCGTATTACCGCAGGCATCAAGCCCTATTATCTAGAATATGTGCGGCGTCAGTTTTCGATTGCGACAAACAAACTGTGGAGGGTGGGTTATGAGGTGTAGTTCGTGGATTTTCTATCTGTGCAACATGGCCCTTTGCCTGTTTTTAATTGGAGAGAGTGTTCAGGCTCAGAGTATGAGCCCGGTGAATCAAGCGATGCAATTCAACTGCACGACAAACGGTGGGGCGGATGGTGCCATCAACGCCTACGGGAATAACTCGGTCTCGGTATCCGGAGACGTACTGCGGGTTCAGATCGGCGATTCGGATGGAGACCGCAATATCAATGGCGTCGGTATCTACGAAATGAGGTTGAACGGTAAGAACCTCGAAGCGGCCAAGAAGATGGCGGAACTACTGTGCTCCTCGAAAGAAGCAGGAAGTGGCACGATAATTCCGATTCTCTATATCGCGCGATGTGGAGGCGCGGTTCATCATGGTTATTTAAGTGATCTCGGTCGCGATATTCGGATAAAAATATCCGATCTCGCAGAAGAACTTACTAATATGGGGGTGCAGTCTGGACGTAGAATTGTTAAATTGGACGTTTCTCTTGTTTCGATTGACCGTGCTGCTGACGGTTTTCTAGTGTCGCTGAAATTCGACAACAGTGGAAGCTATCCGATTCAATTCGAGACGCCGGACAGATGGGAGGGAAAGATGGGGAAGTATATGAATATATTGGCTGTTACGGATTCGCAAGGAAGGGCGTCGCCAAAAATCGGTTTTGCATTGGCGGGTGAGCCTCTTGCTGACCCGACTCAATTTGCTGGCGGTAAGGTAATTATTGAGCCGCATAGTGCCGTAGTTGTAAAAATGAAAACTTCGAAGGTTATAAGGTTCACTGCAGGCACCTACGATTTATATGCAGGCGCGTTTATGAACATTAAGGTCGTAGGAATCGAGTCCAGTCTGTTGCGTGTCGATTTCCATTCCGACTACACGAAGCCGACCCGAATTACCTTCGACCGCGACTACCCCTCCACTCCGCAGGAGCGTGAGCAGTGGGAGGCATACCAGCGGACTCGCCTGTCCTATTTCCCGGTGAAACCCGGCCAGACGTTCAAGGAAGACGGCCTTTACCGGGCCATACGCACTGACTCCACCGCTCACCGCAGCCTGCAGCTCGTTCCGTTCAAGGCCGGGGACGTTGCGACGACCGAACGGGTGAAGATGCTGATGGAGGGAGGCGACGGCATCAGTCTCGACGGCCCGGTGGAGTGGCTGTGGGAAGGCAGTGCGCCGACGCCGGTCAAGACGTATTCATTCGACACCATCGAAGAAACGCGACAATTCAGCCCATCGGGCGTGCCATGCCCGCGTAGCGGCCGATGGCTTCCGCGTGTGCGTGAGGGATGGAATTCCACTCGCTACGATCCGACGGGTATCGTCACTCTCCGATATGGGCAGACGATGCCAGCGCTGAAAGCCACCGGCGATGACACCGATTGGGAATGGATCGGCGTCTGACATGACCGGCCGAGCCTGCATCTTCCAGCGCGACCGGACCACTGCGAATGGCGTCGTGCTCGACGGTCTCGACGACATCGGTCTCGGCGACCGAAGGTTGAGCTACCTGGGTGCGCGGGTTGGATGTCCCGCGTGCAACACCGTCGGCCATATCGAACCCGATGGCTCGACCCCACGTGCTGACGACCTCAGCGGTAAACAGCATGCGCTGGAGGGAGACCTTTGCCGATGCGTGTGCAATCCTCCGCCACGACTCATCGCGTCGCAGCGCGACTGGACTGTCGAATAACGGTAACGTGCTCTTCATGGAGGCACGATGAAATTTCGCTGGACCCCGCCTGCTCACGGCGAATGGTCGGCGGGCGAACCTCCGCCCGTCTGGTTATATGTCGCGCTGTTTGTTCTGATCGAATGCGCGTTTCTGGCCGGCACGGTAGTGACATGGCCGCACGACAAATCCATGGCCTCGGAGGACTTCACGCGAACCGCGCTCGCCGCTCCGTTCGCCCTCTGGATAGCGGTCAGCTCCGTGCTTTATGCATCGCTGTATGACAATCGCGCCTTTGAAGCGGCGGTGAAAAATACGGCCCGCTGGCATTTGCTCATGAGATGGCAACGCGGGGTCCGTTCGGGCGTGGCAGTGCTCGACACAGTGATTTTCGCGCCGGAGCCGGATCTTGCGGAGCGCATGTTGAAGCTCGATGGGAGTCCGCCGGAAAATCCCGGCAGAGTGATGCGGCTCAATGGCATCGAAAGTACCGACGGCGCGCCCCGAGAGCGAATGGTGATCGAAGCGCTTCTGGCGCCGCTCGCCGCGAAGCTTGCCCGCGCGGCGCGCAGTGATTCGTTCGACATCGTGATGCAGTGCGAGCGTGCCGAATCCTATGTCGACGTGCTGGCAGTGTGGACGAAACTGAAATTACCCGGGAAACCGCGCATCAGATGGTTGAGCAACGATCGCAATCCGGGGTTTGCGAACGTCTGGTTCGAGGGCGATACCGACACGGCTTACGCGGCTTCATCCGAATCGGGCAGAAACCCGAAATATCGACTGGTGCTGGCCTGGCACCTCAACGGCACCGGGGCCGACGTTCGGCCGGCCGCGTCCGAGGCGGCGGTGGCATTGCTACTCGGTTCACCTGCGCTCATGCAGGAAAGGCCGCAATTGAAATGTCATGCGTGGCTGTTACGCCAGATCGTCGCGGATGCCGACGAAGTAGAAAAGGCGCTTGCGCGGCTGCTCGCTGCCGAACAGGTGCCACGCGAACGGATCCGTCATTTCTGGTATAGCCGCCTGAAGGGGTTGGCCTTGCACGCGACGCTTGGCGCCGTGAAGGATACGGAGCTGAAGGTGGAGCAACACGCACTCGATTCAGCAACGGGGCCGCAGGCGCCGGTCGCACGGTGGCTTCTTCAGGCGCTGGCGGCGAAGATGGCGCATTTCGGTCAAGGGGCGCAACTCGTCGCACTGCCCAGGCCGGATGGGGTCGTGCTGAATATCGTCGTCAAGGATAAGCCGGCGGTCGACGTACCCTGGAAGTCCGAATACGAGTACGCACTGCTTCCGTGGGCCGATCTGAGCGGTTGCATGGCTCTGTGGGCATTTTTGATGCTGATGTCGCCCTATGAGACGTGGCACACCTTCGAGGTGGTGATGACGGTGGTGATTGGCTTGGTCGTCGTGTTGAGTTGTGCGTGGCGCATTTTTTGGGGCCCACGGATCTACACAGATGACGTTTGGCGCGCGTACGGTTGATCCCCCCGCCGGACGCGGCGGTTATTACATGGATGCAGTGCAGTAGTGGCAATTCGAGCGCTACCATAGGGCCGACGCGTGCACTACATGCGCGGTATCGACCGAATATCCGAACTGTCGCCCGTCGCGGCATCGTCGTCCGTCGTCGGGATCGGCACACCCGGGTCATACCGCTCCACCGCGCCATGTTCGATCCGGTGCGGGAACGGCGGTGGAGCGTCCACCTCGTCGCCGAAGCGCGCACGCACGAACGCGCGCAGCAGCGCCACGCGCGCATCGCGGCCATGCGCGCCGCACGTCGACGGGCCGTCGACGAAGGTCGCGTCGCATTCGACGTCGTTCCCATGGTGGGCGATCCGCAGATCGGTCACGCGATCGAGCACCGCGCCCGCATCGGCCCACGACGCCGAAGGCGCGAACGGCGCATCGAGATGCCGGAACGCGTCGCACGCGGCCGTCACGATGACGGTCGGCGCGACCGCCGTGAAGCGCAGCGTGTCTTCGTCATCGGCGCACAACGCGCGGGCGCACCAGTAATCGAGATCCTTTCCGTCGAGGGCATCGGTTCGCATGGGCTGACTCCGTCGGATCGAAAAACGCGTCACCGCGCAAGCGCCGTGCCCGTCGCGGGCGTCGCGCGCATCCGGGCCACCAGCGGATAGTGGTCCGACGCGTGCCGGGCCCGCGCGCTGCGGTGCACGACCACGTCGACCAGCAGCTCGCCCGGATGGATCCAGATCCGGTCCAGCGAGAACACCGGGCACACGGTCGGGAACGTGCGCGGCGCCGGCGCGCGCCGGAATCGCGTGACGAGCGCCTGCAGCGCGCGGCCGCGCACGAACCACTCGTTGATGTCGCCGAGCAGGATCACCGGCATCGCGCCGGTGTCGAACGCCGCGAGCAGCCGCTGCACCTGCGCGCTGCGTTCGCTGGCGGACAGCCCGAGATGGGTCGCGACCACGCGGATCGTGCCCGCGCCGCAGTCGATGTCGGCGTCGAGCGCGCCACGCGGCTCGCGCGGGTGGAACGACAGGTCGAGCGTGCGCGCCGCGCGGATCGGGCAGCGCGACAGCACCGCGTTGCCGTAGCGGCGCTCCGGCGTGTCGATCGTCGGGCCGGCCACCGCGTGCATGCCGGTCGCGTCGCGCAAATGCGCGAGCACGTCGGGCGCGCGCGTGCCGCCGAGGGGCACTTCCTGCAGCGCGATCACGTCCGCGTCCAGTTCGTCGATCACGGCCGCGATCCGGTCGACCGCGCGCGCCGGCCACGCACCGTAGCCGCCGTGGATGTTGTAGGTCGCGATCCGCAGGTCGCGCCCGCCCGGCGCGGCGGCGGGCGCCGCGTCGGCGGTGACGACGTGCGGTGGCGGGGCCGCGTGTTCGCTCAGCGCCATCGTCGCAGCATCCTCACGAGCAGGATCGACACGCCGACCAGCACGAGGCCGATCGCCGCGAGCCATGCGAACGCGCCGGGCCCCGGATGGCTGAGCGCGGCGGTCAGCTGGTGCGCGAACGTGACGGTCAGCACGATGCCCGGCAGCATCCCGAGCGCGGTGCCGATCAGGAAGTCGCGCAGCCCGATGTGCGACGCGCCGGCGACGAGGTTCACGACGGTGAATGGCGCGATCGGCAGCAGCCGCAGCACGGCCATCGCGACCACGCCGCGCCGGCCGATGCGCTCGCTCAGCCGGTTCGCGCGCGGGCCGGCGAGCCGGCGCACCGCGTCGCGCCCGAGCCAGCGGCCGAGCGCGTAGGTCGCGGCGGCCGCTGCCATCGAGCCGATGCCCGCATACGCAAAACCCGGCCACGCGCCGAACACGAGCCCCGTCGCGGCGATCAGCAGCGTGATCGGCACCGCGCAGGTCGCCGCGATCACGTAGGCCGCGAGCAGGAGCACCGGCGCGGCCGGCAGCCGCGCGATGCCGGCCACCGCGTGCGACAGCGATGCGACGTTCAGGTGCGCACCCAGCGGCGTGAAGCGCCACGCGAGCGCCAGCGCGGCGATCGCGAGCACGATCGCACCGAGCACGAAAAAGCGCGCGGTGAGCGTGCGATGCTGTTCGTGCGGCACGAATTCGCGGATGAACCGGTCCGGTTCGATCGGCTGTTCCGGGTCGAGCCGCGCGCTGACCGGCACCAGCGCTTCGAATTGCGGCGACACGGCCGGATCGAGCGTGCGCAGCGTGCGGCCGGGTTTCGCGCGCAGCCGGTCGAGCACGACGTTCGGCCGTTCCCCGCACGCGAACGCGTCGGCCACTGCCGCGGGCGTCGTGCCGAGATGCTCGGCCAGCAGCCGCTCGCGCATGGCGGCGATCGCGGCGCGAATGCGGGGATCGCCGGCCGCGACGAGCGCGATGCAGCATTCGGTGTCGAGCAGCATCGAGCGGTTGTTCAGGTTCGCGCTGCCGATCACGATGCATTCGTCGTCGACGATCGCGACCTTGCTGTGCACGTTCACGCACCCGTCGCCGAGCCCGTCGACGTGCGGATACAGCAGCCGGTAGCGGTCGAAGCGGTCGGCCGACGCGAGCGTCGCGTGCAGCCGCGCGCGCAGCACGCCCATCGTCGCTTCCTGCAGCCAGCCGCTCTGCACGCGCGGCGCGACGACCGTCACGTCCGGCCCGTGCGTGTCGGCGAGGCGCGCGGACAACGCTTCGCGCACCACCGCGGCGGTGAAATACTGGTTTTCGACATACAGGTGCCGCCGCGCGGCGCGGATCGCGTCCTCGACGAGCGCGCGCACCTGCCGCACCGGCTCGCGGCCGCCGTGACGCGGCGCCGTATAAGCGATGCCGAGCTGCACGTCGCGCACGTCGACGCGCGCATCGGGCGGCCACGGATCGTCGTCGTCCGCGCGGTCGAGATGCCGCTGCGCGCGGATCGCGATCGGGCGCCCGCACGCCTGCAGCCAGCGCGCTCGCGCCTGCTCGCCGATCGCGGCGGCGGCGTCGCCGTCGAACATCGCGTGCACGTCGTGGAACGGCCCGTACGGCATGCCGTGCTCGTCGCGGCGGCGCGGATCGTCGGCCGCATGCGCGGGCGTGTCCCAGCGGGCGCGCGTCAGGTCGAGCCCGCCGACGAACGCGAGCCGGTCGTCGATCACGACGAGCTTCTGGTGATGCGACGCGCCGCGCGGATGCGCATCGTCGAGCCGGAACCGGATGCCGCGATGCGCGCGCCAGCCGGCCCGATACACGGGCGGCCAGTCGCGCTCCAGCGCGTAGATCATCGCGAAGTCCCACGCGAGCACGTAGATGCGCAGATTGTGGCGGGCGGACGCGAGCGCGTGCAGGAAGGCCGCGAGCGTGTCGGGCAGCGTGTCGTCGGCGCCGCCGGGCGCGAGCCGCATCCGGCTGTCCACGTCCCAGCCGACGATGAACACCGTGTGGCGCGCGCGCAGCAGCGCGGCGCGCAGCGTCGAGAAGTACGCATCGCCGTCGACCAGCATCGCGAAGCGGTCCGCGCCGCGGATCGTGTCGCAGTTGCGCCCGCGTTCGAGCAGGCCGTGCCGCGGCGGGCCGGCCGCCGGCGCGGCGTCGAGCCGGCCGTCGTCGGCGCGGGTCGCGCGATCCGGCACGATCATCGGGCGCCGACGTCCCGGCCGCCGTCGATCCGCTGCAGCAGCGCGTCGCAGCGCGCGCGCAGCGCCTGCAGTTCCGGCGAATGCGCGTCGAGCCGCACGCGTTCGCCGCTGTGCGGATCGCCGTGCGCGATCGCGATCTCGTAGATCTCCTGTGCGATCGTCGCCGACGCGTGTGCGATCCTGATCCGGTCGAGCCAGTCGCATTCGGCGTGCTGGCACGCGAGCCACGCGCGCAACGCGCCGACCAGCTGGCTGGTCGTGAGCCAGGCGCCGCTGCGCATGCGCGCGGCCAGCTGGCTCGTCACGAGATAGGAGAGCAGGTCGGTCTGGGTCACACGAGGCTCCTTGACGAGGTGTCGGGTTGACAGGTCCGTACGCACGCGATGCGTTGCAGCGTTTCGCAGATCGCCGCAAATTCCGGCCCGCTCGTGCGCGAGAACGAGACGGAGATGTCGTCGGTATCCGGATCGTCGTCCGATTGCTGGACGATGAACCGCTTCACGCGCACGCGGCCGGGGCCGAGCGCTTCGTGCAGCGTGCCGAGCGTCAGGCCGCCGCGCTCGGCCACGAGCAGCAGCGTGCGCTGCTGGCGCTGCGCGATGAAGCGGCGCTCGAGCGGCTTCACGCCGGCGAGGATCACGAGCATGATCGCCGTCGCGCCGATCGACGCGACCACCATCCCGCCGCCCGCGGCGAGCCCGACGCCGGCCACGGCCCACAGGCTCGCGGCCGTCGTCAGCCCGCGCACCACTTCGCCGCGCAGCAGGATCGAGCCCGCGCCGAGAAAGCCGATGCCGGACACCACCTGCGCGGCGACCCGCGACGGATCGAGCACGACGCCGTTTTGCCCGCGCACGTCCTCGAAGCCGAACGTCGACACCAGCATCACGAGCGCGGAGCCGACGCACACGAGCATGTGCGTGCGCAGCCCGGCGGCCCAGTTCAGGCGCTCGCGTTCGAGCCCGATCACGCTGCCGAGCAGCGCGGCCAGCAGCAGGCGTCCGAGTAGTTCGATGTGGCTGATCATGATATGCATCCCTTCCGGCGCCGCGTGGTGCGGCGCGGTAGCGGTTCGATGCGGAAATGGGACGCAAGCCCCGTGCCGGCCGGGCACGGCGCGTGCGCGCAAGGCCGGCGGCGTGTGCGCCGTGCATGCGGCGCGCATTTTTTGCATCGCCATCGCAGATAAGACAGGAGGCCACCGTGCCACATCAACAGGACGCACAGGTTCGGGACCCGTATCGCGGGTACGAGATTCTCGTCTGGGCGCGACCCAACGAGCGGGGCGCATGGCGCGACGAGGTGCAGGTGTACGTCGACGGCGCGCGCATCGAGTTGTATGTGCCGGAGGCGGCCGGCCCCGAATGGTTGACCGAGGTCGAGGCGCTGCGCGCGGGCGTCGAGCGCGGCCGCTATCTGATCGACAAGCGCGTGGACGACGACTGACCGGCATGGCGCTTGCGGCGCCGTGTGCCGCGACAGCACTTGCGCAGCACCCCGTGAACCCATGCCGGCCCGCGCCGGGAGGAATCGATGAGCGATCCGCGCACCCTGCATATCTACCGCTACGACCCCGATCGCGACACGGCGCCTTACATGCAGCGCTTCGAGATCGACGTGAACCCGGACGACCGCATGCTGCTCGACGTGCTCGGCCGCGTGAAACGCGACGACGAGACGCTGTCGTACCGGCGCTCCTGCCGTGAAGGCATCTGCGGGTCGGATGCGATGAACATCAACGGCAAGAACGGCCTCGCGTGCCTGACCAACATGCAGACGCTGCCGCGCGAGATCGTGCTGCGGCCGTTGCCGGGGCTGCCGGTGGTGCGCGACCTGATCGTCGACATGACCGACTTCTTCAACCAGTACCACTCGATCCGGCCATACCTGATCAACGACACGACGCCGCCCGAGCGCGAACGGCTGCAATCGCCGGACGAGCGCGACCAGCTCGACGGGCTGTACGAATGCATCCTGTGCGCGTGTTGTTCGACGTCGTGTCCGAGCTACTGGTGGAACCCGGACAAGTTCGTCGGCCCCGCCGGGCTGCTGCAGGCGTACCGCTTCATCGCCGATTCGCGCGATCTCGCGACGGCCGAGCGGCTCGACGATCTCGAGGATCCGTACCGGCTGTTCCGCTGCCGAACGATCATGAACTGCACGGACGTGTGCCCGAAGGGGCTGAATCCGACCAAGGCGATTTCGGAGATCCGGACGATGCTGGTCAGGCGGACGGTGTAGCGCCTACGGCCGCGCCGCCACCTCGTCCAGATGCCACAGCAGGTCGGCCGGATCGTCGTACACGCGCAGCGCGCCGGCGCGTTCCAGTTCGTCGCTGCCATACCCGCCCGCCAGCAGCCCGACGCCGAGCGCGCGGCAGCGGCTCGCCGCGAGCATGTCCCAGATACTGTCGCCGACCACCACCGTATGCTCGATCGGCACGTTCAGCTTCGCGGCGGCGGTCAGGAACAGGTCCGGGTCCGGCTTCGCGTACTTCACCTGATCGCGCGTGACGACGACGTTCTTCGCCGGATCGACGCCGAGCGCCTCGAGATTGATGGCGGCCGTTTCCATCCGCCCGCTGGTCGCGATCGCCCAGCGGATGCCGGCATTCGACAGCGCGGCCAGCAGTTCGCGCGCGCCCGGCAGCGGCCGGACCTGCGCGCGCAGCCGCTGATACGCGGCCGCATGCAGCCGCGCGAGCCGCTCGACGCGTTCGGCGTCGATGTCGCCGGCCGTCTCGCGCAGCAGCTGATTCAGGAACAGGCCGCCGCTCATCCCGATCTTGCGGTGGATGCGCCACACGGACAGTTCGATACCTTCGGCATCGAGTGCTTCCTTCCACGCGAGCACGTGCTGATAGACGCTGTCGACGAGCGTGCCGTCGAGATCGAACAGAAATGACGTTTCAATGCGCATGTAATCCTCCTGGCCCGATGATGGTCGGGCAAATTGCCCGCAAGCATGCCCTGTCGACACATTATCGGCGCTGAGCCGTGTCATCGCCATGTCCCGTTGCCGCGCCGGGCGGCGGCGAGCCATGCGCCGCTGGTACAATCGCGGCGATGTGCCGGGCGGGGCCGGGCTTTCCGCGCCACGCCGCGCCCGCGCCGTACGCGCCCCCAACCCTCGTCTCGTCGAATCCACGCATGGCAACACCGGACGCCGTCAGTTCCAGGCAATCGTGGTGGGGCGTCCTGGCCCTGGCCCTCACTGCCTTCATCTTCAACACCACCGAATTCGTGCCCGTCGCGCTGTTGAGCGCGATCGGCGACAGCCTGCAGATGCAGCCGACCGCGGTCGGCCTGATGCTGACGATCTACGCGTGGGCCGTCGCGGTCGTGTCGTTGCCGCTGACGTTCGTCACGCGGCACGTCGAGCGCCGCAAGTTGTTGAGCGTCGCGCTGCTGGTGTTCGTCGGCAGCCACGTCGTGACCGGCGTCGCGTGGAATTTCACGGTACTGATGATCGGCCGGCTCGGCATCGCGTGCGCACATGCGGTGTTCTGGTCGATTTCGGTCCCGCTCGCCGTGCGGCTCGCGCCGAGCGACCGCAAAAGCCGCGCGCTCAGCCTGCTCGCGATGGGCTCGGCGGTCGCGATGGTGGCCGGGATTCCGCTCGGCCGCGTGATCGGCGAGGCGTTCGGCTGGCGCGTCACGTTCCTGATCATCGCGGGCGCGGCGGGCGTCGCGCTGCTGTTGCTGCGTGCCACGCTGCCGTCGCTGCCGAGCCAGGGGGCGGGCTCGCTGAGCAGCATCGGCGTGTTCCTGCGCAAGCCGGCGCTGGTCGCGCTGTACGCGATCACCGTGCTCGTCGTGTCCGCGCACTTCACGTCGTACACGTACATCGAACCGTTCGTGCAGAGCGTCAACCACGCGAGCAGCAGCCGGATCACCTACGTGCTGATCCTGTTCGGCGTCGCCGGCCTGCCGGCCGCGGTCTGCTTCAATCGCGTCTATCCGCACCGGCCCGACGATTTCCTGCTGGCGTCGATTGTCGCGCTGTCGGGCTGCCTGCTGATCCTGTTCCCGTGCGCGCTGAACATCGTCACGCTGTCCGTGCACACGCTGGTGTGGGGCGGCGCGATCGTCTGTTTCGGGCTCGCGATGCAGGCGTGGGTGCTGAAGCTGGCGCCGGAGGCGACCGACCTGGCCGTGTCGATCTACTCCGGGCTGTACAACGTCGGGATCGGCGCCGGCGCGCTGCTCGGCAACCATATCGCGGGCGATTTCGGGCTGCCGTGGATCGGCACTTTCGGCGGCGTGGTCGCGATCTTCGCGGCCGGGATCGCGTGGGCCGCGTTGCGGCTGCACGCGAAACGGGAAGCCGCGGTCGCGGCCCCCGCGCCCTGAAGCCGCCGCGCGGCTCGCGCCCGATGGATCACGCGACCGAGTAGCCGCCGTCGGCCACCAGCGCGTGCCCCGACACATAGCTGGAATCGTCCGACGCGAGGAACGCGACGACCGTCGCCATCTCGTTGGCCGACGCCCAGCGGCCGGCCGGCGTCGATTCGGCGAAGGCGAGCCGTGCGTCCTCCGACGGCCAGATGCCGCGATGATGGAACGGCGTATCGATCAGCCCCGGGCACAGCGCGTTGACGCGCACGCCCCGTTTGAACCATTCGATCGACGCCGTCTTCGTCATCCCGATCACCGCGTGCTTGCTCGCGATATACACCGACGCGTTCTCGAAGCCGATGACGCCGCCCATCGACGCATTGTTGATGATGCTGCCCTTGCCCTGACGCAGCATGATTTCAGCGGCGAACCTCATTGAATTGAAGACCCCGCGCACGTTCGGCTCGAATACGCGGTCGTAGCTTTCCGCGTCCTGCTCGAGCATCGGTGCGAACACGCCTTCCGTGCCCGCATTGTTGAACGCGATGTCGAGGCGTCCGTGGGTCGACTCCGTGAAATCGAACAACTGGCGGAGCTCGGCTTCGTTCGCGACATCCGCGGCAAAGGCTGTTGCGTTGCCGCCGGCGGTCGCGATCTCGTCGACCAGCCGATCGAGCTCGGCCTTGCGCCGGGCGGACACGACGACCTTCGCGCCGCGGCGCGCGAGTTCGAGCGCCGACGCGCGGCCGATGCCGGAACTGGCGCCCGTCACCAGCGCGATGCGGCCTTCGAGTGGGGCGGCGTGCTTGCTTGCGTTCATGATGCGTTTCTCCGTGGTGGTTGACCCGTTGCGTCGAAGCGACGTCTGATGCGCATTGTGGTCGCTCGGCGGCGACAAAAAAATGGAACAATGGCGCATTTAGAATTCCTTTTTGAGGAATTAAAATCGCTTTTTCGCGAGCATCATAAAGGCTTCCCATGCTCAATCGCCTCGACATCCTGAAGATCTTTGCCGCGGCTGCCACCGCGCCGACGTTTCGCGAGGCGGCCGCGCGGCTCGGCGTGTCGCCGCAGGTCGTCACGCGCGCGGTGCGCGAGCTGGAGGAAATGCTCGGCGAAACGCTGTTTCACCGGACGACCCGCAGCATCCGGATCACCGCGTTCGGGCAGTCGTTCGCGCGCGAGGTGCAGGGCGCGCTGGCCGTCGTCGACGGGCTGTTCGGGCCGGCGACCGGTCAGCGCGACGAACCGGTCGGCGTCGTCCGGATCACCGCGCCGTCGGGCATGGGGCGGCACTACGTGCAGCCGATCCTCACCGGCCTCATGCAGCGGTATCCGGGGCTCGTGCCCGATCTGCGGCTGTCGGACGTGCCGTCGCCGGTGGTCGACGAGCAGATCGACATCGGCGTGCGCGTCGGCGCGATCGGCGACAACCGCTTCGTCGCGCGCATGGTCGGGCCGTTGCCGATGTGGGTGGTGGCCGCGCCGGCGCTGATCCGGCGGCTGGGCGAGCCGAAAAACCGCAAGGCGCTCGAAGCGATGCCGGTGACCTGCCTGATCGACCGCGCGAGCGGGCGCCCGTGGCCGTGGATGTTTCGCGGCGAACAGCAGTTCGTGCCGCCTTCGCCGGCTTACCTGACCGACGACACCGAGGTGGAGATCGAGGCCGTGTGCGCGGGCGTCGGGGTCGGCCAGTGCGCGGAGTATCTGGTGCGGCCGTACGTCAGGAAGGGGCGCCTCGTGCGGGTGTTGCCGAGCCTCGAACCCGAGCCGTGGAAGCTGCACGTCTATCGGCCGCGGCGCGGCCCGATGCCCAGGCGTATCCGGGTGGTGTACGACGAACTGGTGGCGAAGCTCGCGGACGCGACGTGGCGGGAGTAGGCGTGGTCGCCGCCGTGCCGTCGGCCGACACGCTGCGGCAGCGTCCTGGTGCCGACGCACCCGCATTCGATGATCGCAGTCGGCGAGTTCGGGCGACCGTGGATCGGCTCCTTCGGCGGCGTGGTCGGTGCGTTGTCGGCCGGGCTCGCGCGGCCAGCTTTGCAGTTGCATGAGCGGCGGGCGTGGCTTGGCGCCATCGCCAGCCACACGGCCCGCTATCGCGAACCGTCAATGCGACCCGTCGTACCCGATTCCCGCCGCATCGAGCTGCCTGAGCTTCGCATACAGTGTCGTGCGGGAAATGCCGAGCTGCCGCGCGGCCGCCGACACGTTGCCGTCGTGCTCGGCGAGCGTCCGCCGGATCGCGTCGAGCGACTGTTCGTGCAGGCTCGCCTGAGGGCCCGCGACCGATGCGGTGCGGCACACGTCGGCGGCGTCTTCCAGCACGTCGGCGTGGCGCGCCGTCGTCGCCCGGTCGAGCGGTGCACGCACGGTGCGCACCCATACATGGCTACCATCGTCGCGTGCGATCCGCTGCGGCGTGCGCGCCGGTGTCAGCAAGCGGCGCTGCTGCGCGGGCGTCGCGCCGGGAAACAGTTGCCGAAGATCGTACGGGGCCACCGGCCCGGCGGGCGCGAGGTCGAGCATCTGGCGCGCCAGGCGGCTCACCGCGCGCACGCGGCCCGCTTCGTCGAGCGCGATGACGCCGGCGAGCGGCGTGCCGAGCCAGCGCGCGTCATGCTGGACCTGCAGCAGATGGCAGTCACGCAACATCGCGTAGAGCCGCTGCTCGGCGGACAGCGCCGCGTGCCGGAACTGTTCGCGCAACTGCACGACGTTGCGCCGGCCGACGCCGGTGATGTCGAGCGCGCCGATCACTTCACCGTCGAAACCCACCAGCGGCACCGCGAGGCAGAACACCCGCGACAACTCGTGGAGATAATGCTGCGCGCCCGCGACGATGGCCTCGGCGCCGTCGTGGATCACGCAGCTCGGCGCGGTCGTGCCGACGTTCGGCTCGACGATCCGGCGTCCGGCGACGATCGGTGTCAGCAGCGCGTCGTCGCATTGCGGGCTGCGCCGCGCATGGACGATCGTGCCGTGCGGATTGACGCACATGATCGTCCATTCGGTGCCGCCGAATGCGGCCCACAGCGGCTCGATCTCCTGCGCGACGCAGCGGGCGAGCCGCCGGTCCGCGCGCGATTCGTCGCGCTCGCGCTGCATTTCATAGCGGGCGGTTTGCCAGGGCCGCAGCCCGGCGTCGCGCGAGCGCAGCCACGAGCGTGCGACGCTGGCCGGCAACGCCGTTTCCGGCAGCGGCTCGCCCGCGGCGAAGCGGGCGCGGAGCCGGTCGAGGTCGACCGGCCGTGCAGGGGATTCAGGGGCCATGTTCACGCTGCGCTCCATGTGAGGTCGAATGGTCGGGCCGGGCGTGCCGGCCCGGCGTGTCGCGCGAATGCGTAATATAGCCCGCTGCCCGAAGCCGGGCATTTTCGTGCCCGGCAAGGTCGCCCGCCGCGTGGCGCCGCCCGGCATCGGCGGACGGCCCGCGGCGCCCCGCGCCTAGTGCGGTAACCGCAGGATCGGCTTGAGCGTGATGCCTTTGCTGCTGTCCTCGGCGGCCTGGTTGATCTGCTCGAGCGAATAGAACTTCACCAGCCGGTCGAACGGAAACCGGCCCTGCAGGTGCAGTTGGACGAGCTGCGGAATGAACGTCTGTGGCACGCTGTCGCCTTCGACGATGCCGCGGATCGTGTGGCCGCCGAGCAGCAGGCTGTTCACGTCGAATTCGGCCCTGGTGCCGAGCTTTGGCGCGCCGACCACGCCCATCGTGCCGCGCGAGCCCAGCGCGTCGATTCCTTGCGACAGCACGGCCGGCAGCCCGGTCGATTCGAGCGCGTAGTCGACGCCGCCGCCGGTGATCTCGCGGATCGCGTCGACGACGTCGACTTCCCGGCTGTTGAGCGCGTGCGTCGCGCCGAGTTCGAGCGCCAGCGCGAGCCGCGACGGCACGATGTCGACGGCGATGATGGTGGTGGCGCCCGCGATGCGCGCGGCCATCACGGCGCTCATGCCGACCGCGCCCGCGCCGAAGCTCGCGAAGCTGCTGCCGGTGCGCACCGCGAGCGAATTGATCACCGCGCCCGCGCCGGTCTGGATCCCGCAGCCGAGCGGGCCGAGCAGCTCGAGCGGTGCTTCCTTCGGCACCTTGATCGCGTTGTTCTCGCGGGCGAGCGCGTAGCTCGCGAACGACGACTGCGCGAAGAAATGATCGTGCAGCGGTTGGCCGGATGCGTCACGAAGCGCGGTTTGCCCGTCGGCGTCGGCGCCGCCGAAGTTCAGCGCGAAGAACTGCCGGCAATACGCGCCGTGACCGCCGACGCACGACGTGCAGTGGCCGCACGCGCCGTAGGTCAGCACGACGTGGTCGCCCGCGGCGAGCGTCTTCACGTTCGGGCCGACCGCCTCGACCACGCCGGCGCCTTCGTGACCGAGCACGGCCGGCAGCGGCACCGGATAGTACTGGTCGCGCACGATCAGGTCGGTATGGCACAAGCCGGTCGCGACGACGCGCACCAGCACCTCGTCGCCGCGCGGCGCGCGGATCCGGGCGGATTCGATCGAGAACGGCGCGCCGGCGGTGCGCGCGACGGCCGCGGTGACGGCGCGTGTATCGTTGTCGGTGTACATGGTCGGTCTCCTCGTCAAATCGGATACGGCGGCGCTTCGCCCTTGATCGTCAGCCACTGCCACTGCGTGAATTCCTCCCAGTTTGCCGCACCGCCGATGCTCGAGCCATTGCCCGATGCGCCGACGCCGCCGAACGGGTTGATCACTTCGTCGTTGACCGTCTGGTCGTTGATGTGCAGCAGCCCCGTGTTCAAGCGCTCGCCGATCCGCAGCGCGCGGCCGACGTCGGCGGACAGGATCGCCATCGACAGCCCGTATTCGGTCCGGTTCGCGAGCGCGATCGCGTCCTCGTCGGTATCGAACGGCACGACGATCGCGACCGGCCCGAAGATTTCCTCGTCGAACGCCGGATTGCCCGGCGCGACGCCGCTCAGCACGGTCGGCTCGAAGAACAGGTCGCGATGATTGCCGCCCGTCTCGACGCGTGCGCCCGCGCGGCGGGCCGCGTCGACCACGCTCGCCGCATGGTCGCGTTGCGCGGCGTTGATCAGCGGGCCGAGGCCGACGTCGCCGGTGGCCGGGTCGCCGACGCGCAGGCTGCGCGCCTTCTCGACGAGCTTCGCGACGAAGCGGTCGTGAATCGCGCGCTGCACGAGCACGCGGCCGGTCGCCATGCAGATCTGGCCTTGATGCAGATACGCGCCCCATGCGGTGTTCGCGACCGCGCGGTCGAGGTCGGCATCGTCGAGCACGATCAGCGAATTCTTGCCGCCGAGTTCGAGCGACACCTTCTTCAGATGGCGGCCCGCCGCTTCGCCGACCTTGCGCCCGGCCGCGGTGGAGCCGGTGAACTGGATCATCGCGACGTGCGGATCGGCGACCAGTGCCGCGCCGGCCGCGCCGTCGCCGGGCAGCATGTGCAGCACGCCTTCGGGCAAGCCGGCAAGCTCGAACACGCGCGCGATCGCGACGCCGCCGCACACGGCGGTGCGCGGATCGGGCTTCAGCACGACCGCGTTGCCGAGTGCGAGCGCCGGCGCGACCGCGCGCATCGCGAGGTACAGCGGGAAGTTGAACGGCGAGATCACGCCGACCACGCCGCGCGGACGGCGGCGCGCGAGCGACAGGCGGCCGGCCGCGGACGGGAGCACTTCGCCGGCTGCGCGTGATGGCAGGCTGGCGGCTTCGTGCAGTGCCTTGATGGTGATGGAGGTTTCGAAGGACGCTTTTGCGCGGGTCGAGCCGCTTTCGCGCACGAGCCAGTCGACGATCGCGTCGGCGTGCGTTTCGGCGATGGCTGCGGCGCGGCGCAGGACGGCTGCGCGCTCGTCGTAGGGGAGGGCGAACCACGCGGGCTGGGTGCGGTGGGCGGTCGCTGATGCTTCGCCGATGGCTGCGGCGTCGGCGACGCCGATGCGGCCGAGCGCGTTGCCGGTTGCCGGTTCGATTACGTCGGCCGCGTGCGGGCTCGCGTGCCAGCTTCCGTTGAAGATCTTGCCGCGCCAGATGTCGGTGTCGAACAGTGCGGGGGTGTTGCTATCCATTTGCGCTCCTGGGGAAATTCGGATCGGCCGGATCGGCGTTGGTTGGCGTCGATCGGCATGCGCGCGAGGGTAGGCGGGGGCGGGGA
>NZ_JACCQA010000047.1:0-42215 GCF_015712215.1 Burkholderia sp. 9779_493
CCCTCTTCGATTGCGGATCGACACACGTTCACATCGGTTTCGCCGCTTTTGGAACCGGTTCCAGTCAACTTGGCCGACGTTCACCTCTGTAAAACGAGGGTTATCCCGGATGCTGATGCCCGCTCAAATTTGTATGATGACCACATCACCTTACAAACCTGAGCATCATGTTCGAGAAAATTCCCGCCCGGGCGATGAGCGACCATGTCGCGCAGCAACTGCTCAAGCAGATCGAAGTGGGCAGCTTCTCGGCCACCGGCAAGCTGCCGACCGAGGCCGTGCTCGCGCAGGAATTCGGCGTGAGCCGCACCGTGATCCGCGAGGCGATCTCGCGGCTGAAGAACGAAGGCGTGGTCGAGCCGCGCCAGGGCAGCGGCGTGTTCGTGAACCAGCACGGCGCGATCCGGCCGCTGCGGATCGACTACGCGGAAGCCGTCGAGGCGAGCTCGCTGCCGCATCTGCTCGCGGTACGCCGCGCGATCGAGGCTGAGGTCGCGGCCGAAGCCGCGCTGCACCACACCGCCGACGACATGGCCGACATCGACGACGCGCTGCGCAAGATCGACGAAGCGGTGGCCGAAGGGCGCGACGGTGTCGCGGAAGACGTCGCGTTCCACCGCACGATCGCGGCCGTCACCGGCAACCCGTATTTCCTGAAGACGTTGCAGTTCCTGAACCAGTACCTCGAAGCCGGCGTGAAGGTCACGCGGCGCAACGAAGCGACGCGCGAGGACTTCTCGCGGCAGGTGCGCGAGGAGCACGCGGCGATCGCCGACGCGATCCGCGCACGCGACCCGATGGCCGCCCGCAACGCGGCGCGCACGCACATGTACAACGCCGCCCGCCGTCTCGCGGAAGCCGGCATCTGCTGAAAGCCGGCGGCGCGGCCGTTCCCGGCAGCGCCGCCGTCACGAACCTCCCCGAATCGATCAAGGTTGACCATGTCACGAAATGTTGGAGTCATCGGCCTCGGCGCGATGGGCCTCGGCGTCGCACGCTCGCTGCTGCGCGCCGGGCTGCGCGTGCACGCATGCGACGTGCGCGACACCGTGCTGCAGGCGTTCGCCGCCGAAGGCGGCATCGCGTGCGCGACGCCGGCCGAACTCGGCGCGCAATGCGACGTCGTCGTCACGCTCGTCGTCAATGCCGCGCAAACGGAAACGGCGCTGTTCGGCGAACACGGCGCGGTCGCGGCGATGAAGCCGGGCGGCGTCGTGATCGCGAGCGCGACCGTCGCACCCGAATTCGCGGTCGCGCTCGGCGCACGCATCGAGGCAGCCGGCCTGCAGATGCTCGACGCGCCCGTGTCGGGCGGCGCCGCGCGCGCGGCCTCCGGCGCGATGACGATGATGACGTCGGGCCCGGCCGCCGCGTATGCCGGCTGCGAGGACGTGCTCGCCGCGATCGCCGGCAAGGTGTACCGCCTGGGCGACGCGCACGGCATCGGCTCGAAAGTGAAGATCATCAACCAGTTGCTGGCCGGCGTGCATATCGCGGCGGCCGCCGAGGCGATGGCGCTGGGCCTGCGCGAAGGCGTCGATGCCGACGCGCTGTACGACGTGATCACGCACAGCGCCGGCAATTCGTGGATGTTCGAGAACCGTGTGCCGCACATCCTGAACGGCGACTACACGCCGCTGTCGGCCGTCGACATCTTCGTAAAGGATCTCGGCCTCGTGCTCGATACCGCGCGCCGCAGCAAATTCCCGCTGCCGCTGTCGGCCACCGCGCACCAGATGTTCATGAGCGCGTCGAGCGCCGGCCACGGCGGCGAGGACGATTCCGCCGTGATCAAGACTTTCCCCGGCATCACGCTGCCGCCCGCCCGCTGATTCGAACGACGCTTTTGCCATGACCGCTTCCGCTTCCCGTCCCCTGCTCGGCTGCATCGCCGACGATTTCACCGGCGCGACCGATCTCGCGAACATGCTCGTCAAGAGCGGCATGCGCACCGTGCAGACGATCGGCGTGCCCGCCGACGGCGCTGCTGCCGACACGATCGTCGACGCCGACGCGATCGTCGTCGCGCTGAAGTCGCGCACGATTCCCGCCGCCGACGCCGTCGCGCAATCGCTCGCCGCGTACGAATGGTTGCGCGCGCAAGGGTGCCGCCAGTTCTTCTTCAAGTACTGCTCGACGTTCGATTCGACCGACGCGGGCAACATCGGGCCGGTGGCCGACGCGCTGCTCGACGCGGCCGGCGGCGACTTCACGGTCGCGTGCCCGGCATTCCCCGAGAACGGCCGCACGATCTATCGCGGCCACCTGTTCGTCGGCGACGTGCTGCTGAACGAATCGGGGATGGAGAATCATCCGCTCACGCCGATGAAGGACGCGAACCTCGTGCGCGTGCTGCAACGGCAGACGCAGTCGCCGGTCGGCCTGATCCGCTACGACACGATCGCGCTCGGCGCGGCCGCCGTGCGCGCGCGGATCGACCAGCTGCGCGCCGAAGGTGCGCGTTTCGCGATCGCCGACGCGCTGTCGGACCGCGATCTCTACGTACTCGGCGAAGCGTGCGCAGGCCTGCCGCTCGTCACCGGCGGCTCGGGCATCGCGCTCGGCCTGCCCGCGAATTTCCGCCGCGCGGAGCAACTGCCCGAGCGCGACAACGCGGCGTCGCTGCCGCGCATCGACGGCCTGTCGGCGATACTCGCCGGCAGCGCGTCGAAAGCCACCAACGCACAGGTCGCCGCGTGGCGTGCGACGCGGCCGAGCTTCCGCATCGATCCGCTCGCGGCCTCGCGCGGCGAGCCCGTCGTCGAGCAGGCGCTCGCGTTTGCGCGCGCGCACCTGCCGCAGCCCGTGCTGATCTACGCAACGGCCACGCCCGACGAAGTGAAAGCCGTGCAGCAGGCGCTCGGCGTCGACGCGGCCGGCCATCTCGTCGAAAGCACGCTCGCGGCGATCGCCCGCGGGCTGCGCGAACTCGGCGTGCGCAAGTTCGTCGTCGCGGGCGGCGAAACGTCCGGCGCGGTCGTGCAGGCGCTCGACGTGAAGTCGCTGCAGATCGGCGCGCAGATCGATCCGGGCGTGCCGGCCACGGCCACCGTCGACGCGCAGCCGCTTGGCCTCGCGCTGAAATCCGGCAACTTCGGCACGACCGACTTTTTCGACAAGGCGCTGCGCGCGCTGGACGGAGCCGCACGATGAGCGACGAAGCCAAACTGCGCGAAGAGATCTGCGTGGTCGGCGCAAGCCTGTACGCGCGCGGCCATGCGGCCGGCAGCGCCGGCAACATCAGCGCGCGCCTGCATGACGGCTGGCTGATCACGCCAACCGACGCCTGCCTCGGCCGGCTCGACCCGAACGACATCGCGAAAGTCGGCGCCGACGGCCAGCCCGTCTCGGGCGGCAAGCCGTCGAAGACGCTCGCGCTGCATCGCGGCATCTATGCGCGCAACGCCGCAGCAAACGGCGTCGTCCACACGCATTCGACGCACCTCGTCGCATTGACGCTCGCGGGCGTGTGGCGCGACACCGACGTGCTGCCGCCGATCACGCCGTACTACGTGATGAAGGTCGGCCACATTCCGCTGATCCGCTACCGCCGCCCCGGCGACCCGGCCGTCGCGGCCGAAGTCGCGGCGCTGGCCGACCAGGTGCGCGGCGTGCTGCTCGATCGCCTCGGCCCCGTGATGTGGGGGCCGTCGGTATCGCACGCGTCGTATGCGCTCGAGGAGCTCGAGGAAACCGCGCGGCTGTGGCTGATGACGCAGCCGAAGCCGGAACCGCTGTCCGACGCCGCGCTCGACGAACTGCGCCAGACCTTCGGCGCGCGCTGGTAACGCGTCGCCGTCCGGATCACGCACCGCTTCCCATGCCCGCCGTGTGCGCGGGCCCTTCCGTCAGCACACACACGATCCGGCGGCGTACGCGCCGCCGGTACACGATAGTCCAGGAGACGACGATGACTGCTCTCGACGCGGCCGCAAGCCGCTCGCCCGCCGCGGCCGCCCAATCGGGCGAACTCGACCGCACCTACAAGAAAGTGTTCTGGCGCATCGTGCCGTTCCTGATGCTCTGCTACGTGGTCGCGTATCTCGACCGCGTGAACGTCGGCTTCGCCAAGCTGCAGATGTCGCAGGATCTCGCATTCAGCGAAACCGTGTTCGGGCTCGGCGCCGGGATTTTCTTCCTCGGCTACTTCCTGTTCGAACTGCCGAGCAACATGCTGATGCACCGCATCGGCGCGCGCATCTGGATCGCGCGGATCATGATCACGTGGGGGCTGCTGTCCGCGCTGTTCGCGTTCGTGAAGACGCCCACGCAGTTCTACGTGCTGCGCTTCCTGCTCGGCCTCGCGGAAGCCGGCTTCTACCCGGGCGTGATCCTGTACCTCACGTACTGGTTCCCGTCGCACCGCCGCGCGAAGATCATCGCGGTGTTCATGTCCGCGATTCCGGTGTCGGGCATCTTCGGCAACCCGCTGTCGGGCTGGATCATGGAACGCTTCCACGGCGGCTCGGGCTTCCACGGCTGGCAATGGATGTTCATGATCGAAGCCGTGCCGGCCGTGCTCGTCGGCATCGCGACGATCCTGTATCTCGACAACAGCATTCGCAGCGCGAAATGGCTCGACGAGCGCGAGAAGCAGTTGCTCGAAGACGAGATCGCCGCGCAGCCGCAGGAACAGCAGAAGCACGGCCATTCGCTGAAGGCCGTGTTCTCGGACCCGCGCATGTGGTGGATGTCGCTGATCTACTTCGCGTTCGTCACCGGCCAGTACGGGCTCACGTTCTGGATGCCGACGCTCGTGAAATCGACCGGCATCACCGATACGCTGCAGATCGGCCTGCTGTCGGCGATTCCGTTCGTCGTCGCGATCGTCGTGATGAACCTGTTCGGCCACAGCGCGGACAAGCGCCGCGAACGCCGCTGGCACCTGATCGTGCCGGCGCTGATGGGCGCGATCGGGTTTGCGGTCGCCGCGTCGTACTCGCACAATACGGCGGTGTCGATCGTGTTCCTGTCGCTCGCGGCAGGCGGCGTGCTGACCTGCGCACCGCTGTTCTGGTCGCTGCCGACCGCGTTCCTCGCCGGCTCCGCGGCCGCGGCCGGGATCGCGATCATCAACTCGGTCGGCAACCTCGCCGGTTTCGCGAGCCCGTACGTGATCGGCTACCTGAAGGACGTCACGCACAGCACGTCGTCCGGCATGTACGTGCTCGCGGCGATGCTCGTGCTCGGCGCGATCGCGGTATGGCTCACGCCGCCCAAGCTCGTGAACCGCTGATCCGCCGCCGGCCGATTCATCATTCGACGCGGGGCGCATAGCGCCCCGCTCCCTTCATTCACAGGACCCGCTGCCATGCCCCGCTTCGCCGCCAACCTCTCGATGATGTATACCGAGCATGCGTTCCTCGAACGCTTCGCCGCTGCCGCCCATGACGGTTTCAAGGCCGTCGAGTACCTGTTCCCGTACGACTTCGCGGCCGAGGACATCCGAGCGCGCCTCGACGCGCACGGCCTCGAACAGGCGCTGTTCAACGCGCCGCCGGGCGACTGGGCCGCGGGCGAACGCGGCATTGCGTCGCTGCCGGGCCGCGAGGACGAATTCCGCCGCGGCATCGACCAGGCGCTCGACTATGCGCGCGTGATCGGCAACAGGAAGCTGCACGTGATGGCCGGCATGGTCGCGCCGGGCGCCGACCGCGCGCGCCATCGCGACACCTACCTGGCGAACCTGCGTCATGCGGCGCAGGCGGCGGCCGCGCACGGCATCACGATCCTGATCGAGCCGATCAACCAGCGCGACATGCCCGGCTATTTCCTGAGCCGCCAGGACGACGCGCAGGCGATCCGCGCGGAAATCGGTGCACCGAACCTGAAGGTGCAGTTCGACTGCTACCACTGCCAGATCGTCGAAGGCGATCTCGCGATGAAGCTCAAGCGCGATTTCGCGGGCATCGGCCATATCCAGATCGCGGGCGTGCCTGAACGCCACGAGCCGGATGTCGGCGAACTCAACTACCCGTACCTGTTCGCGCTGATCGACGCACTCGGCTACGACGGCTGGATCGGCTGCGAGTATCGGCCGAAGGCCGGCACGTCGGAAGGCCTCGGCTGGCTCAAGCCGTACCTGTAATTCAAGCATTCCTCAGAGGGCAACCAACATGAAAGTACTGATCACCGGCGGCGCCGGCTTTCTCGGCCAGCGTCTTGCGCGCAAGCTGCTCGAGCGCGGCGAATTGACCGGCCCGGACGGTCGCAGCGAGAAGATCGACGAGCTGGTGCTGCTCGACGTCGTCAAGGGCAGCGATTTCGGCGATGCGCGCGTGACGTCGATCGTCGGCGACATCGCCGATCGCGCGGTGCTCGACAGCGCGATCGACACGCAGACGGGCGCGATCTTCCACCTCGCGGCGATCGTCAGCGGGCAAGCCGAAGCCGATTTCGATCTCGGCATGCGGATCAATCTCGACGCATCGCGCACGCTGCTCGAAGTGTGCCGCGCGCGCGGCCACCAGCCGCGTGTCGTGTTCACGAGCTCCGTCGCGGTGTACGGCGGCGCGCTGCCCGACGTCGTGCAGGACGACACCGCGCTGAACCCGCAATCGTCGTACGGTGCCGAGAAGGCGATCGCCGAACTGCTGCTGTGCGATTACGCGCGGCGCGGCTTCGTCGACGGCCGCGTGCTGCGGCTGCCGACCATCAGCGTGCGGCCCGGCCGCCCGAACGCGGCCGCGTCGTCGTTCGCGAGCGGCATCATCCGCGAGCCGCTGAACGGCGAGGAAAGCGTGTGCCCGGTGCCCGGCTCGACGCGGCTGTGGCTGCTGTCGCCGCGCGGCGCGATCGAAGCGCTCGTCGCCGGCTGTGAACTCGACAGCGCGAAGCTCGGCAACAAGCGCGTGATCAACCTGCCGGGGCTGTCGGTGTCGGTCGACGAGATGATCGCGGCGCTGCGCGACGTCGCGGGCGACGAGGTCGTCAAGCTGATCCGTCATGCGCCCGACGAACGCGTCGAGAAGATCGTCGGCAGCTGGCCGGGCCGCTGGGATACGTCGCGCGCGGAAGCACTCGGGCTGAAGGGCGACGCGTCGTTCGCGGACGTGATCCGCAGTCATATCGCGGACGAACGGCGCTGATTTGCGCCGGGCCGGGCCGGGCCGCGTCGACGCGGCCCGGCCGGACTTTCCGACGCGCCACGACGCGCGTCGCGTCCCGCCCGCGTGCCGGCCTACCCGGACGCTTCGCGTCGAGCGCGAGCGCCGGCATGAAGCACGCATCGGCGCCGGGACGACACCGCACCCCCGCTCCACACGATTCGTATCCGCGCGACCCGCAGCGCGCGCGCCTCGCTCTGTCGCGATGCCGGCGGTCTCTCGCAACACGGGGACATGTCGGCCCCTAGTTGCCGACCTGCGCCGGCATGCCGGATTCGGCCGCCGGCGTCGCCGACGCCGCCATGCGCGCCCGATCCTGCTCGGCGAGCTTCGCTTCCGCGGCCTGGATGTCGGCCGGATACTCGCCGTCGTCGCCCTTCGCCGGGTCGTACCCGGCCGCTTCGAGACGCATCAGTTCGTCGCGGACCTGCGCACGCGTCAGCGGGGCGGCCGCTTGCGCGAACGCCGACTGACCGGCGAGCGCACCGATCATCATCAGTAGTGCGACATATGTTTTCATCATGAACTCCTTCAACGTGATGTACCGATCAACCATGGGGCAGGCGTGAGCTGCGCATGCAGGCGGGTGGATCAGCTGCCGAAATAGATCGTGCAGAAGCTCGCGGGGCCGACGCATGCGGCGGTGCCCGGACGCGGCGACATCGCCGCCGGCTTGCCCGCTTCGGACGACAAGGCCGGATCGCTGCCGACCGCCGTGCTGGCCTGCCGCTGCGGCATCCGCTCGGCTTGATGCTGAAACAGCGGGCTCACATCCGGATACGACGTATCGGTCACGAAGCGCAACCCGTTGTTTTCGGCATCGATCAGTTCCTGCCGGACCTGCTCGCGCGTGAGCGCCTGTGCCGACGCTTGCGTCGCGACACCTGCGAGAGACATTGCCGCCACCGTGGCGGCCACCAGCCAGTGCGTATTCATGTTCCACTCCTTCATCGATCAACGAGACGACGTGCTACACCCGTATGACGACGGAGGGGTCGTGTTTATTCCCGGCTTGCCATTCGCGCCGGCCGGACATTCAACTGTCATTCATTCGTCAGCCGGCGTAACCTGACGTAACGCAATGCCCGTCGCGCTTCGGGCAGACTGACCAGCACTTCATCCGGACCGCCCATCGATCGCCCATGTCCGCCGCCTACGACCATGCAGCCGCCCTGCTGCGCACGCTGTACGACCGCCATATCGACAGCGGTGCGGTGCTCGACGCGGCCGCATTCCCGGATGCCGAGCGTTTCGTGCGCGCGTGGCCCGCGATCCGCGCGGAGGCGCTGGCGGTAGCACGCGACATGCCGCGCATCCCGCGCTTTCACGAAATCATGCGCGAGCAGTACGACATCTCGGCCAACGACGCACGCGACTGGCGCATGTTCATCATGCAGGCGTACGGGCAGCCGTTTCCGCGCAACCTGTCGCGCTGCCCGACCGTCGCGTCGCTCGTCGCGGCGTCGCCGGACGTGCTGTCCGCGTCGCTGTCGTTCCTCGCGCCCGGCAAGCACATCCCGCCGCATCGCGGGCCGTTTCGCGGCATCCTGCGCGGGTATCTCGTGCTGTCGATGCCGACGCGCGCGGACGGTACACCGGCCGCCGTGCTGAAGGTCGATGGGCACGAATACCGGCTCGACGAAGGCCGCTTCCTGCTGTGGGACGACACATTCACGCACGAGGTGTGGAACGACAGCGACGCGGTGCGCATCGTGCTGCTGCTCGATATCCGCCGTCGCGGGATGCCGCGCTGGCTCACTTGGCTGTCGAATGCGGTGATCGGCGTCGTGCGGCTGGGGATCCGGATCCGGGGGCGGTCGATTCCGGTGTAGCCGCCGCCACCCTGCACGGCGCCTTCAATGCACCTTTCGGCGCGCGCCGGATCGCCTACACTACAAGCCGTCCCTTCGTGCGGCTCCTGCCAGCTACCGCCATGGCGCACCTCTTCTTCGCCGCGTCGATCCAGCGGCATGTCGAAACGCCCGAGCGCGACATCGACGCGCACACGGTCGGCGAAGCATTCGACACCATTTTCAGCGAGCAGCCACGGTTGCGCGGCTACATCGTCGACGACCAGGGCGCGCTGCGAAAGCACCTGTCGGTGTTCATCGACGGCCAGCCGATCCGCGACCGGCAGCGCCTGTCCGATGCGCTCGGGACCACCAGCCGCGTGTATGTCGTGCAGGCGCTGACCGGCGGATAAAGGGACCGATGCACGGGCGCATCCCCATACCAAGTGCCGCCGTACCAAGGCGAACCATCCGGAGACATCGCACATGAACGATCGACTGCTCGTCGCCACCCGCAAGGGCCTGTTCGTCCTGCAACCGGACGGCAACGGCGGCTGGACGCCCGGCGAACCGCATTTCATCGGCGAGCCCGTCAGCATGGCGCTCGCCGATCCGCGCGACGGCACGCTGTACGCGGCGCTCAATCTCGGTCATTTCGGCGTGAAGCTGCATCGGCTGCGCGCAGGCGCCACCGACTGGGAGGAATGCGCGGTTCCGGTTTATCCGCCGCAGCCAGCCGATGTGTCGCCTGCCCGTGCCGACACGCGCGCAGGCAGCGGCGACACCGACGACGAGCCTGCCGGATCGCCGCAACCGCCGTGGACGCTGCAGCAAATCTGGTCGCTCGAAGCCGGCGGCGCGGACGAACCCGGCGTGCTGTGGGCCGGCACGATTCCCGGCGGCCTGTTCCGCTCCGACGACCACGGCGACTCGTGGGTCCTCAACCGCGCGCTGTGGGATCGCCCCGAACGCGCCGAATGGGGCGGCGGCGGGTACGACGCGCCGGGAATCCATTCGGTGATGGTCGATCCGCGCGACAGCCGGCACGTCACCGTCGGCGTCTCGTGCGGCGGCGTCTGGCAGACCGTCGACGGCGGCGCGACCTGGCGCGTCACGGCGGAAGGCATGGAAGCCGACTACATGCCGCCCGAGCGGCGCGGCGAGCCGAACATGCAGGATCCGCACCGCGTCGTGCAGTGCGCGGCCAACCCGGACGTGCTGTGGACCCAGCATCACTGCGCGATCTTCCGCTCGACCGACGGCGGCGAACACTGGCGGCGCATCGAGGCCGAGCCGTCGAGCTTCGGTTTCGCGGTGGCCGTGCATCCGCACGAACCGGATACCGCGTGGTTCGTGCCGGCCGTGAAGGACGCGTGCCGGATCCCGGTGAACGGCCGGTTCGTCGTCACGCGCACGCGCGACGGCGGCCGCAGTTTCGAGAGTCTGTCGAACGGGTTGCCGGCCGCGCCGGCGTACGACCTCGTGTACCGGCACGGGCTCGCGGTGGACGATTCCGGCAGACGCCTCGCGATGGCGTCGACGACGGGCGGATTATGGACGTCCGCCGATGGCGGCGAGCACTGGCAACAGATATCGGCGCACTTGCCGCCGGTCTATTGCGTCAGCTTCGGGTAGCGGCGCGGCGCTCATCGGGCGCGATCCGCGCCACCGCGTCGCGGGTCCGGGCGATTTCCGCTTCGAGCCAGTCGAGAAACCGCCTGACCTGCGGCTCGCGCTCCCGCCCCGGCCGGCACAGCGCGACGAAGCGCGCGCCGTCGAGCCGCACCGCGGGATCGATCGGCATCAATGCGCCGCGCTCGACATGCTCGGCGGCCAGCACGGAGCTGAGCAGCGCGACACCCTGCCCGTGCAGCACGGCCTGCAACGCGTAATGCTCGTCGTCGTAATGGCGAAACACCGCGCGTTCGAGCCACGCTTCCCGGCCCGCCGCACGGCACCACGACGCCCAGTCGACCGACACGGGCAGCGGCGTGTCCCACACGGTCTCGATCAGGTCGAGCGGCGCGTCCGTGCGATGCGCATCGAACCCGGCGGCCGCATACGCGCCGAAGTACTCGTCGATCAACGCAATCTCGTGCAGCGCGGGAAACTGGCGCGACGTCGCGCGAATCGCGAGATCGATCCGTGCATCGCGTTCGAGATCGACGAGCGCGTTTCCGGTTTCGACCTTGATGTGCAGATGCGGATCGACGCGGCGAAACGCACCGAGACGCGGAATCAGCCACATCGCGGCAAAGGCAGGCGTCGTGGTCAGCACGAGCGTGCGCTCGTCGGCCGCCTCCGGACGCACCGCGTCGAGCCCGCGGCTCAACGCCAGCAACGCATCGTGACTCGCGCGAAACAGCCGCTCGCCTTCTTCGGTCAGCCGCACGCCGCCCGCGCCGCGCTCGAACAGCAGCACACCGACGCGGCTCTCGAGCGCCTTGATCTGGTGCGACACGGCCGCCGGCGTCACGGACAACTCGTCCGCGGCAGCCTTGAACGTGCCGAGCCGTGCCGACGCTTCGAATACACGTAATGCGGTCAGGGGAATTTTCGAGAACACGGAGCCTCGCGGGCCGGATGCGGCCGGGTTGAATTGGATTCAATCCGGGTGAGATTAGGTGAATTGAAGCGGGTGCGCAACGCGGCTAGCCTTGCGGGACGTTGCGGCATGGCGCCGCCGTCGAACCGGAGGAACCCGTGCAAGGCCTACCGCGCAGGATCACGCAGGCGGTGCTCTACGAAGCGATCGCCATTTCCTGCATCTCGCCCGTGATCGCGGCGATCTTCAAGCAGGACCTCGTCTACTCGGGTGCGCTGTCGGCGACGATGTCGGCGATCGCGATGCTGTGGAACCTGATCTTCAACGCACTGTTCGAGCGCTGGGAAGCGTCGCGCCGACAGCCGGCGCGTACGCTCGGGCGGCGCATCCTGCACGCCACCGGATTCGAGGGCGGACTGATCTTCATCCTCGTGCCGGTCGTGTCGGGGTGGCTCGACATCTCGTGGTTCGACGCGTTCGTCGTCGACATCGGGCTGTTCGCGTTCTTCTTCTGCTACGCGTTCGTGTTCCAGTGGGCGTTCGATCGCGTGTTCGACGTGCCGGCGGCGACGAAGGGATCGTGAGTCGGGCGCTTACGCCCCCGCGGCAATTTTCGGCAACTGCCAGCCGAAGCGCACCGCCGCCATTCGCAGCGCAAAGCACGCGACGCCGCCCAGCACGGCCGCGACGACGGGCGGGCAACCGAGTCGCCGGCACGACACGACGACGACCGCACCGAGCAGCGCCGCGCTCGCGTAGATGTCGGTGACCAGCACGACCGGTATCCGTGCGAGCAGCAGATCGCGCACCACGCCGCCCCCGCAGCCGGTCACGGCGCCCATCAGCGTGGCGATGAACGGGTGGACGCGAAATTCCAGCGCCTTCACCGCGCCCGCGACCGCGAACAGCGCGAGGCCGGCCGCATCGAGCGCCGTCAGCAGCGACGGCGGGAACGACGCGACCCGCGCATGAAACACGAATGCGAACAGCCCGGCGGCGAACGCAAGCGCCGGATAACGCCAGTCGCTCACGGCGCTCGGCGGGCGGGCGCCGATCAGCAGGTCGCGAATCACGCCGCCGCCAAGCGCGACGACGAGCGACAGCACCATCACCCCGAACAGGTCGAGTCCGGCGCCGATCGCCGCATTGGCGCCCTCGATCGCGAACACCGCCGTGCCCGCGAGATCGGCGGCGAGCACGACTTGCTCGATGCGCTTCATGCGAATGAACGGCCGCGGTGCGGGATCGCCCGGTTGCAGCCAGCATCGACCGAAGCGGTCGCGCCATTCGGTCGCGTGGCGGCTGCCGATTGCCATCCGGATGTATCGAGCGTGCTGCGGGTCATTGCCGTCTCCTCGATCGGGATCGAGCAGTCTAGCGCATCGCCGGCCGGCGGTCGGGCCAAGCGCGAAGCGGGCAGCAAAAAACCGGCGCAAGCAGGGCACCCTGCTTGCGCCGGCTCATCATGCACGTCAGGTTTTGGGTCGCAACCGCCAAGCCCGACAGGTCACCGTCAATGCACGCCGAGGTACGCCTTCACCGCCGGCAGGCCCGGCTTGCCGTCGAGCGTCGTCACGCCCGCGAGCCACTTGTCGAGGGCTTGCGGATTCGCCTTCAGCCATTCGGCGGCGGCCTTGTTCGGATCCTGCTTGTTCATGATCGGCACCATCACGTGGTTCTCGATCGACGTCGTGAACTGCAGGTTCGACACGAACTTCGCGACGTTCGGGCAGCGCTGCGAGTAGTCGGGCGGCGTCGCCGTCAGCACCTTCGCCTCGCCGTAGTTCGGGCCAAACACGTCGTCGCCGCCGGTCAGGTAGTCGATCTTCATCTGCACGTTCATCGGATGCGGTTCCCAGCCGAGGAACACGATCCACTGCTTGTCGCGGATCGCGCGATTCACCTCGACCAGCATCCCGGCCTCGCTCGACTCGACCAGCTTGAACTTGCCGAGGCCGAACTGGTTGCCGTCGATCATCTTCTTGATCAGCGCATTGCCGTCGTTGCCCGGCTCGATCCCGTAGATCTTGCCGTTGAGCTTGTCCGCGTACTTCTGGATGTCCGCGAACGACTTCAGGCCGCCCTGGTACACGTAGTCGGGCACCGCGAGCGTGTATTTCGCGCCGGTCAGGTTGGGCGTCGCGAGCACCTTGATCGTGCCGGCCTTCGTGAACGGCTGGATGATCGGGTCCATCGTCGGCGACCAGTAGCCGAGGAACACGTCGATCTGCTTGCTCTTGATCCCGGCGAACGTGATCGGCACCGACGCGATCGTCTTCGTCGGGTTGTAGCCGAGCCCCTGCAGCATCGTCGACGCGAGGCCCGTGGTCGCCGCGATGTCGGACCAGCCGACATCGGCGAAGCGCACGTTCTTGCATACGGGCGGATCGGCCGCATAAACGGCCGACATCGGCGCGGCCACCCCGATCCCGCACACCGCTGCGATCAATAGGCGCTTCATCTTGCTTCTCCTCAAAGTGATGTCGTTTGCTTGAATGCGGGATCGTTTATTGAAGCCGCGCGCCGCGATCCCGGCGACGTCGCGGACCGAATGACCGCCCGTTCAGCGCCCCGGCAGCCGGCGCTCGTAGCTCGGCGCATGGCCGAACTGCGCGCGGTATGCCTTGCTGAAATGGCACGGCGAATGAAACCCGCAGACCGTCGTCACGCGCGCGATCGATGCATCGGTCGTGCGCAGCAGGTCGCGTGCGCGCTTCAGGCGCAGCGTCAGGTAATAGTGGGTCGGCGAAACGTTCAGGTACACCTTGAACATGCGCTGCAGATGCCGCTGCGACAGCCGCACGAGCCGCGCGAGTTCCTCGAGCGACAGCGGCTCCTCGATGTTCGCCTCCATCAGCCGCACGACCTCGATCAGCTCCGCGCGCGAGAAGCCCACCCGCGCATCGACCGGAATCGGCTGCGTATCGGTCGAACTGCGGATGCGCTCGAGGATGAACTGCTCGGATACCTGCGCGGCCAGTTGCTGGCCGAAGCGCATGCCGACGAGGTTCAGCATCAGGTCGAGCGGCGCGGTGCCGCCGGTGCAGGTGAGCCGGTCGCGATCGACGACGAACAACTCGTCGGCAAAGCCCACCCGCGGAAATTCGGAATGCAGCGCGGACAGGTTTTCCCAGTGCACGGTGCAGCGATAGCCGTCGAGCAACCCGCTCGACATCAGCGCATAGGCGCCCGTGCAGATGCCGCCGAGCGGCAGCCCGCGTTCGGCGAGCGCCGCGAGCGTATCGCGCGCGCCCTCGTCGACCACGTCGCGGATGCGGATGCCGCCGCACACGATCATCACGTCGGGCAGGTTGTCGTAGTCGAGCGCCTGCGTGGGCCGCACCGCGATGCCGTTACTGGCATGCACGGGCGCGCCGTCGAGCGAGTAGATCGACCACTTGTAGTGTTCCGCCCGCCCGACGTAGTTCGCCATCCGAAGCACTTCGACCGCGCTCGAGAACGCGATCATCGAGAAGTTCGGCAGCGTCAGGAAGCCGAAATGGGCGAGGGACGAAACCGGTGAAACGCAGGCGGCGGGCGCGACAGCGACGGCGGACGTCACATCGGTCTCCTGGCGAGGAGGTTGCAGGGGGCCAGCCCCGCGGCCGAAGCCGCGGGAACCGTTATCTATTCAGGGTGTGCGGCCAGGTCGCTCCTGGCCGCCGAAGATCAGGCCTGTGCGGGCGCGGCCTTCACGCGAAACAGCTGCTTGAGGCCGGAGAACAGCGGCGCCTTCACGGTGCCCGGTGCGCGGCCGAAGCTCTCGGTGATGCGGTCCAGAATGATCGCGAGCAGCACGACCGACAGACCGCTTTCGAAGCCGAGACCGATGTCGAGGCGCTGGATACTCGCGAGCACGTCGTTGCCGAGGCCGCCCGCGCCGACCATCGACGCGATGATCACCATCGACAGCGCCATCATGATCGTCTGGTTCACGCCCTGCATGATCGACGGCAGCGCGTTCGGGAACTGCACCTTGTACAGCAGTTGCCACGGCGTGCAGCCAAACGCCTGGCCGGCTTCGACGATCTCGCGGTTCACGTGGCGGATGCCGAGGCTCGTGAGGCGCACCGCGGGCGGCATCGCGAAGATCACCGTCGACAGGATCCCCGGCACGCGGCCGAGACCGAACAGCATCGCGGCCGGAATCAGGTAGACGAAGGCCGGCATCGTCTGCATCAGGTCGAGGATCGGGCGCACGATCGCGGCGACCCACTTGCTCTTCGCGGCCCAGATGCCGAGCGGAATGCCGAGCACGAGGCTGATGATCGTCGACGACAGCGTGAGCCCGAGCGTGATGACCGTCTGGTCCCAGAAGCCGGTCGCGAAGATCAGCAGCAGCGACGCGGTGGTGAACAGCGCGAAGCGCCAGCCCACCCGCCACAGCCCGACGCCGATGAAGATCGCCATCATCAGCCACATCGGGATCGCCTGCAGGCCATGCTCGACGAATGCGGCGAGCCCTTCGATCGCCTGACCGATCGCGTCGAACGTCTTCGCGTCGTGGTCGAGCAGGTAGTGAACGGACTGGTCGACCCAGCTACCGAGCGGAATCATTTCAGACATGGGAGCCTCGCGAACGCGTGATGGCCTTCAGGATGAGCGCGCGATCGACCGAGCCGCAGTAGCAGCCGTCGTCGTCGACGACCGGCAGTGCATTCGGGCTCGCGACCACGCGCGCGACGACATGGTCGAGCGACGCATCGCGCCGGATGCTTTCGATCGGCCGCACGGACGGCGTGTCCTGGCCGATCGCGTCGCGCGTGACGAAGCCGCGGATCTTGCGCTGGGCATCGAGCACGAACGCGTATTCGGCGCTGCCGTTCAGCGACGCCGCGACGTTCGCGGCATCGCACTTCGACACGAGCGGCACGGCGCCCGTCTGCATCAGGTCGCCGGCCGTGAGATAGCGGCTGGTGTCGATGCCGTCGAAGAACGCGCGCACGTAATCGTCGGCCGGGTTCGCGATGATGTCCTGCGGCGTGCCGACCTGCACGAGGCGGCCGCCTTCCATGATCGCGATGCGGTTGCCGATGCGCAGCGCTTCCTCCAGATCGTGCGACACGAACATGATCGTGCGACGCTGTTCCTTCTGCAGTTGCAGCAGCACGTCCTGCATTTCGCGGCGCTTGAGCGGATCGAGTGCGGAAAACGCCTCGTCCATGATCATCAGCGACGGGTTCACGGCCAGCGCGCGGGCGAGGCCGACGCGCTGCTGCATGCCGCCCGACAGCTCGGACGGCAGCTTGTGCGAAAACGGCGCGAGGCCGACCTGCTCGAGCACTTCCATCGCGCGGCGCTCGCGCTCCTTCTTGCCCATGCCCGCGACTTCGAGCCCGAACGCGGCATTCGACACGACGGTGCGATGCGGCATCAGCGCGAACGACTGAAACACCATGCTCATGTCCTTGCGGCGCAGCGCGGTCAGCGCCGAGCGGCGCGCCGACGCGACGTCGAGCCCGTCGATCAGCACCTTGCCGGCGCTCGGATCGACCAGCCGGTTCACGAGGCGGATCAGCGTGGACTTGCCGGAGCCGGACAGGCCCATCAGCACGAAAATTTCGCCTTCCTGCACATCGAAGGAGACGTTGTGCACGCCGACGACCTGACCGGTGCGCTTGAGCACATCGTCCTTCGTCGCGCCGGCGGCGAGCATGTCGAGCGCCTGCTGCGGATTGCTTCCAAACACCTTGCACAGACCTTCGACCACAACCTTGGGGGCATCCATCGAAACCTTCTCCTCGTGTAGCGGGGACTCGCGCTTGTCATAGCGTGCCTACATAGTTGCCAGAAAAAACCCCGGCCTGCCGACGAATTACGACAAACGCTTGCGCAAATACGACACAGCCTCCGGCCCCGTCCGGCGGGCCGCGCCGCCGATTGCGGCAGCGCAATACGCGCCCGGCCAGCAACGACGGGCATCGCCCGCCGGACTTGTGCGCAGCAGCGCGGCGAACGGCACATGAGGTTTTGCGTCAGGTCGCATCGGGCACGCGTCGTTTTGCGACAAATCGACGTCCGTTCCGGCGTCGATCTGCTCAGACGAAAGCGCGCATCCATTCGCCAGTAAAAAGCATGACCGTGCAAAAAGCCGGATGGCGACACCGAACGGCGCATGCCGCGATACCGCGTCACCCCCGGAATTCGGCGCGGGCACGCTGTGATACATTCCCCGCAAACACGCCGATCGCGACGATGCCGCGGGCCTTTCGCACGAGGGCCGAGCCGCACGGCGCGCGCATGCCGGTTCGCCTGCCGGCCGTGCTGAAACCGCCTCGATCCGGTGCGATCCGCGATCGAAGGACGATAACGATAGTGAGAGGGAGCAAGGCGTTGAACTGGGCATTCGCCGTAATCGGTTTCATCGTGGGCGGCATCGCTGCCTTGATCGGGGATTTCTCGGCCGGGAGCGGCTCGCTGCTCGGGGCCGCCGTCGGATTCTGCGTCGGGCACGCGCTGCGGCAACGCAAGCAGCAGAACCCGCGCGCCACGCCCGACGCGTTCGCGGTCTCCGCGACGCCGCCGCCCCCGTTACCGCTCGCCGATCGCGTCGCGCGCCTCGAAGCCACCGTCGACACGCTCACGCGCGAACTCGACGCGCTGCGTGTGCAACTCGCGGGCGCGACGGCCGGCGCGGCGACTTCCGGCGGCATCGCGCACACGGCTTCGGCGAGCGCCACATCCGCCCCGCTGCCGGCGCACTCCCCGACACCGCCCGTACCACCCGCGCAACCTGCTGTCGCACGGGCAGGTACATCGGCCTCCACCTCGGCACCGGCGCCCGCCTCGACGCTCGCGCCGGCAACCGCCGCGCGCCCGGCCGCATCCGCGCCTGCCCCCGTCGACACCACGACGATCCCCCCGGCCGCACCGGCCCGCGCTGTCCCGCCCGCACCCCGTGAACCCGGCATCGCCGAACGCGCATTCGGCGCCGCGCGCGACTGGCTGCTCGGCGGCAACACGGTCGTGCGCGTCGGGATCATCGTGCTGTTCTTCGGTGTCGCGTTCCTGCTCAAGTACGCGGCCGACAACGACATGCTGCCGATCGAGTTCCGCCTCGCGGGCACGGCGCTCGCCGCGGCCGCGCTGCTCGCGATCGGCTGGCGCGTGCGGGCGCGTCGCGCCGCGTACGGCCTCGTGCTGCAAGGCGGCGGCGTCGGCATCCTGTACCTGACGATCTTCGCCGCGACCAAGCTGTATGCATTGCTGCCCGTCGGCGCCGCTTTCCCGCTGATGGTCGCGGTCTGCGCGCTGAGCGCGTTCCTCGCGGTGCGGCAGAACGCGCTGCCGCTCGCATTCATGGGCAGCGCGGGCGGCTTCCTCGCGCCGATCCTGCTGTCGACCGGCCAGGGCAACCATGTCGCGCTGTTCAGCTACTACGCACTGCTGAACGCAGGGATCTTCGCGATCGCGTGGTTCAAGGCGTGGCGCCCGCTGAACCTGCTCGGCTTCGTGTTCACGTTCACGATCGGCTCCGCGTGGGGCGTGACCGCCTATCGTCCCGCGCTGTTCGCGAGCACCGAGCCGTTCCTCATCCTGTTCTTCCTGATGTATGTCGGCATCGCGCTGCTGTATGCGGTGAAACGCGAACTCGCGCTGCGACACTACGTGGACGGCACGCTCGTGTTCGGCACGCCGATCGTCGCGACCGCGCTGCAGGCGTCGCTCGTCAAAGGCATGCCGTTCGGGCTCGCGTGGAGCGCGGTCGCGCTGTCGGCGTTCTACGTCGCGGTCGCCGCATGGCTCGCGCGCCGCCGCGACCGCCTCGGCCTGCTGTTCGAATCGATGCTCGCGCTCGCGGTGATCTTCGCGACGCTCGCGGTGCCGCTCGCGTTCTCGGGGCCGACGACCAGCGCCGCGTGGGCCATCGAAGGCGCGGCCGTCGTGTGGCTCGGCGTGCGCCAGAAGCGCCTGCTCGCGTTCGGCTTCGGGCTGCTGATGCAGGTCGCCGCGGCCGGCGCGTTCTTCACGAGTCTGCTGGGCCCGGCCGACACGGCCGCGCTGCCGGTGCTCAACAGCCCGTATATCGCGATGCTGCTGATCGCGCTCGCCGGCCTGTTCACCGGCTGGTGGCTGCACGGGCGCGGCGAAGCGCGCGCGTGGCACGCGTGGATGCCGGAGATCGGTGTCGCGGCCGCCGCGTGGGGGCTGCTGTGGTGGGTCAGCGGCGGGCTGCACGAGATCCTCGTCTATGCGAGCCGCCATGTCGACCTGCATGCCGACCGCTTCGTCGTCGATACGACCGCGCTGTTCGCGGCCGGCACCGCATGGCTCGCGCACGTCGCGCGCCGCCGGCTCGCATGGCCGCTCGCCGAATGGCCCGCGCTCGCGCTCACGCCGGTGCTGGCGCTGCTCGCGCTGCGCGCGTTCGACGCGCACGAAGCGCCGCTGTCGGGCATGGGCGCGTTCGCGTGGCCGATCGCCGTCGGCGCGGGGCTCGCGCTGCTGTGGCGCCAGTCGCGCGGCACGACCGCCGCCGCCGCGAACGGCACGGCGTCCGCCGTTGCAGCAGGCATTCTCGCGCCGCTGCATACGCTGACGTTCTGGACCCTGTGCGGACTGTTGTCGCTCGAGGGTTTCTGGCGCCTGCGCACGTTCGTCCCGGAAGGCGCGTGGAGCTGGAGCGCATGGGCGTACGGCTTCGGCGCGCTGCTCCTGCTCGTATCGGGCCCCGGCTCGCGCCTGCGCTGGCCGGTCGCCGCGTTCCCGCGTGCGTATCAGGTGTGGGGAGCCGCGCCGCTCGCCGCGCTGCTGTGGCTGTGGAGCATCGCCAGCACGGCGAGCGACGGCGACGCCTCTCCGCTCTTCTGGCTGCCGCTGCTCAATCCGCTCGACGTCGCGCAGGGTCTCGTGTTCGTCGCGTTCGTCGCGTGGCTGCGTCGCCTGAAATCGCTCGGCCTCGCGTGGCATCCGCGCGTCGTCGACTATATGGCGATCGCGACCGTGTTCCTGTGGTTCAACGCGCTGATGCTGCGCACGCTGCATCACCGCTTCCACCTGGGCTACGACATCGATACCGTGCTGTCGTCGTTCGGCATCCAGCAGGTGTTCATGGTCGGCTGGAGCCTGTTCGCATTCGCCGGAATGTGGCTCACGCGCCGCGACGGCATCGCCCGCCTCTGTGCGTTCGCGTCGCTGCCGCTGATCGTCGTGATGTGGGCGTGGACCTTCTACGCGAACTTCACGCAGGACGGCGGAAGCTGGGCGCGCGTACCGCTGTTCAACCCGCTCGATCTCGTGCTCGCGGTCGTCTATGCGCTCGCCGCGTCGTGGTTCGTGCGTGCGCGCAGGCTCGGCTGGTCGTTCGACGCGTATCGCGTCGAGTTGCTGGGTGCGGCCGGCGCGACCGGGTTCCTGTGGCTGAACGCGATCCTGCTGCGCACGCTGCATCACTGGGCCGGCGTGCCGTACGAATTCGGCGCAATGGCGGAGTCGACGCTCGTGCAGGCGTCGGTGTCCGTGTACTGGACGGTCTGCGCGCTCGCGATCACGATCTGGGCCACGCGCCGCGGGCTGCGACCGCTGTGGTTCGTCGGCGCCGCGCTGCTCGCGCTCACGGTCGTCAAGCTGTTCCTGTTCGACCTGTCGCACGTCACCGGCATCGAGCGCATCGTGTCGTTCATCGGTATCGGCGTGCTGCTGCTGTTGATCGGCTATTTCTCGCCGCTGCCGCCGAAGGCCGCCGCGCAACAGGACGGCCAGCCATGAAACGACTCGCCGCCCTGTTCGGGCTGAGCCTGCTCGCGTCGTTCGCGGCAGCCGACGGCGCGCCGAACGCCGGCCGCGTCACGCAGCGCTTCGCGCTCGACCTCGACGGCAGCGCCGCGTATTACCAGCTCACCGTGCCGCAGCCCGTGTATGCGGCGAGCCGGCGCGACGACCTCGGCGACGTGCGCGTCTTCAACGGCGCGGGCGAGCCGGTGCCGTACTCGCTCGATGCACCCGCCGCGGCCGCATCCGGCGTGCCGCCGTCCCGCACGCCGGTGCACTGGTTCCCGCTGCCGCCCGTCCGCGCCGAACACGGCAATGCGCCGCTCGGCGTGACGGTCGGCCCGGACGGCGCGCTGCGCGCGGCCGTCGCGACGCCTTCGCACGGCAGGCACGGCGCGGATCTCGTCGACCTGTCGCATGCCGACGGCAGCATCGATGCACTGCTCGTGCACGTGAACGACGACAGCTACCAGGGGCGCGTGTCCGTCGAAGCCAGCGACGACCTGCGCAGTTGGCGAGCGCTCGGCAGCACGCAGTTGCTGAAGGTCGGCCGCGGCAACGACATGCTGGTGCAGGAGCGCATCGCGCTCGAAGGCGCGGCACCGCGCTACCTGCGGCTCGGCTGGCTCGACGGCGCGCCCGCGATCGCGTCGATCGACGTCGAGACGCATCCGCGCGACGCGCGCGGCACCGACACGGCGTCCGTGCCGCGCCAGTGGCGCGATGCCGTGCGGATACGCGCCGGCGGTGCGCCCGGCGAGTATCTGTTCGACACCGACGGCGCGTATCCGGTCGACCGCGTGCGCATCGACCTGCCGCAGCCGAACACCGTCGCGCGCGCGACGCTGCAAAGCCGCGCCGATGCGCAGTCGCCGTGGCGCGACGTGGCGTCCGCCGTGCTGTTCCGGCTGCAGGGCAAGGGCGGCGAGCAGCGCAATCCGCCGTTCGAGTTCGTCGCGAATACGGATCGCGCGTGGCGAATCGTCGTCGACATGCGCAACGGCGGGCTCGGCGGCGGCCAGCCGGCCGTCGCGATCGGCTGGCATCCGGCCGCGCTGACCTTCGTCGCGCGCTGCTCGCCGCCGTTTACGCTCGGCGTCGGCGATGCGTCGCTCGTGTCGTCGGCCGTGAGCCGCGACGCACTGCTGGTCGGCATGGCGCCGGAAGTGCGGCCCGCCCGCGTCGGCGCGGCGCTGCCGGTGTCCGCGGTCGCGCCGGCGGCAGCCGCCGATGCGGATGCCGGGCGCCGCTACGTGCTGTGGGGCGCACTGGTGATTGCGGTCGGCGTGCTCGGCGCGATCGCATGGCGCCTCGCGAAAGGCGGCGGCGAGACGCGCGACCGCGACGAATGACGCCGACACGCGTTTGCGTGCCGCTCGACGCGGCGTTCATCGAGCAGGTTCGTTCCTTCGGCCATCGCGGCGCGTGACCACACCGGTTCATCGAGCGATCCGCGCCCCGTCTTCGCGGGAAGGCCACGCGACGCGCCTGCGGCACGAGCAGGCGCCCTGCCCGCCGCTATCGCGCCACGAAGCGGCCGTGCTGACGCGGCCGCCACGGCGACGACCGACGACTGGCCGCACCGGCCGCACCGGCCGCTCGGCGCGCCGCGAAACGTCCGGCGCGACGCCAGCCCGACTCGCGCCGGGCCATCGCGACGATGCGCGGCGCCCACGCCTGCATGACACGCCGCACCGCCGCCACGCGCGCAGCCAGCCGCGCTGCCGGCAACACGCGGCGTGCCGCACGTGCAACGGGCCGTTTGCACAGGATCGCGCTGTCGTAGCACTTGCCGGCGAAACGCATCACGTCGACCACCTCGAAACCCTGCGCGCCATAGAACGCCAGCAGGTGCGCAGCAGGATGCGGCGTATCCAGCGCGAGCAGCGCATAGCCGCGCAACGCGGCCCACTGCTCGGCGAACGACAGCAGCAACGCGCCGATCCCGCGACTCTGGCAAGCCGGGTCCACCGCCACCTGACGCACGCTCGCGACGCCTTCGCGCCGGTACAACGAGCAGGCCGACGACGGATCGGTCGCATACAGCGTGGCCGTGCCGACGACACGCCCGCCGCACACGGCGACATAGCATTCGCCCGCTTCCGCGCGGCGGCGCGTGACGTCTTCGTCCTGATCGACGCACGTACAGTTGAGCCCCATCGCACCGAGCCGCGCGAACGCGCGGTGCAGCATCGGCGTGAGTTGTGCATAGCTGTCGACTGCCGGATCGAAACGCCGGACGATCACCCGATCGGCACACACCAAAGGCGGTGCGGCAGGGGTGCGTTCGGCGATCGCGTTCCAGGGTATCGACATGGCCAGGCTCCGTGGTGAAGATGCACGAAGTCTAGGAGCGCGCCGGCAGCCGTCGCAAGAAAAAATGTCGTAAAAATCCCGGGGTAGCGCGGGTGGCGGAGGACCCGATGGAGACGGTGCGTTCCGATGCAGCGTGCGCGTCTTGGCGAACGCATCGAAGCACCGGTCGTTGTTCGCGCAAGCAACCGAGCACGCCATGAAGTCGCGCGGCGAGGCCCGTCCCCGGCGCGCACGCCGTTGACACGTGCCATCCCACACTCCAGACTCGCTGCTCCGTCACCGCATCGCGAGCGCCCATGATCACCTGCTTCCTTCGCTACGTCGTCGATCCGTACAAACTCGTCGAATTCGAAACCTACGGCAAGATGTGGATTCCGCTCGTCGAGCAGTTCGGCGGCACGCATCACGGCTATTTCCTGCCGTCCGAAGGCGCGAGCAACATCGCGCTCGCGATGTTCTCGTTCCCGAGCCTCGCCGAATACGAGCGTTACCGCGAACGCTCGAAGGACGATCCGGCCTGCCAGGCCGCGTTCCGCTACGCGGAGGAAACGCGCTGCATCGTCAGCTACGAGCGCAGCTTCTTCCGGCCGGTGTTCGAGTAACGGGCGGCGCCGCCGCGCATCGCACCCCGTTTTCCGGTCGAGGACGAAAAAAAAGCCCCGCCTGCATCCGCGCGGCGGGGCCAACCCATGTCAGTAGAGACATCATGGAGGAGACGAGCCCATCTTATCGACCGTGGCGCACCGTCCCAACCAAGCATTTCTGCTATCGATCTGCGCGGCCGCGCACACGATTGCCCCCGCCACGCGGCATATCGATAGAACGAAAAGTCGTTTTCAGAGTGGCGACGGGGTCGTTACCATCTGGTTTTAAGCCTGTGCTTAGCCGGGCAAGCCAATCCCAGGAGCGCCCCTTGACTGCATTCGATCAACACCGCCGCCCGTTCGTCGTCGGCATCGGCGGGACCACCCGAGCCGCATCGTCCACCGAACGCGCACTGTCGTTCGCACTGCGCGGCGCGCAGGCCGCCGGCGCACGCACGCGCCTGTTCGACGGCCCGTTCCTGCATACGCTGCCGCACTACGCCCCCGAACACAAAACGCTGACCGACGCGCAGCGCGAGCTGATCGACGCCGTGCGCCAGGCCGACGCGATCATCATCGCGACGCCCGGCTATCACGGCGGCGTGTCCGGTCTCGTGAAGAACGCGCTCGACACGCTCGAGGAACTGCGCGCGGACGAACGCCCGTATCTCGACGGCCGCGCGGTCGGCCTGATCGTCACCGCGTACGGCTGGCAGGCGGCCGGCACCGTGCTGACGTCGCTGCGCTCGATCGTTCATGCGCTGCGCGGCTGGCCGACGCCGTTCGGCGCAACCGTCAACACGCTGGAAACGCGCTTCGAAAGCGCCGACAGCTGCTCGGATCCGAAGGTGGTGGCACAGCTCGAGACGGTCGGCGCGCAAGCGGCCGAATTCGCGCTCGCGTTCGCGTCGCATCGTGCGGCCTCGCACGCGGCCTCGGTCGATGCGCTCGCGCCCGTACTGAAGGTCGCCAACCAGTAACCTCCGCATTCCGCCGCGCGGCCCTGATCGACAAGATTCGACAGGGCCGCGCGGCGCGTCTTCCCGCGCATGGCGATGTGCCGGACGCGCCGTCTTCGCCTCTCGCACATACCGTTTCCGCGTACCACCCCGATAACGATTCAGCCCGCTGCGTGATTTGCATTGGCCGAAAGATTGGTTCACGCCGCCGGCAGGTTTTCGTACGCTGAAAGTCCGAACTTTTTCCGCGCACGCCATGAACCGTACGATCCGCTACAAGGGCTATGAAGTCGCTCCCGCTGCCGCCCGGTTGCCGAACGGGCTGTTCGCCGCCAACCTGACCATCGAACGCGCGAGCGGCGGGCCGTCGCCGCGCTCCGTGTCGTTCGACGCCATCGATTTCTTCTTCGAGGAAGAACACGCCCTCGCCTACGCGTCGCGCTGGGGCCGCCTCTGGGTCGACACGAACGCGTGACATCCGCGGGGCCGGCGTGCCCATGGCCGCTCGAAAATACGCGATGACGGAAGCTGTGCAAGAATCTTTCGATCCGTAATCGCATAACAATAGCCATGACTGACACGCTGCAGGAAGAGCATGCAGCCGCAGATCACGCGATGCGCAACTGGACCTTCGAGAGGCAAGGTTCGGTCCGGATCGGTTCCGATGCGCACAAGCAGATGTTCTGTCGGATGCTGCTCGACACACACAACCCGTACAAGCCGGCCGTGATCGACTGGCCGGCACTCCAGCCGGCCGAACTCAGGCGGCTCACGTCGCTGCCGATCTGGGACATCGCGGTGCAAACCGAAGGCCGCGCGTCGATCCGCGTGGCGACCTACGCCGCGACGGTCGACGATCCGCTGCTGCGCCGCGCGCTCGAGATGGACGGCGGCGAGGAAGCCCGCCACAAGGTCGTGCTGTCGAAGCTCGTCGAGGCGTACGGCATCCAGTTGGCGCCCGAGCCGCCCTATCCGGCACCGAAGGACCCCGAATGGTCGTGGATGATGACGGGCTTCAGCGAATGCATCGACAGCTTTTTCGCGTTCGGCCTGTTCCGCTCCGCGCAGCGCTCCGGCTATTTCCCGCCCGAACTGGTCGAAACCTTCGAGCCCGTGATCCAGGAAGAAGGCCGCCACATCCTGTTCTTCGTGAACTGGTACGCGTGGTACTGGCGCACGATGCCGTGGTGGCGCCGGCCGTGGTTCTTCGCACGCGTGGCGGCCGTGTGGGTGCAACTGATCCGCGACCGCATGAGCATCGCGCGCGGCATCGATGCCGACGGCGCCGCGCGTGACGCGAATTTCCCGGCTACCGGCACCGCGGACATCGGCGATGCGCTGAACCCGCGCGAGCTGATCGAGCTGTGTCTCGCGGAGAACGACCGGCGGATGGCCGGATACGACAAGCGCCTGCTGCGCCCGATGTTCGTGCCGCGGATGGCGCGGTTCGCGCTGCGGTTTCTGAAGAAGTGAAGTCGAAGGCTTGCCGCCGGTCATGCGGCAAGCCCCCGATTGGGTCCACGCCCGTGGACCGAATGTGGCGTGCGCGATACATTCGATCAATCCCTATTTTTCTTCGACACGTCGAGCCGCCGATGGCATGACGGACAAATTGCCGCACCCTCGATCTGACATTTCGACCGCCGCCGACCCGACGCCGACCTGCGGTCTTTGACGACCTGTCGACACCCCGCGAAACAGCCGCTCCCCCTGCCTACTCGACTTCCGGCGTCCGCACCGATTCCGCCTAAACACCGATACCAACGCGATCGTCAATAGGACAAATCCGATAAATTGCCGCGAATTGTTTCATTTGTTGCCCTGTAGCAATTTTTTACAACTTCGATGGGCCGGGCAGCCCGGAACGCCCGTCGCACGGGCCCTCGCGCCGGGCGGGTTGCGCAGATCGGCACAACCCAATGCGCCTCGTGCCAGGTAAATTCGATTATAAAATAATCTCCAAACACAAAAACCAATTCAATTCACACCAAACATTTAACAAGTTAATAATTAGGCAAAGATATTATCTCGTCATAGCCAAACAATCCTTACGGAAATGAAAGAATGCAGGGTTGCGCAAACGTTTGCTATTTCATTTGTCTTACTTTTGAGGCGATTCTATTTGTTGCTCATCGCACACAACGATCATAAGTCGTTGATTTTTATAGATAATACAGTGTCTCGCCAGAAAAATTCAAACCCTACACGACACATTCTTACATCTTTCAAATTCATTCACATCCAGTACATCAAAACTCGATGCATTAACCATTCTTTAACTTTCAAAACAGTTCATTTATCACTGTTTGTCAATCTCTAAAATCCTCCTCCAATAAACTCCGCCCATCAATTTTGAGATTCGCGCGAGCGCACGGAGTAACCCTCTAACAAAAGAGACCGGTGTGTGGCGTGCACATTTGGAGGTAGCAGGACATGAACCGCACATACCGCTCGATCTGGAACGAAGCGCTTGGCGCCTGGGTCGCGGCATCGGAACACGATTCGGCACGGGGCAAGCCGAACAAGTCGGCCGTCACTGCCGCAGTATTGGCCGCCGTCGCAATGCTCCCGTCGCTCGCCGGCGCCAATACCTTCGTTCCAGGCACGACCAACGGTAGCCAATTCACCGTTTCGTCGTGTACGTCGAGCGGTGGCAACGGCACCGTCGGCCGCACGACGACAGGCAACACCAATGCCTATCCCGTCGACGGATCCGGCACTTACTCCACGGTTGCGGGCTGTAACTCCAGCGGCAACAACAATCTCGCGGCCACGGCTTATGGGGCATTCGCGCAAGTCACCGGCACCGGCGGTACGGCGACGGGCTTCCTGTCATCTGCCGCGCTCTGGGGCACGTCCGCCGGTCTCGAGTCGACCGCCAGCGGCGCCGGTTCTACCGCGCTCGGCTTCGGGGCAACGGCCAACGCATTGAATTCGGTCGCGATCGGCGGTGCAGCCGGTAATGGCACCACCCCGCTTTCATATGCGAACTCGACCATCGCTTCGGGCGCCGGCGCGGTCGCAATCGGCAGCAACGCGACGAAGGGCGCGCAGTCTGCCGCGTCGGATGGCATCGCGATCGGCGGGCAGTCGTCCGTCGCGTCGGCCGCCACGTCGGGTATTGCAGTTGGCCGTGGTGCGACGGTCAATGGTGCGTATGGCATCGCGCAAGGCGACGGCGTCGTCTCCGGCGCAACGGGCCGAAACGTGGCAATCGGCTCGTCGGGCACGACGGCGAACAGCGCGACCTCGGCCGGCGGCGCGGTCGCGATCGGCCGAGGCCAGAGCGCAAGCGGCGACGGCGCCGTTGCGATCGGCGATCCGAACAGCGCCACCGGTACGGGCGCGCTGGCAATCGGCGCGAACGACACGTCGAACGGCTCCGGCGCCATCGCGCTCGGCAACAGCAACTCGGCGAGCGGCACGGGCTCCGTGGCGCTCGGCAACAGCAGCACGGCGACCAACAGTTCCGTCGCCATCGGCAGCTCGGCCTCGGCGACGGGTACCAACGGTGCGATTGCCGTCGGCAATGCGGCAACCGCGAACGGCACCGGCGCAATCGCGCTCGGTAACGTCGGCAGCTTTGCCGCCAACTCGATCGCAAGCGGCACGGACGCACTCGCGCTCGGTAACGGCTCGACGGCCAGCGGCAGCGCCGGCGCGGTCGCCGTCGGTGCGGCAGCCGTGGCGTCCGGAAGCTACGGCACGGCACTCGGTTCGAATTCGACCGCGAGCGTCGCAAACTCGGTCGCCCTCGGCTACAACGCGCTGACGACCAGTGCGGCAACGGCGACGTCCGGCGGCACCACCACCGTCAGCAGCGCCACGATCGGCGGTCAGACGTTCGGCAACTTCGCCGGCGCCAATTCGGCGGGCGGTGTCGTCAGCGTCGGGCAGTCGGGCTCGGAACGCCGTATCCAGAACGTCGCGGCGGGCCTCGTCACGGCCACCAGCACCGACGCGATCAACGGCAGCCAGCTCTATTCGGTTGCGAGCACGACGACGTCGAGCATCACGAGCCTGTCGACGTCGGCTTCGACGGGTCTGTCGTCGGCTAATAGCTCGATCACGTCGCTGTCGACTTCGACTTCGACCGGCATCAATTCGCTGTCCACCGGCCTCAGCTCGGCAAACAGCTCCGTTACGTCGCTGTCGACTTCCACGTCGACGGGTCTCTCCTCGGCTAATAGCTCGATCGGCTCCCTGTCGACCTCGACTTCGACCGGCATCAACTCGCTGTCCACCGGCCTCAGCTCGACAAACAGCTCGGTTACGTCGCTTTCGGCTTCCACGTCGACGGGTCTCTCCTCGGCTAATAGCTCGATCGGCTCCCTGTCGACCTCGACTTCGACGGGTATCAATTCGCTGTCGACGGGCCTCAGCTCGGCAAACAGCTCGGTTACGTCGCTGTCGACTTCCACGTCGACGGGTCTCTCGTCGGCCAACAGCTCGATCTCGTCGCTGTCCACGTCGACCTCGACCGGCATCAACTCGCTGTCCACCGGCCTCAGCTCGGCAAACAGCTCCGTTACGTCGCTTTCGACTTCCACGTCGACGGGTCTCTCGTCGGCCAACAGCTCGATCTCGTCGCTGTCCACGTCGACCTCGACCGGCATCAACTCGCTGTCCACCGGCCTCAGCTCGGCAAACAGCTCGGTTACGTCGCTTTCGACTTCCACGTCGACCGGCCTCTCCTCGGCTAACAGCTCGATCTCGTCGCTGTCCACGTCGACCTCGACCGGCATCAACTCGCTGTCGACGGGCCTCAGCTCGACAAACAGCTCGGTTACGTCGCTTTCGACTTCCACGTCGACCGGCCTCTCGTCGGCTAATAGCTCGATCTCGTCGCTGTCCACGTCGACCTCGACCGGCATCAACTCGCTGTCCACCGGCCTCAGCTCGACAAACAGCTCGGTTACGTCGCTTTCGACTTCCACGTCTACCGGCCTCTCGTCGGCTAACAGCTCGATCTCGTCGCTGTCCACGTCGACCTCGACCGGCATCAACTCGCTGTCCACCGGCCTCAGCTCGGCTAACAGCTCGGTTACGTCGCTGTCGACTTCCACGTCGACCGGTCTCTCGTCGGCTAACAGCTCGATCTCGTCGCTGTCCACGTCGACCTCGACCGGCATCAACTCGCTGTCCACCGGCCTGAGCACGGTCTCGACGAAGACGGACAACCTCGGCAGCAGCACCGCCTCGGCACTTGGCGGCGGTTCGACGTACGACCCGACGACAGGCAAGGTTTCGGCCCCGTCGTACACCACATACAACGCGAACGGCACGACGTCGACCGCCAACAGCGTCGGCTCGGCGATCAACAACATCAACAGCCAGGGCATCAAGTACTTCCACGCGAACTCGACCGGCGCCGACAGCACCGCAACGGGCACCGACGCTGTCGCCATTGGCTCGGGCGCCGTCGCCAGCACGATCAACTCCGTCGCCATCGGCCTCGGCGCGGTCGCCAGCACAGACGACTCCGTCGCACTTGGCGCCGACTCGAAGACCGTCGCGGCAACGCCCACGAGCAGCGCGACCGTCAACGGCGTGACGTTCAGCGGATTCGCTGGCGCCAAGCCAGTCGGCGTCGTCAGCGTGGGTGATGCCGGCAAGGAACGACAAGTCACCAATGTCGCCGCGGGTCAAGTGACCTCCACCAGTACCGACGCGATCAACGGCAGCCAACTGTATTCGGTCGCCCAGCAAGTCGGTACTGCGACCAGCGCCATTTCGTCGCTGTCCACTTCGACCTCGACCGGTCTGTCGTCGGCTAACAGCTCGATCACGTCGCTCTCGACCTCGACCTCGACCGGCCTGTCGTCGGCCAACAGCTCGATCACGTCTCTGTCGACCTCGACTTCGACGGGCCTGTCGTCGGCTAACAGCTCGATCACGTCACTCTCGACTTCGACCTCGACTGGCCTGTCGTCCGCAAATAGCTCGATCACTTCGCTCTCGACTTCGACTTCGACGGGCTTGTCCTCGGCTAACAGCTCGATCACCTCGCTGTCGACCTCGACTTCGACCGGCTTGTCGTCCGCTAACAGCTCGATCACCTCGCTCTCGACTTCGACCTCGACTGGCCTTTCGTCCGCGAACAGCTCGATCACCTCGCTGTCGACCTCGACCTCGACGGGTCTGTCGTCGGCCAACAGCTCGATCACTTCGCTCTCGACCTCGACTTCGACCGGCTTGTCGTCCGCGAACAGCTCGATCACGTCGCTGTCGACTTCGACCTCGACCGGCTTGTCGTCGGCCAACAGCTCCATCACGTCGCTGTCGACCTCGACCTCGACGGGTCTTTCGTCGGCTAACAGTTCGATCACCTCGCTGTCGACTTCGACCTCGACCGGCCTGTCGTCCGCAAATAGCTCGATCACGTCGCTCTCGACTTCGACTTCGACCGGCTTGTCGTCCGCGAACAGCTCGATCACGTCGCTGTCGACTTCGACCTCGACCGGCCTGTCGTCCGCAAATAGCTCGATCACGTCGCTCTCGACTTCGACTTCGACGGGCCTGTCGTCCGCGAATAGCTCGATCACTTCGCTGTCGACTTCGACTTCGACGGGCTTGTCGTCGGCTAACAGCTCGATCACGTCGCTCTCGACTTCGACCTCGACGGGCCTGTCGTCGGCCAAAAGCTCGATCACCTCGCTGTCGACCTCGACCTCGACGGGCCTGTCGTCGGCCAATAGCTCGATCACGTCGCTGTCGACCTCGACCTCGACGGGCCTGTCGTCGGCCAATAGCTCCATCACGTCGCTGTCGACTTCGACCTCGACCGGCCTTTCGTCGGCTAACAGCTCGATCACGTCGCTGTCGACTTCGACCTCGACCGGCCTGTCGTCGGCCAACAGTTCGATCACCTCGCTGTCGACCTCGACCTCGACGGGTCTTTCGTCGGCCAATAGCTCGATCACGTCGCTGTCGACCTCGACTTCGACGGGTCTGTCGTCGGCTAACAGCTCGATCACTTCGCTCTCGACCTCGACGTCGACCGGCCTGTCGTCGGCTAACAGCTCGATCACGTCGCTCTCGACCTCGACCTCGACGGGGCTGTCGTCGGCTAACAGCTCGATCACCTCGCTGTCGACCTCGACTTCGACCGGCTTGTCGTCCGCGAACAGCTCGATCACCTCGCTGTCGACTTCGACCTCGACGGGTCTGTCCTCGGCTAACAGTTCGATCACGTCCCTGTCGACTTCGACCTCGACCGGTCTGTCGTCGGCTAACAGCTCGATCACCTCGCTGTCGACTTCGACCTCGACCGGTCTGTCGTCGGCTAACAGCTCGATCACGTCGTTGTCGACCTCGACTTCGACGGGTCTTTCGTCCGCGAACAGCTCGATCACGTCGCTCTCGACCTCGACTTCGACCGGCCTCTCGTCGGCAAACAGCTCCATCACGTCGCTGTCGACTTCGACGTCGACCGGCCTCTCGTCGGCAAACAGCTCGATCACGTCGCTGTCGACTTCGACTTCGACGGGCCTGTCGTCGGCTAACAGCTCGATCACCTCGCTGTCGACTTCGACTTCGACCGGTCTGTCGTCGGCCAACAGCTCGATCACGTCGCTCTCGACCTCGACTTCGACCGGTATCAGCTCGCTGTCCACTGGCCTGAGCTCGACCAACAGCTCGGTGTCGTCCCTGTCGACCTCGACGTCGACCGGCCTGTCCTCGGCCAACAGCTCGATCAGCTCCCTGTCGACCTCCACCTCGACGGGTCTGTCGTCGGCCACCAGCTCGATCACGTCCCTGTCGACTTCGACCTCGACCGGCATCAGCTCGCTGTCCACCGGCCTGAGCAGCACGGACAGCACGATCCTGTCGCTGTCCACCTCGACGTCGACCGGCATCGGCTCGCTGTCCACCGGCCTGAGCAGCACGAACAGCTCGGTGTCGTCGCTGTCGACCTCGACCTCGACCGCGATCAACGCCGCGAAGACGCACTACTACAGCGTCAACGACAACGGCGTGCAGCAAGCCAACTACGACAACACCGGTGCAACCGGCACCAATGCCCTCGCCGCCGGCGTGAACGCCAGCGCGGCGGGCGCGAGCAGCGTGGCAGTCGGCGACGGCTCGAACGCGCAGACGGCAGGCGCGGTCGCGATCGGCCAGAACGCATCGGCAACGGGCGGCAAGGCGGTATCGATCGGCTCCGGCAACACGGCATCCGGCGATGGCGCGGTCGCGATCGGCGATCCGAACGTGGCGACGGGTACCGGCGCCGTGGCGATGGGTGCGAACAATACGGCGACCGGCGACGGCGCGGTGTCCCTCGGCAACCAGAACACGGCAACCGGCGCCAGCGCGCTCGCCCTCGGCAGCTCGAACCAGGCCACCGCGGACAACACGATCGCGCTGGGCAGCCAGGCCACGGCCAGCGCCACCGGCGCACAGGCCTACGGCTCGGCCGCCAAGGCCACGGCCGCCGACGCGCTCGCCTTCGGCACGAACGCGCAAGCGAACGTCGCGAACTCGATCGCACTCGGCGCGAACTCGGTCACGGCCGCGGCGGTCGGCACCTCGAGCGCCACGATCGGCGGCGTCACGTACCCGTTCGCGGGCGGCTCGCCGGTCGGCGTGGTGAGCGTCGGCGCACCGGGCCAGGAACGCCAGATCACGAACGTCGCCGCGGGTCGGATCTCGGCCACGAGCACGGACGCGATCAACGGCAGCCAGCTGAACGCGACGAACAACGCGATCAACACGCTGTCGACGTCCACCGCGTCGAACGTCGCATCCCTGTCGACCGGCATCAACTCGCTGTCGACCGGCCTGAGCACGACGAACAGCAACGTGGCCTCGCTGTCCACGTCGACCTCGACCGCGATCAACTCGCTGTCGACGGGCCTCAGCACGACGAACAGCAACGTCAACTCGCTGTCGACGTCGACTTCGACCGGCATCGGTTCGCTGTCCACCGGCCTGAGCACGACGAACAGCAACGTGGCATCGCTGTCGACCGGCGTGACGAACATCAACAACCAGTTGAACCAGTTGTCGACGTCGATCAACAACAACACGACGCGTGCAGCCAACAACAACGGCATCGCGGCCGACATGAACGGCAAGGGCACCGACGTCCCGGTCGTCACCGCCGGCTCGAACTCGGTGGCGATCGGCGCGGGTTCGAACGACGGCGGTCGCTCGAACGTGGTGTCGGTCGGCAGCGACCAGCAGCAGCGGCAGATCACGAACGTCGCGCCGGGTACGCAAGGCACCGACGCGGTGAACGTGAACCAGCTGACGCAGGTGCAGACGACGCTGTCGACGGCACTGTCGGGCCAGCAGGCGCAGATCAACTCGCTGGGTTCGCAACTGCAGCAGACCGACCAGATGGCGAAGCAGGGTATCGCGGCCGTCGGCGCGATGGCGTCGATCCCGCAGCTCGATCGCGACGCCAACTTCGGGATGGGCGTGGGCACGTCGACCTTCCTCGGCCAGAAGGCGATGGCGGTCAACATGCAGGCGCGCATCACGGAGAACCTGAAGGCGTCGATCAACGGCGGCTTCAGCGGCGGTCAGAAGGTGATCGGCGCCGGCATGCTGTATCAGTGGAAGTAATGCGTCGCGCCGCCCGGCCGTCCGGCTCGCCAGCCGGGCGGCCCGCGGCTCCGACGGCAGGACGAGCCCGCCGCGTACCGCGCGGCGGGCCTCGGTCAACCCAAGCTTTAAGGACGTCACCGTGAACAAACTCGCTCTTGCGCTCGCGCTTTCCGCAACGGCCCTCGCCGCGTGCTCGACCGCATCCGGCCCGACCTTCAGCGCCTCCGAACTGCAGCCGCGCAACGGCGTGCGCACCTTCCAGGTGGACTGCCACGGCCTGCTGTCGGGCCCGCAGACCTGCATGAAGGCCGCCCGCAAGATCTGCGGCGACGAGCCCGTGCGCGCCGTGGACTCGGCCCGCGCGCTGCGCGACAAATCCGATCCGGCCACGCTGGTCTTCCAGTGCGGCGCCGCACCGGCCGAAGCGGCCTCGGCCTCCGAGCCGGCCGCCGCCGTGGTCGAACGCGTGAACCTGTCGGGCGACGCGCTGTTCGCCACCGACCACGCGACGCTCGCGCCGACCGCGCGCGAATCGCTGGACCGGCTGCTGAGCGAGCGCGCCGACCGCACGTACTCGCAAGTGACGGTCACCGGCTTCACCGATTCGGTGGGCAGCGACGACTACAACCTCGCGCTGTCGAAGCGCCGGGCCGAATCGGTCGCCGCCTATCTGAAGGCGCACGGGCTCAAGACCGACTCGATGACGGTCTCGGGCCGCGGCAAGGCCGATCCGGTCGCATCCAACGCGACGCCGGAAGGCCGCGCCAGCAACCGCCGCGTCGAAATCCGGCTGCAGCACTGAGCCGCCTGCGGCCGCGCGATCCGGCGTGCCGTCCGCGCCGCGCCGGCACGCCGCCGGACCACCGGGCGCCGCAACGCCTGCGCCCGTTTCCGTTGGCCGGCGGCTATGTCAAAGTTCGTCACGTCCTGCCAAAACCGGCGGTTTCCATGCCACAATCGCCGCAGACAGTCGCCGGGGCAGCCTGCCCGACGCGCGCCGTGCCAGGCGTGCCCGACGACACGCCGGAATCCGGCTGCCGCCCGCGCGAATCTCGTCGCCCGATTCGTGCACCGCGGCGCACCGGCGCGAATCCAACCATGACGATCCACGGCGCGCCGCTGCCGGCCATACGCTCGACGCGATGCCCGGACGCATGACGCCGCAGAGGAAACCAACCGGTGACGGACATCAATGAAGCCGCCGCGGGCGGCACCCGCAAGCAACGGCCGGCGGTCGGCATCTCGCTGTTTGCGCGCGACGGCCAGGCGATCTGGGAAAACGGCATTCACCAGAACATCGCGTTCCTCGCGATGATGCTCAAGCGCTCGGATCGCGTCGGCCCCGTCTATTTCCTGAACGGCGGCGACGCCAACGCGCTGCCGGCCGGCCTCGAACTCGACGGCCTCGACATCCCGCTGGTGAAACCCGCCGACGTCACGCACGAACTCGACGTCGTGATCGAAATGGGCGCGCAATTGCCGGTCGAGTGGCTGCGGCACATGAAGGCGCTCGGCAAGAAGATCGCCGCGTTCTTCTGCGGGCACGTGTATGCGGGCCTGTGCGAAACGCCGATCTTCGGGAAACCGTCGGGGCACGTGTTCAACGGCGCACCGTTCGACGAAGTGTGGCTGCTGCCGCAATACGACAAGACCGCCGCGCCGATGCTGCAGACGATCCTGCGCGCGCCCGTCCATCTGATGCCGCACATCTGGTCGCCGTACTTCCTCGAGCGCCGCGTCGCCGCGATCGCCGGCGAAGGGGCGACGTTCGGCTATCAGCCCGGCGCCCGCCCGTGGCGCCTCGCGATGCTCGAACCGAACATCTCGGTCGCGAAGTCCTGCCACTACCCGATGCTGGCGTGCGACGCGTTCTACCGCGCGCGGCCGGACGCGGTGCAGCACATGTTCGTCGTCAACGCGATGCACATGAAGGAACATCCGACCTTCGTGCACTTCGCGAACAGCCTCGATCTCGTGCGCCAGCACAAGGCGACCTTCGAACCGCGCCTCGACCTGCCAGGCTTCATGGCGCGCCATGCGGATGCGGTCGTGTCGCATCACTGGGAAAACGGGCAGAACTATCTGTATTACGACGTGCTGTACGGCGGTTATCCGCTGATCCACAACTCGACGCTGATCGGCGACGCCGGCTACTACTACCCGGACTTCGACTCGGCCGCGGGCGGCCGCGCGCTGCTCGAAGCGTGGCTGCATCACGACGAACGCCTCGACGACTACCGCGCGAAGGCCGGCCGGCTGCTGCAGTCGGTCTCGATCGACAACCCCGCGAACCTCGACGCGTTCGTCTCGCGTCTGGTCGCCTGAACCGGAGCATACGCATGTCGGACTCCAATGCCCGTCAAGCGCCCGGCGAGGGCAAGCGTCTCGTCGTCGGCGTGTCGCTGTTCGTGCGCGGCGCCGGCCAGTCGCTGTGGGAAAACGGCATTTTCCAGAACTGCCTGCTGCTGATCCTGCTGCTGCGCCAGTCGCCGCTCGTCGCGGATGCCGTGATGGTGAACGGCGGCGAACAGGTCGCCGATCCGCAGATGATGCTCGGCGAATGGAACGTGCCGCTGCTGTCGATGGACGAAGCGCTCGAGCGCTGCGACGTGCTGATCGAGATGAGCGCACAGTTCGGCGCGGACTACCTGCGCGCGTTCCGCGAGCGCGGCGGCAAGGTCGTCACGATGCGGGTCGGCAACGACTACGTGATCGACATCGAACGCGCGATGTTCGACAAGCCGTCGGGCTTCCTGTTCTCCGGCGCGCCGTACGACGCGGTGTGGACGATTCCCGAGTTCGAGCGCTCGTGCCTGCACTACTACCAGACGGGCCTGCGCGCCCCGGTCACGATCGTCCCGCACATCTGGCATCCGATGCTGTTCGACAAGGCGCGCGCGACGCTCGGCGCCGGTTTGTCGTTCGGCTATCAGCCCGGCAAGCCGCGCTGGCGCGTGACGATGTTCGAGCCGAACATCTGCATGGTGAAGACGAGCATCATTCCGATGCTCGTGACCGAGGAAGCGTATCGCGCGAAGCCCGAGTTCCTCGAGTTCGTGCGCGTGTGCAACACGATTCACCTGAAGGAACATCCGACGTTCGTGCACTTCGCGAAGAGCCTCGACATCGTGAACCACGGCATCACGACGTTCGAAAGCCGCTATGCGGTGTACGAGTTCATGGCCGCGTACGGCGATGCGGTGGTGTCGCACACGTGGGAGAACGCGCAGAACTACCTGTACTACGAGCTGCTGTACGGCGACTATCCGCTGATCCACAACTCGCCGTTCCTCGGCAAGGCCGGGTATTTCTATCCGGACTTCGACTGCCAGGCGGGCGGCCGCGCGCTGCTGCAGGCGTTCGCCGGGCACGACGCGAATCTCGACGCGTATCGCGAGCAGTCGAAGCACGTGCTCGACTCGGTCAGCATCTACAACCCCGAGAACGTCGCGGCCTATACGGACGCGATCGCCACCCTCTATCGCGACGCGTGACGCGCCGCCCTTTCCGGACCCCGCCCATGAACGCACGCCCGACCCTCACCCGCGCAAAATGGCTGCTTGGCTGCGCCGCCGCATCGATCGCGATCGGCGCGCATGCGCAAGCCGCCGGCGAATCGGCCGACACGCTGCTGCGCGACTCCGATGCGGTGTTCAAGCAGCTCGACGCCGGCCAGTACGGCGCGGTATGGACCGACGCTGCACCGTTCGTCAAGGCGCGCTTCAAGCAGGACCAGTTCGCGGCGCAGATGCAGCAGGCCCGCCAGTCGGTCGGCACGGTCAGCCATCGCGGCTGGGCGCAGGTCACGCGCATCCGCTACGAGCGAACGGCCGGGATGCCCGACGGGCTCTATGCGAACGTCGATTACGCGACGACGGTGGCGAGCGGCGCCACGATGTTCGAAAAGCTGAGCTTTCGCCTCGAAACCGACGGCCGCTGGCACCTGACGGGCTACGTGCCGCGTCAGACGCAAAACGCCGCGCAGTAAGCCGCGCACTGCCCGCCCTACGGAGCCGATCCGATGAAACTCAATGTCGCGATAACGATGAACGTGCAGCGCGACGCGACGCAGTCGATCTGGTACAACGGTGCGAACCAGCACTGCGTGTACCTGTACATGCTGCTGAAGCAGTCGCCGTTGATCGGCGAGGTCTGGCTCGCGCACGACAACGGCATCACCGAGTATCCGCAGGCGCTGATGATGGACGCGTTCGGCGACGCGCTGCGGCCGCTGTCGGCCGTCGTTCACCAGACCGACCTGCTGATCGAGATGAACGCGTTCGTCGACCCGTCGCACACGGACGTCGTGCGCCAGCGCGGCGGCAAGTGCGTGTCGTATCGCTTCGGCAACGACTACGTGATCGCGGTCGAGACGATCAACTTCGAGAAGAACGACTGGCGGCCGAACCCGCACCGCGTGCAGTTCGACGAGATCTGGACCAATCCGCAGCACATGCACACGTGCGCCGCGTATTTCCAGGCCGTGTACCGTGCGCCGGTAATCGAGCTGCCGCATATCTGGTCGCCGTATTTCATCGAGCGCAGCCTCGACGCCGATCCCGAACTGAAGGCGCGCTTCGGCTATCGCAACCACGGCCCGGCCAAGCGCATCGCGTTCTTCGAGCCGAACCTGAACGTCGTGAAGAGCGCGATCGTGCCGATGCTCGCCGCGAACGCGTGCTACGTCGAGCATCCGGAGCTCATCGAGCACGTGTACATGACCAACACGTTCGACAAGAAGGAAAACGTCGCCTTCAAGCATCTCGCGCTCGGGCTCGAAATGGTGCGCGACGGCAAGGCCACCGCCGACGTGCGCGCGCCGTTCGTCGCGTGGGCCGCGCATCACACCGACATCGTCGTGTCGCACCACTGGGAAAACGGCCTGAACTATCTGCTGTACGACGCGCTGTACGGCAACTACCCGCTCGTGCACAACTCGCCGTTCCTGCGCGACGTCGGCTACTACTATCCGGACTTCGAGATCTTCGATGCGGCGCGTGCGATCGCGACCGCCGCGCAGACGCACGATGCACGGCTCGACGATTACGCGGCGGCCGCCCGTCGCTGCCTGCACCAGGTCGACACGCTCGCCGAGCACAACGTCCGCGCCTATTCCACGCAGATCCAGCATCTGTTCGCCGGCCGCCCGCTCGGCTGATTTCCTTCGCCCGCGCCCCTGCCCATGAATCAGACCGTCCGCAATTTCGTCGTGATCGATTCGATCCACGGCCCGTTCGTCATCAACCGGCACTGCGCATTGCAGGCCGAGGCGCTGATCAAGACCGGCCGGCCGCATATCCAGGGCGAACTCGACACGATCCTGCACGTGATCGACCAGTTGCCCGACGGCGCCATCGCCGTGGACGGCGGCGCGAACGCGGGGCTCGTCTGCGTGCCCGTCGCGCAGCGGCTGCGCGAGCGCGGCGGCCGCGTCTATGCGTTCGAGCCGCAGCGCACGCTGTTTCACGCACTCGGCGGCACCGTGGCGCTCAACCAGCTCGACAATCTCCATCTGCTGAACATGGGGCTGGCCGCCGCCAACGGCACGATGAAGGTGCCCGACGTCGACTACGGGCAGGATGCCGACTTCGGACAGGTCTCGCTCGTCGACGCGCAAGCGTCGGGCGGCACGCCGACGCCGGTCGTCCGGCTCGATTCGCTCGGCCTGCCGCGGCTGGATTTCCTGAAACTCGACATCGAAGGAATGGAGATCGACGCGCTGCGCGGCGCACGGCAGTTGATCGAGGCGCATCTGCCGTGGTGCTGGATCGAATACTGGAAAGTCGGCGAGGCGCCGATCATCGACACGTTCGCCGGTCTCGACTACACGTTCTACCGGATCGACGGGCTGAACCTGCTGTGCGTGCCGAACCCGCGTTGGGACCGGCAGCGCCTGTTCATCACGGGCGAACCGCTCGACGTCGGCGCGACGGCCGAACACGGCGCGGCGCCAGCGACGGCCGCGGTCGCCGATGCCGACGCGCCCGAAACGGACTGGAACCGCGCGCTCGAGCATGAATCGCGCGGTGAGTGGGGGCATGCGATCGACCGCTGGCGGCGCGCACGCGGCCGCGGGCTCGACGACGAGGCGATCGCGCTGCAGCTCGCGTCATGCTACGGCTTTGCCGGCATGCCCGAAGCCGGGCTTGCGGCGCTCGACCCGTTCGGCGATCCGGCCGCGCTGCCCGACGCGGCGCGCGGGCGCATCCAGCTCGCGCGCTCAGCGCTGCTGCTGCGTGCCGGCCGACGCGACGAGGCCGCACGCGCCACGATCGACAGCGAAAACGTATTGACGGCCGCGCAATTCGGGCTGGCGACGGAGCGGCTTTACCAGGGCCAGCCGCTGCACGGCAAGCGGCTGCTCGTCCTCAGCTACGGCGGTGTCGGCGATCAGCTTCAGTACGCGCGCTATCTGCATGCGCTCGACGCGTTCGGCTGCGCCGGCGTGACCGTGGTCGTCCCCGACGCGCTGACGGGCCTGCTGCGCCAGACGTTCCCGCGCATCGAATTCGTCGGCGCGCACGGCGCGTGGGTCGACACGTCGCATCTCGCCCACGACTACTGGTGTTCGTTCCTGGTGCTCGCCGCGCAGTTCGGTTACGCGCCGGCGCCGGAAGGCGTGCCGACGCCCTACCTGACGGGCCCGCCCGCGCATGCGGCCACGTGGCGCGAGCGTGTGTCGCACGACGGCCATGCGCCCGGCACGCGCCGCATCGGGCTGAACTGGCGCGGTCGCGACGAAAGCGATGCACGCTTCCATCGCGCGGCCAGCCTGCGCGATTTCGCGCCGTTCGCGCGGATGCGCGGCTACGCCGCGTACTGTCTCAATCGCGACCTGTCCGCGCAATCCGAGCAATCGGACCTGCCGGTCACCTTCCCGCATCGGGCCATCGGCGACTTCAGCGATCTGGCCGCGCTGATGCTCGCGATGGACGCCGTGGTGACGACCTGCACCGCGCACATCCATCTCGCCGGCGCACTCGGCGTGCCGGCCGTGCTGCTGCTCAGCCCGAAAGCGGACGCACGCTGGGAAACCGGCTCGCGCACCGCGCTCTACCCCGGCATCCGGATCGTGCGCGCCGCGCACGTCGGTCGATGGGACGATGCGATCGACCGCGCGATGGCGCTGGTGCTTGGCGGTTTCGGGAAGGATTGAGATTCGACGGGCCGCGCGAGCGGGCCGCAGCACCGGGCTCGCTCGCGCGCCGGTTGCGTTACACCAGCACCCGGTCGCCGCTTTGCGCGGCGAATGCGCGGCCATGCCGCCGCCCCATGCGCGCGAGCAGCGCGAAACAACGGGCTGCCGGCCGGCCTGCACCGCCCGATTGCCGGACGAGGCTGTCGGATACGCCGCGCGCGATCGCCGACTCGTCGCCGCACGCGCCGGCGATGACGCCCGCGTAGTAGTGCCGGGCCGCCAGCTCGCGGCCGCCCGCGTCGAGCAGGCTCATCCGCTGAATGCGGCGCGCGACGATCGTCAGGCCGTCGAGATAGGGTGCGACGTCGATCGGCGCATCGGTCGATTCGGCGCCCAGTTGCCACAGCATGTCCGCCAGTTCGGCGAGCGCGACCAGGTCGCGCACGTCGGTCGCCTGCGTGCCCGTTCCGCCTCCGGCTTTCGTTCCCGCCATGCCCACGCCCCTTTGCGA
>NZ_JACCQA010000048.1:0-41753 GCF_015712215.1 Burkholderia sp. 9779_493
CCGAGGATCAGCTCGCTGTCATCAAGCGCCCACACTTATCGGCTGTTAATTTTTAAAGAGCATGTCTGCGAGGGATCTTGAACCCCTCAGCAGCGCTGCGTTTTCAGCAGCAGAGAAGCGAGATTATGAACCGTGTTTCGCAGTTCGTCAACAACTTTCTGAACGACTTCGTTGCGACTGCGAGGCTCAACTTCCGTACCGCCGAGGCTCGCTACTTCCGAACCCCAACAGCACTGCTTCCCTTCCCTCCGCGCCGCGTTTCCGTTAGCGCGAAAGAGGCGTGATTCTAAGCACCTGCCCCCATCCATGCAAGCGCTTTGTGAAGAAAGTTTGAAAAAGCCTCCGTGCGCTCACGTGCACGGTGGCTTTGGGCTCGACGGGCCGGGAAGCGCGGTCGATCCACCAGCCGTCGGCAACGTTCCCTTCTCTATATAGCGAGCGTGTCAGCTGCCGCCCGCAGCAGCCTGCAGTCGCTCAATCGGCACCGCGTCGGCCATCGCCGTGTAGCCGGCGTCGCTCGGATGGATACCGTCGCCGCTATCGTATCGGCGTTGCAGCACGCTCGGGCGCGTCGGATCGCGCAGCGCCGCGTCGAAGTCCACGACGCCGTCGAACCCGCCGCCGCTGCGGATCCACCGATTCACCTCGAGCCGGATCGCCTCGCGCCCGGCCGGCAGCGCCGCCGGCGTGAGTGTCGCGCCGAAGACCTTCACGCCCTGTCGGTGCGCCGCCTCGATCAGCCGGCGATAGCCATCGATCAGCGATGCAGCCGTCACCTGCGTATGCGGGTGATCGCAATCGAGCCCCGCGCGCGGCGGCATCGCCGCGAAATTGATGTCGTTGATCCCGATCAGCACGATCGCCGCCTTCACGCCCGAGCGCGACAGCGCGTCACGCTCGAACCGCGACGCCAGCGACGTGCCGTAACACGCGGAATCGCTGAGCAGCCGGTTCCCGCTGATGCCGAGATTTACGACGCCGACCGAATCGGCACCCGCTGCCGCCAGCCGGCGCGCGAGCGCGTCGGGCCAGCGGCGGTTCCGGTTCACGCTGGAGCGCAGCCCGTCGGTGATCGAATCGCCGATCGCCGCGACGCTGGCGTGTGCGGGACCAGCTTCGACGGCCAGTTCGGTCACCCACGCATATTGGGTAAAGCGGGTGCGGAACGTCGCGGCGCCCGGATCGTTCACGTGATCGCCCGGCGCGGACACGTAGTTGAACTGGTTCGACACGCGATGCCAGACCGTCATCCGCTGGTTCGGCCCCATCTGGAGACTGATCGCATACGGCTGCGCGGCCGTCACGCGGATCGCCACCGGGTCGCTTTCGAGTTCCTGGCCCGGCGCGAGCGTCACCGACACCTTGCCGCCGAACCGGACCGGCACCGCCGCACCACCGGCGAGCGCGGCCCCTTCGCCGGCGCGCGCGAGACTCGCGGCCTCGACGACCAGCGGCGCGCGACCGTATGCGTTGCTCACGCGAATCCGCGCCGTCCGCCCCGACACGGTCGGGTAGACGATCTGACGCACGGTTCGCCCGGCCACGTCTGGCGCGCGGTAGAGCGGCGGCGGTGCGGCGAGGTCGGGAATCGGCTGCAGCGCGGTCGCCCACGCAGCGACCCACCCGGCCGGCGCGGCCGACGCTGCAAGCGGCGACACGAGAACGGCCGCACCCAGCACAGCCGCGGCGAAACTGCTTCGGAATGACATCGGCAAAATCCTCATCGGAAAGCGGGCATTGTGCCGCAGAAGATGCTGGAGCCACGTGCGGAGCCGCACTTGCTCCGCTTGATCGTGCCCCGATGCCCCTCGTTTACCCGAGTCCCGCCGCAAATCCACAAGAAATTTATTAACCGACCGGTCGGTTGGTTTATACTTCGCACACACTCAACCGGACGAGAGCCTTCGCCATGTACACGCAATCCCTCGACATCCCCGGCAACGTCGCGCCGCTCGACGCCGCAGCCGAGTCGCCCGAGCAGGCGCGGTTCGATGCGGTGATGGCCGCGGACGGCAAGATCGAACCGCAGGACTGGATGCCCGACGCGTATCGCAAGACGCTGGTGCGCCAGATCTCGCAGCACGCGCACTCCGAAGTCGTCGGCATGCTGCCGGAAGGCAACTGGATCTCGCGCGCGCCGAGCCTGAAGCGCAAGGCGATCCTGCTCGCGAAGGTGCAGGACGAAGCCGGCCACGGCCTCTATCTTTATAGCGCGGCCGAAACGCTCGGCGTATCGCGCGATTCGCTGATCGACGCGCTGCACGCCGGCAAGGCGAAATACTCGAGCATCTTCAACTACCCGACGCCGACCTGGGCCGACGTCGGCGTGATCGGCTGGCTGGTCGACGGCGCCGCGATCATGAACCAGATCCCGCTGTGCCGCTGCACGTACGGTCCGTACGCGCGCGCGATGATTCGCGTGTGCAAGGAAGAGTCGTTCCATCAGCGCCAGGGTTTCGACGCGTTGCTGTCGATGATGAAGGGCACCGACGCGCAGCGCGCGATGGTCCAGCAGGCCGTGAACCGCTGGTGGTGGCCGGTGCTGATGATGTTCGGCCCGAGCGACGCCGATTCGGTCCACAGCAGTCAGTCCGCCAAATGGGGCATCAAGCGGATCTCGAACGACGATCTGCGCCAGAAATTCGTCGACGCGACGGTCGACCAGGCGAAGGTGCTCGGCGTGACGCTGCCCGACCCCGACCTGAAATGGAACGAAGCGCGTGGCCACCACGACTACGGCGCGATCGACTGGGACGAATTCTGGCGCGTGGTCAACGGCGACGGCCCGTGCAACAAGGAACGCCTCGCGACGCGCGTGAAAGCCCACGAGGATGGCGCCTGGGTGCGCGAAGCCGCGCTCGCGCACGAAGCGAAGCGCCGCGCCCGCGCCGAACAGCAGGCCGCCTGAGCGGCCCCCTCGAATTCAGGAATCAGGAGAAAACGATGAACAAGGAATGGCCGATCTGGGAAGTGTTCGTGCGCAGCAAGCAGGGCCTCGACCACAAGCATTGCGGCAGCCTGCACGCGGCCGACGCGACGATGGCGCTGCGCATGGCGCGCGACGTCTACACGCGTCGCCAGGAAGGCGTGAGCATCTGGGTGGTGCCGTCGTCGGCGATCACCGCGTCGGACCCGAGCGATAAGGCCGAACTGTTCGAACCGGCGGGCGACAAGATCTACCGTCATCCGACGTTCTACACGCTGCCCGACGAAGTCAACCACATGTAACGCCCGCGCCATGACGATCACGCCCGAACACCTCTCCTACGTGCTGCGCCTCGCGGACAACGCGCTGATCCTCGGTCAGCGCAACGCCGAATGGTGCGGCCACGGCCCGATCCTCGAGGAAGACATCGCGCTCACCAACATGAGCCTCGACCTCATCGGCCAGGCGCGCATGCTGTACACGCACGCGGCCGAGCTCGAGCGCCAGCTCACCGGCGCGACGAAGACCGAGGACGACTACGCGTACTTCCGCACCGAGCGCGAATTCGCGAACTTCACGCTCGCCGAACTGCCGCACTACGGCCCGGTCTCCGGCACCGCGCACGCCGACAAGGACTACGCGGTGACGATCGTGCGCAACTTCCTGTACGCGGCGCTGATGCTGCACGTATGGAGCGCGCTGGAGACGTCGACCGACACGCAACTGGCGGCGATCGCCGCGAAATCGGTGAAGGAAACCCGCTATCACGTCCAGCATGCGCGCGAGTGGCTCGTGCGCCTCGGCGACGGCACCGACGAATCGCACCGCCGCGCGCAGGACGCGCTCGACTACCTGATGCCGTACACGCGCGAATTCTTCGCCGCCGATGCGATCGACGACGCGATCGTCGCACCGGGCATCGGCCCGGCGCCGGCCGCGATCGAGGCCGCGTGGCGCGCGGACGTGGACGACGCGCTCGCGGAAGCCACGCTCACGTTGCCGACGCCGGTGAAGCATGTGACGACCGGCAAGCAGGGCGAGCACTCGGAGCACATGGGCTACCTGCTCGCCGAAATGCAGAGCCTCGCGCGCCAGCATCCCGGCGCGAGCTGGTAACCGGCCCACGCCACGGAGCCCGACGATGTCCGCCCAGACCGCCGCCCCTGCCCCCGCCGCGCACCGCGACGATCCGTTGCTCGCCCGCGCGTGGGACGTGCTCGAAGCCGTGCCCGATCCGGAGATCCCGGTCGTGTCGATCCGCGAGCTCGGCATCCTGCGCGACGTCCGCCGCGCGGATGACGGCCAGCTCGAAGTCGTGATCACGCCGACCTACTCGGGCTGCCCGGCGATGTCGCAGATCGCCGAGGACATCGCCGCCGCGCTGCAGGCCGCCGACTTGCCGCCGCACCGGATCGAGACGGTGCTCGCTCCCGCGTGGACGACCGACTGGATTACGCAGGAAGCGCGCGACAAGCTGCGCGCGTACGGTATCGCGCCGCCGGTCGGCCAGTGCGGCAGCGCCGCGCCGCGGGAGAACGTCGTGCGCTTCGTGCCGCGGCCGGTCGCGGCACCCACCTGCCCGCGCTGCGGCTCTGCGCGCACCGAACGTCTCGCGCAATTCGCGTCCACGGCCTGCAAGGCGCTGTATCGCTGCGTCGACTGCCGCGAACCCTTCGACTACTTCAAACCCTACTGAATATGGCGACCCCGCAATTTCACCCGCTGCGTATCCGCGACGTGCGGCCCGAGACCGCCGACGCCGTGACCGTCTCGTTCGACGTGCCGCCCGAATTGCGCGACGCGTACCGCTTCACGCAGGGCCAGTTCGTCACGCTGAAGACCCACATCGACGGCGAGGAGACGCGCCGCTCGTATTCGATCTGCGTCGGCACGACGGACTACGACCGTGACGGCGAACTGCGCATCGGCATCAAGCGCGTGCGCGGCGGCCGCTTCTCGAACTTCGCGTTCGATACGCTGAAGCCCGGCCACATGATCGACGTGATGACACCGGATGGCCGCTTCTTCACGCACCTGAACGCCGACCACGGCAAGCAGTACGTCGCGTTTTCCGGCGGCTCGGGGATCACGCCGGTGCTCGCGATCGTGAAGACGACGCTCGAACTCGAGCCGCGCAGCACGTTCACGCTGATCTACGGCAACCGCAGCGTCGACGCGATCATGTTCGCGGAGGAGCTCGAGGACCTGAAGAACCGCTACATGAACCGCTTCGTCCTCTACCACGTGTTGTCGGACGATCTGCAGGACGTCGAGCTGTTCAACGGCGTGCTCGACCAGGCGAAATGCGCGGAATTCCTCGCCACGCTGACACCGGCCGACGCGATCGACGAGGCGTTCATCTGCGGCCCGGCGCCGATGATGGACGCCGCCGAAGCCGCGCTGAAGGCGGCCGGCGTGCCGCAGGCGAAGGTGCACGTCGAGCGCTTCGGCACGCCGCTGCCGCAGGCCGGCGCACCGGTCGTCGAGATCACCGACCAGACGCCGGCCGCCGATCTCGAGATCGTGCTCGACGGCAAGAAGCGCAAGCTGCGCTTGCCGTACGAAGGCGTGAGCCTGCTCGACGTGGGCCTGCGCGCGGGCCTCGCGCTGCCGTATGCGTGCAAGGGCGGCGTGTGCTGCACATGCCGCGCGAAGGTGGTCGAAGGCGAAGTGCGGATGGAGAAGAACTACACGCTCGAGGAGCACGAGGTGAAGGATGGTTTCGTGCTGACGTGCCAGTGCCACCCGATCAGCGACAAGGTCGTCGTGAGCTTCGACGAACGTTGAGCGGCATCGCGTCGCGGCGCCCGACGGTTTCTCGCCGTCACACATCTCGCTTACACTAGGGGCCGCCGGCCGGCTGGACATCGCAACGTCCGCCCGTCGGCGGTTTTCTTTTGTTGACGACAGGCCGATGAGTACCATTCATGTGATTCAGGGCGGCACCGCCGCCGCGTCGCTGCGCGAGGCTCTCGTGCAAGCCGGACGCGACGAGCGCGTCGTCGGTTTGCTCGACGATCTCGGCGTCGGGCCACTGAAGGGCGCCGACGAGACGCCCGACACGCGCGCCGCTTTCTGGCAGCACGTGCTCGGCGACCAGATTCCCGACTGGAACGCGGAAATCGAAGGCGAATTCGCCCGCCTCGACCAGCTCGCGATGGATACCGGCCAGGTCGTCGTGTGGCATGCGCCGAGCGTCGGCGACAAGCTGCTGCTGCGCCGCGTCGCCTATCACCTGCGCAACGTGCCGCAGCGCCTGAACGAGGTACGGCTGTCGGCCGCCGACCTCGACGCCGCGCAGCGCGCATCGCTGTCGCGTACCGACCAGGCCTGCGCGACCGGGATGTTCTCGCCCGCGGAACTGGCGCGCAAGCGGCCGGTGGCCGCGCCGATCTCGGTCCTGCGCATCGGCCGCCTTGCGCTCGAGTGGCAGGAGGCGAAGCACCTGAACGCCGAGCTGCGTTATTGGGTCAGCAACACGATCAAGAGCGGCCACTACGCCGATCTCGACGCGCTGATCGTCGCGCGCGCGGAAACCGACTGGCAGCCCGCGCGGCGCCTCGTCGGCAGCATCATGGCCGCCGCCGACCGCGGCGGGCTGTTCGTCAGCGACTCGATCGCGTGGTGGCGCTGCCGCGAACTCGCGGCCACCGGCCGACTCGAGCTGCAGGACGACGCGCCCGCGGCCCTCTCTTCCACGCAGGTGCGCGCGGCCCCGGCCGCCGCGCACCGCTAATCTTCTTCGACCATGGCCCGAACCCGAGCGCCCGACCACGAATCCCAGCGCGAGCAGATCCTCGACCTGGCCGCCGAGAAATTCGCGCAGACGAGCTACCCGAGCACGTCGATGTCCGATCTCGCGACCGCGAGCGGCACGTCGAAGGCGCGGCTCTATCACTATTACGAGAGCAAGGAAGCGATCCTGTTCGACCTGCTCGATCGCTACACCAAACGGCTGATGCTGATCATCGCCGAGGTCGAGGGTGCGAGCCAGCGGCGCGGCCTCAGCGAGCGCGACGCGTTCGCCGAGCTCGTACGCGCGTTCCTCGCCGAATACGAGACGTCGCACAGCCGTCACGTCGCGCTGCTCAACGACGTGAAGTATCTGGAGGATGCGCAGCGCGAAATCGTGCTCGACCGCCAGCGCGACATCGTCGCGGCGTTCACGCGGCAGCTCGCGCGCGCGTATCCCGACCGCATCTCGAAGGAAAACCAGACCTCCGTGACGATGATGGTTTTCGGGATGATCAACTGGACCTTCACATGGCTGAAGCCGGGCGGGCGCCTCGGCTACCGCGACTTCGCCGAACAGGTAATCGACCTGATCGAACGCGGGCTGTCGACAGCGGCCTGATGCCGCGCAGCAGCATGCGTTGCGCGGCGGGCACAGTGCGACCGCCCGTCGCGCGTTTCATATGATGAATTTTAAATCCATTAAAAATCAAATAGATAGACGAATAATTAAGCGGATTTAGAATTCACCCTCGGCACAAATAACGTCAAATGCGGGTTTTCCCCTACCTCGGTCGGGTAGAATGCTGTTGCATTGCACAAGCCGCTTGTGCAGCCACACACTGAGGAACCCACGATGAACACGCGATCCAACCGCCGTGCCGATGCTGTCGGCCACGCCGGTACTGCGCCGGTTCTCGTCAGGGAACTGGCTTCCAAAGACCGTGAGCAGATGCTCACCCACTTTCTCTCGCTCGACGAAGAGGACCGCCTGCTGCGCTTCGGCCAGGTGGTGCCCGACCACGTGATCGAGAACTATGTCCGCACGATCGATTTCGGTCGCGATACCGTATTCGGCGTGTTCGACCACGATCTCGAACTGATCGGCGTCGGCCACCTGGCCTATCTGCCGGCCGAAGGCGACAAGCGCACCGCCGAATTCGGCGTGTCGGTGCTCGAAAGCGCACGCGGCCGCGGCGTCGGCTCGAAGCTGTTCGAGCGCGCGGCGATCCGCAGCCGCAACACGCACGTGACGATGCTGTACATGCACTGCCTGTCGCGTAACGCGACGATGATGCACATCGCGAAGAAATCCGGGATGCGGATCGAGTACGCGTACGGCGAAGCCGATGCGTACCTGTCGCTGCCGCCCGCCGACCACTCGACGATCATCGCCGAGATGCTGCAGGAACAGGCCGCGGTGTTCGACTACGCGATGAAGCGCCAGGCGCGCCGCACGACGAAGTTCATCGAATCGCTGATACCCGCCGCACTGACGGCCTGACGTCGACGGCGTCGGCCAGCCGGGCCGCGCCTGTGGCGCACCCGGCTCCCCTCCTTTCCCCGCCCGCTAGCGCACCGACCGAATCGGCAACGCCGTCGTTTCCTTGAAGCAGTCGAGCGAAAAGCTCGTCTTCACGTCGATCACCGACGGGTGATGCAGCAGATGCTCCTGCACGAAGCGGGAGAAATGCGCCATGTCCTCGACCTGCACGCGCAGCAGGTAATCCATGTCGCCCGTCATCGCGTGGCACGCGACCACTTCCGGCCAGGCCTGCACGGCCGCGCGAAACAGCTCCGCGTGCGTCGCGCCCGCGCGCGCCGACGTCTCGTCGACCCGGACCGGCGCGAGGCCGCCACGCTTTTCGAGCCGCACGCTCACGTACGCGAGCAGGTCGAGCCCGAGCTTCTGCGGATTCAGCAGTGCGACGTAGCCGGTGATCACGCCGATGTCCTCGAGCCGCCGGATCCGCCGCAGGCACGGGCTCGGCGACAGGTTCACGCGCTCGGCGATCTCCTGGTTCGACAGGCGCCCGTTCTCCTGAAGAATCGCGAGAATTCGCCGATCGATGGCATCCAATTCGGCTTGCGCCATCTTCTGCCCTCCGTTGATTATTTTGAGACTGGAAATTGCGCCATCGTAGGCGCGGGCGATCAAGTTCGCAAGTTTCCGCTCGCGGCCGCCCGCTACACTCTGTCGCATGTCTCGACGCGCCGCACACGCTCATTGCGGAGGCGGCCGTCGACATCGAACCAGGCCGAGCACGCGCACGCCGCCCCGGCCGATCGCCCCGCACAGGAGACACGACATGCAGATCCCCAACTGGGACAACCCCGTCGGCACCGACGGCTTCGAATTCATCGAATACACGGCACCGGACCCGAAAGCGCTCGGACACCTGTTCGAACGGATGGGTTTCACCGCGATCGCGCGCCACCGCCACAAGGACGTGACGGTGTACCGCCAGGGCGACATCAATTTCATCATCAACGCCGAACCGGATTCGTTCGCGCAACGCTTCGCGCGCCTGCACGGCCCATCGATCTGCGCGATCGCGTTCCGCGTGCAGGACGCCGCGAAGGCGTACCAGCGTGCGCTGGAACTCGGCGCGTGGGGCTTCGACAACAAGACGGGCCCGATGGAGCTGAACATCCCGGCGATCAAGGGGATCGGCGATTCGCTGATCTATTTCGTCGACCGCTGGCGCGGCAAGAACGGCGCGCAGCCGGGCGCGATCGGCGACATCAGCATCTACGACGTCGACTTCGAGCCGATTCCCGGCGCGAACCCGAACCCGGTCGGGCACGGCCTCACCTACATCGACCACCTGACGCACAACGTGCATCGCGGCCGCATGCAGGAATGGGCCGAGTTCTACGAGCGCCTGTTCAACTTCCGCGAAGTGCGCTACTTCGACATCGAAGGCAAGGTGACCGGCGTGAAGTCGAAGGCGATGACGTCGCCGTGCGGCAAGATCCGCATCCCGATCAACGAGGAAGGCTCGGACACGGCCGGCCAGATCCAGGAATACCTCGACGCGTATCACGGCGAAGGCATCCAGCACATCGCGCTCGGCGCGAGCGACATCTACCAGGCGGTCGACGGGCTGCGCAGCAAGGAAGTGAAGCTGCTCGACACGATCGACACGTATTACGAGCTGGTCGACCGCCGCGTGCCGAACCACGGCGAATCGCTGGCCGAGCTGAAGAAACGCAAGATCCTGATCGACGGCGCGCGCGACGACCTGCTGCTGCAGATCTTCACCGAGAACCAGATCGGGCCGATCTTCTTCGAGATCATCCAGCGCAAGGGCAACCAGGGCTTCGGCGAAGGCAACTTCAAGGCGCTGTTCGAATCGATCGAGCTCGATCAGATCCGCCGCGGCGTCGTGCAGGACAAGGCCTGACGCTTGCACCGCGCGGCAGCGGCCTCGACAGCCGGGCCGCCCGCGCGATCCGGCCGCACAAAGAAAAAGGGCGGGAATCCTCGGATTCCCGCCCTTTTGTATTTCGGCGCGGCTCGCAAGCCGCGCGATCGCATCAACGCACGTTCGCCTTCGACTCGGCGGCACGCTCGGCCGACGGCTGGGCTGCGGCGTCCTGGGCCGGCACGATCTGCTGCATCTGCGCGCCGGCTGCCGCCAGTGCGCTCGCGCCTCGCGCGTGCACCGGGCCGGTCATCGAGAAAAACGCGGCGGACACGATCAGGAAACTCTGGATATGACGTGTGTTCATTGCACCTCCTGTAAAACTGCCGGCGCCTCCCCGACTGCGTCGGAACGAACCCACGCGGCCGGGCACCTCCGGCAGGCCGACAAGATTAACGGCATTTGCCCGAAGATCAACGCAGCTTTACATGCTTTTACATGATGTAACGCATCATCCGCCCCGTTTTCGCGGGGCGCCGCCGCGCATTCCCCGCGTTGCAACCGATGGGCGGCGGGTTTGCCCCAGTGCTACCATCCCTTAAAACCGGCGAACATGCCGGCCACTGCAGACGCGTCCAAAAGATGCCGACGCAACCGAAGTTTTGGTGATCCCAGACCGGGTGGAGGAGACAGTTAATGAATGCCCCGCTAGACGCAGACCAACGCGCGTCGCTAGAAGCCGCGCTGAAGTCCGTCACGCTTGACGACAAATACACACTGGAACGCGGCCGCGCGTACATGAGCGGCATCCAGGCCCTCGTGCGCCTGCCGATGCTCCAGCAGGAACGCGACCGCGCCGCCGGTCTCAATACGGCCGGCTTCATCTCCGGCTATCGCGGCTCGCCGCTCGGCGGCCTCGATCTGTCGCTCTGGAAAGCCAAACAGCACCTGGCCGCCCATCAGATCGTGTTCCAGCCCGGCCTCAACGAAGATCTCGCCGCCACCGCCGTGTGGGGCTCCCAGCAGGTGAACCTGTACCCCGGCGCGAAATACGACGGCGTGTTCGGCATGTGGTACGGCAAGGGCCCGGGCGTCGACCGCACCGGCGACGTCTTCAAGCACGCGAACTCGGCCGGCTCGTCCCAGCACGGCGGCGTGCTGGTGCTCGCCGGCGACGACCACGCGGCGAAATCGTCGACGCTCGCGCACCAGTCCGAACACATCTTCAAGGCTTGCGGGCTGCCGGTGCTGTTCCCGTCGAACGTGCAGGAATATCTCGATTTCGGCCTGCACGGCTGGGCGATGAGCCGCTACTCGGGCCTGTGGGTGGCGCTCAAGTGCGTGACCGACGTCGTCGAATCGTCGGCGTCGGTCGACATCGACCCGCATCGCACCGAGATCGTGCTGCCGACCGATTTCATCCTGCCGGAAGGTGGGCTGAACATCCGCTGGCCCGATCCGCCGCTCGTGCAGGAAGCGCGGCTGCTCGACTACAAGTGGTACGCGGCGCTCGCGTACGTGCGGGCGAACAAACTCGACCGGATCGAGATCGATTCGCCGAACGCGCGCTTCGGGATCATGACCGGCGGCAAGGCGTATCTCGACGTGCGCCAGGCGCTGACCGACCTCGGCCTCGACGACGAAACCTGCGCGCGGATCGGCATCCGGCTCTACAAGGTCGGCTGCGTGTGGCCGCTCGAAGCGCAGGGCGCGCAGGCGTTCGCGCGCGGCCTCGACGAAATCCTGGTGGTCGAGGAAAAGCGCCAGATCCTCGAATACGCGATCAAGGAAGAGCTGTACAACTGGCCCGACGCGCAACGCCCGCGCGTGTTCGGCAAGTTCGACGAGAAGGATGGCGCCGGCGGCGAATGGTCGGTGCCGATGGGCAACTGGCTGCTGCCTGCGCACTACGAGCTGTCGCCCGCGATCATCGCGAAGGCGATCGCGACGCGGCTCGAGAAGTTCGAATTGCCGTCCGACGTGCGCGCGCGCATCGCCGCGCGGCTCGCGGTGATCAACGCGAAGGAAATGGCGCTCGCGAAGCCGCACGTGCAGACCGAGCGCAAGCCGTGGTTCTGCTCGGGCTGCCCGCACAACACGTCGACCAACGTGCCGGAAGGCTCGCGCGCGATCGCCGGCATCGGCTGCCACTACATGACCGTGTGGATGGACCGCAGCACGAGCACCTTCAGCCAGATGGGCGGCGAAGGCGTGCCGTGGATCGGCCAGGCGCCGTTCACCGACGAGAAGCACGTGTTCGCGAACCTCGGCGACGGCACCTATTTCCACTCGGGCCTGCTCGCGGTGCGCGCGGCGATCTCGTCGAAGGCGAACATCACCTACAAGATCCTCTACAACGACGCGGTGGCGATGACGGGCGGCCAGCCGGTCGACGGCGTGCTGACGGTGCCGCAGATCACGCACCAGCTCGCGTCCGAAGGCGCGAAGAAGATCGTGATCGTCACCGACGAACCGGAGAAGTACGACAGCCAGAAGGCGCTGCTCGCGCCCGGCGTGACGATCCATCACCGCGACCAGCTCGACGACGTGCAGCGCGAGCTGCGCGAGATCGAAGGCACGACGATCCTGATCTACGACCAGACTTGCGCGACGGAGAAACGCCGCCGCCGCAAACGCGGCACGTATCCGGACCCGGCCAAGCGCGTCGTGATCAACGACGCGGTGTGCGAAGGCTGCGGCGACTGCTCGGTGCAGTCGAACTGCCTGTCGGTCGAGCCGCTGGAAACCGAATTCGGCACGAAGCGCCAGATCAACCAGTCGAGCTGCAACAAGGACTTTTCGTGCGTGAAGGGCTTCTGCCCGAGCTTCGTCACGGTCGAGGGCGGCCAGTTGAAGAAGCCGAAGGCGGTGTCGGTCGACGGCAGCGCATTGCCGCCGATTCCGGAACCGACGCTGCCGGCGATCGACCGCGCGTACGGCGTGCTCGTCACCGGCGTGGGCGGCACGGGCGTCGTGACGATCGGCGCGCTGCTCGGGATGGCCGCGCACCTGGAAAACAAGGGCGTGACCGTGCTCGACGTCACCGGCCTCGCGCAGAAAGGCGGCGCCGTGATGAGCCACGTGCAGATCTCGCACGCGCCGACCGACATCCACGCGACGCGGATCGCAATGGGCGAAGCCGATCTCGTGATCGGTTGCGATGCGATCGTCACGGCCGGCGACGAGTGCACGTCGCGGATGCGGCACGACACGACGCGGGTGGTCGTCAACAGCGCGCAGACGCCGACCGCCGAGTTCATCAAGAACCCGAACTGGGCGTTCCCGGGCCTGTCCGCCGAGAACGACATCCGCGCGGCGGCCGGTGTTGCGGTCGACTTCATCGACGCGAACCGCTTCGCGGTCGCGCTGCTCGGCGACGCGATCTACACGAACCCGTTCGTGCTCGGCTACGCATGGCAGAAGGGCTGGCTGCCGTTGACGCTCGCGTCGCTCGAACGCGCGATCGAGCTGAACGCCGTGTCGGTCGACAAGAACCGCGCGGCGTTCGACTGGGGCCGCCGCGCCGCGTACGACCTGGCCAGCGTGAAGCAGGCGGCGGCCGGCGACGCCCGGCCCGCGCAAGGCGCCACGGTGATCTCGCTGCACACGAAGAAGGCGGTCGACGCGCTGATCGCGAAGCGCGTGGAGTTCCTCACCGCGTACCAGAACGCCGCGTACGCGTCGCGCTATGCGGCGTTCGTCGACAAGGTGCGCGCCACCGAGCGCGCACTGGCGGACGGCGACACGGTGCAGGAACCGCTGACCGAAGCGGTCGCGCGCAACCTGTTCAAGCTGATGGCGTACAAGGACGAGTACGAGGTCGCGCGGCTGCAGTCCGACCCCGCGTTCCTCGCGCGCCTGCGCGCGCAGTTCGAAGGCGACTGGAAGCTGAAATTCCACCTCGCGCCGCCGCTGTTCGCGAAGACGGACGCCCACGGCCATCTCGTGAAGAAGGCGTACGGCCCGTGGATGATGTCGGCGTTCCGGCTGCTCGCGAAGGCGAAGTTCCTGCGCGGCACGGCGCTCGATCCGTTCGGCCGCACCGCGGAGCGCCGCACCGAGCGCGCGCTGATCGGCGAGTACGAAGCGCTGATCGGCGAGGTGCTGGCGAGGCTGAACGCGGCCAACCGGCCGCTCGCGCTCGAACTCGCGATGCTGCCCAACGGCATTCGGGGCTACGGCCACGTGAAGGAGAACAACCTGCGCGCGGTACGCCAGAAGTGGGACACGCTGCTCGCGAAGTGGCGTTCGCCGGCAGGCGGCCAGTCGCACCAGCAGGTCGCGTAACGCGCGGTCGCGGCGCGGCGTTCGAAGCAGGAACGCCCGCCCGCGCCGCCGCCCGTCGCGGTTCACGCAAAAAAAACGCCACGGAACCCAGGTTCCGTGGCGTTTTTCATTGCGCCGCGCCTGACGCGCGGCACACGCGGGCGTGAGCTTACTTCGTGTTCACGTTCGCGGCGGCAACGGCCGTCATGTTGATGATCCGGCGCACGGTCGCGGCCGGCGTCAGGATGTGGACCGGCTTGGCGGCGCCGAGCAGGAACGGGCCGACCGTCACGCCTTCGCCGCCGACCATCTTGAGCAGGTTGTACGCGATGTTCGCCGCTTCGACGTTCGGCATGATCAGCAGGTTCGCTTCACCCGACAGCGTCGTGCCCGGGAACGCCTGCTTGCGGATCAGTTCCGACAGCGCCGCGTCGCCGTGCATTTCGCCGTCGACTTCGAGGTTCGGCGCACGCTCGACGATCAGCTTGCGGGCCTCGGACATCCGGCGCGACGACGCCGACGGCGCGCTGCCGAAGTTCGAGTTCGACAGCAGCGCGGCCTTCGGCGCGATGCCGAAGCGCTCGATCTCGGCCGCAGCCTGGATCGTCATGTCGGCGAGCTGGTCGGCGCTCGGCAGCTCGTTCACGTACGTGTCGCACACGAACAGGTTGCGGCCCGGCAGCATCAGCAGGTTCATCGCGGCGAAGTGCTCGGCGCCCTTCGCGCGGCCCAGTACCTGCTCGATGAACTTCAGGTGGCTGTGGAACGTGTCGATCATCCCGCAGATCATCCCGTCCGCATCGCCCAGATGCACGAGCATCGCGCCGATCAGCGTGTTGAACTTGCGCATCGCGGCCTTCGCGACTTCCGGCGTCACGCCGTCGCGCGCGCCGATCTCCTGATACGCCTGCCAGTAGCGGTGGTAGCGCGCATCGTCTTCCGGATCGACGATTTCGAAATCGACGCCGGCCTTCAGCTTCGAGCCGATCTTCTGCAAGCGCATGTCGACGACCGACGGACGGCCGACGATGATCGGCTTCGCGATCTTTTCCAGCAGCACGAACTGCGCGGCGCGCAGCACGCGCTCGTCCTCGCCCTCGGCGAACACGATGCGGGCCTCTTTCTGCTTCGCGGCCGCGAACACCGGGCGCATCACCATGCCGGTGCGGTAGACGGTCGCGCCGAGCTGCTCGCGGTACGCGTCCATGTCCTGGATCGGGCGCGTCGCGACGCCCGAATCCATCGCGGCTTGCGCGACGGCCGGCGCGATCTTGATGATCAGGCGCGGGTCGAACGGCTTCGGGATCAGGTAGTCCGGCCCGAATTCGAGCGAATGGCCTTCATACGCCTTCGCGACTTCCTCGCTCTGGTCGGTTTCCTCGGCCAGCTCGGCGATCGCGCGCACGCACGCGAGCTTCATTTCTTCCGTGATCGTGGTCGCGCCGACGTCGAGCGCGCCGCGGAAGATGAACGGGAAGCACAGCACGTTGTTGACCTGGTTCGGGTAGTCCGAACGGCCGGTCGCGACGATCGCGTCCGGGCGCACGGCCTTCGCGTCTTCCGGGCGGATTTCCGGTTCCGGGTTCGCGAGCGCCAGGATCAGCGGCTTGTCGCCCATCGTCTTGACCATGTCCTGCTTCAGCACGCCCGCGCTCGAGCAGCCGAGGAACACGTCCGCGCCGACGATCGCGTCGGCGAGCGTGCGCGCGTCGGTGTTGGCCGCATAGCGCTGCTTCGACGGATCGAGGTTGCCGCGCCCTTCGTAGATCACGCCCTTCGAATCGGCGACGAGGATGTTCGACTTCGTCAGGCCGAGATTCACCAGCAGGTCCAGACACGCGATCGCCGCCGCGCCCGCGCCCGAACACACGAGCTTCACTTCCGACAGCTTCTTGCCGACGACCTTCAGGCCGTTCAGGATCGCGGCCGACGCGATGATCGCGGTGCCGTGCTGGTCATCGTGGAAGACCGGAATCTTCATTCGCTCGCGCAGCTTCTGCTCGATGTAGAAGCATTCCGGCGCCTTGATGTCCTCGAGGTTGATGCCGCCGAGCGTCGGCTCGAGCATCGCGATCGCCTCGACGAGCTTGTCGGGGTCCGACTCCGACAGTTCGATGTCGAACACGTCGATGCCCGCGAATTTCTTGAAGAGGCAGCCCTTGCCTTCCATCACCGGCTTCGCGGCCAGCGGGCCGATGTTGCCGAGACCCAGCACGGCGGTGCCGTTCGTGATGACGCCGACGAGGTTGCCGCGCGACGTGTACTTCTGCGCGTCGAGCGGATCGGCGTGGATCGCCTCGCACGCGGCGGCGACGCCCGGCGAATACGCGAGCGACAGATCGAGCTGGTTCGACAGCGGCTTGGTCGGGGTGACCGAAATCTTGCCGGGTTTCGGGTTCAGGTGATAAGCGAGAGCGGCCTGCTTCAGTTGTTCGTCCATGATTGACCTGCGAGAGACATGCGGAATATTGACGACTCAGTACACAGCACCTTCGGCCGCGTCTGCTTGAATCGAGGGGATGGTCGACTGCGAGACGGCCCGCGACGCACCGGATCGGCACGCCATCGAACCTTGGCGGATGGCAAGAGGAAAGTACAAAGTACTGAACGATTTCTAAGGGTCGCCTAGTGTACACCCCCTAAATGACGTCCGTTGCTGCGACGCCGCATCTCCGGCATCAGCGCCGGGATGGTCTACCCCCGTTTGTTTCGCCGGTGGTGAGCCGGGCAGCGAACCCGCGCGAATTCCGCCGAAAACCTGCCTGAATCGGGTAAAATAGCGGGCTACGCGCGCAGCGATGCGATCGGCCCGCCGATCGCACCCCGGCCCTTCGGGCAGGTTCCCCTTGCTGCGCCACCGGGCCCGCGCCCGCTCCTCGCTCATCACCCAAGGAATGCCCATGACAGGCTACGATCGTCAGTCGATCTCGGATACGACCGCCAAAATCCTGCTCGAAGTGCAGGCGGTGCACTTCAATGCCGAAAAACCGTTCATCTTCACGTCCGGCTGGGCAAGCCCCGTCTATATCGACTGCCGCAAGCTGATCTCGTATCCGCGCGTGCGCCGCGCGCTGATGGAAATGGCGGAAACGACGATCACGCGCGACATCGGCTTCGAGCAGATCGACGCGGTGGCGGGCGGCGAGACGGCCGGCATCCCGTTCGCGGCATGGATCGCGGACCGGATGATGGTGCCGATGCAGTACGTGCGCAAAAAGCCGAAGGGTTTCGGCCGCAATGCGCAGATCGAAGGCCATCTCGAGGAAGGCTCGCGCGTGCTGCTGGTGGAAGACCTGACCACCGACAGCCGCAGCAAGATCAACTTCGTCAACGCGCTGCGCACCGCGGGCGCGACGGTGAACCACTGCTTCGTGCTGTTCCACTACAACATCTTCAAGGAAAGCGTGTCGGTCCTGAAGGACATCGACGTCGACCTGCACGCGCTCGCGACGTGGTGGGACGTGCTGCGCGTCGCGAAGGCGTCGGGCTACTTCGAGACGAAGACGCTCGACGAAGTCGAGAAATTCCTGCACGCACCGGCCGAATGGTCGGCCGCGCACGGCGGCGCGACGGCCCCGAAGGAATGACGCCCCGCCGGCACGCATGCCGGCGCACTGGCTGAACGAGCCGCCTGCTTCATCGCAGGCGGTTTTTTTTCGTCCGTCGCGTTGCGCGCCGACCGCGCGCAATCGCGGGCGCCGGTGTGCGTCGCTCATCGAACCCTAATGCTAGACTTGATCCATCGCCGCCCTCAGCTGCGCGGGCAACATACAACGCCAACAATGCCGGGAGCCTCGGCCCGGCCCACGTGACGGGAGAAGCGCCATATGCGTGTGGATCGCCGGATCACTCCGCCTGCGCCATCGGGTCGCCCTTCTCCGCTCCGTTTCTCCGCCCTCCTGTGCGCCGCCGTCTTCGCGGCGCTGCCCGCGCATGCGGAAGGCCCGTTCACCGTGACGAGCGACGACCTGACGGCGGGCGCCCGCGTGCGGCCCGCGAACGTGTTCGACCGCGGCGACTGCAAGGGCGCGAACCGCTCGCCGCAACTCGCATGGCACAACCCGCCGCCGGGCACGCGCGGCTACGCGGTCACGATCTTCGATCCCGACGCGCCGGGGCACGGCTGGTGGCACTGGGCCGTCGCGGGCATCCCGGCGACCGTCACGAGCCTGCCGGCCGATGCGAGCGCGTCCGGCTTCCTGCGCCGCATCGGCGCGAGCGAGGCGCGCAACGACTTCGGAATCGACGGCTACGGCGGCCCGTGCCCACCGCCCGGCAAACCGCATCGCTACGTGATCACCGTCTACGCGCTGAAAGGCACCGACCTGCGTATCTCGCAAGGCCGCCCCGCGCCGATGTTCGAGCACGAGATCGGCACGCTCGCGATCGGCACCGCGCGACTCACGGTCACTTACGGGCAGTAGGTAAGCGCGCGCCGCCGCCCGTGGCGGTCGCGATTGCCCGCGCCCGCGAATTTCTGTGCGCGGCCTGCGCGCTTTCTTCCGGTCATTTCGGCTTGCTAGACTCGGCTGCACCGGTCGCGGCATCCCGCCGCGCATCCGTCGCGCCGCCCAACTGCGGCGCGTGTCGCGGCGAGCCTGCGGGCCGCCGTTCCCGTCCCTTTCCGGAGAACGCTTCATGTCGAACATCGTCATCGTCTATCACAGCGGCTACGGTCACACGCAGAAACTGGCCGAGGCCGTGCACGCCGGTGCGCAGGATGCCGGCGCCGCCGCACGCCTCCTCGCCGTCGGCGAGCTCGACGACGCGGGCTGGGCCGCGCTCGACGCGGCGGACGCGATCGTCTTCGGCGCGCCGACCTACATGGGCGGCCCGTCCGCGCAGTTCAAGCAATTCGCCGACGCGACCTCGAAACCGTGGTTTACGCAGAAATGGAAGGACAAGATCGCCGCGGGCTTCACGAACTCCGCGACGATGAACGGCGACAAGTTCTCGACGATTCAGTATTTCGTCACGCTGGCGATGCAACATGGGATGGTGTGGGTCGGCACGGGCATGATGCCGGCCAACTCGAAGGCGGCCACGCGCAACGACATCAACTACGTCGGCGGCTTCACGGGCCTGCTCGCGCAGTCGCCGGCGGACGCGACGCCCGACGAGGGCCCGCTGCCCGGCGACCTCGATACCGCGAAGGCGTTCGGCCGGCGCGTCGCCGAAGCGACGGCGCGCTGGGTGGCCGGCGGCCGCTGAGCGCGCCCGGGGCACCCGCCCGCTCGCACCGGCCGCTGGCGTGGCCGCGCAGCGTGGGGGTGCGCCAAAGGGACACAAGACGGCCCGCGGGCCGTCTTTTTTTCGCCCCGTGCGGTACAGGCCCGCCGGATGACGTCTTAAAATGGCGGTTTCAGGGCGCCGCGGCTCCCGTTTCATTCAGTGAGAGCGAAATGAGCACCAAAGTTTTTGTCGACGGCCAGGAAGGCACGACCGGCCTCAAGATCTTCGAATACCTGTCGGCACGCAGCGACATCGAGATCCTGCGCATCGATGAAGCGAAGCGCAAGGACGTCGACGAGCGCCGTCGCCTGATCAACGCGTCCGACGTCACGTTCCTGTGCCTGCCGGACGTCGCGTCGCGCGAATCCGCGTCGCTCGTCGAGAACCCGAACACCACGCTGATCGACGCGAGCACCGCGTTCCGCACCCATGCCGACTGGGCCTACGGCCTGCCCGAGCTGACCCGCGCGCAGCGCGAGAAGATTCGTACGTCGAAGCGCATCGCGGTGCCCGGCTGCCACGCATCGGCGTTCGTGCTCGCGATGCGGCCGCTCGTCGATGCGGGCATCGTCGCGCCGACGTTCGCCGCGCACAGCTACTCGATCACCGGCTACAGCGGCGGCGGCAAGTCGATGATCGCCGAGTACGAAAGCGCCGCGCCGGGCGGCAAGCTCGCGAGCCCGCGCCCGTATGCGCTCGGCCTCGCGCACAAGCACCTGCCCGAAATGGCCGCGCACACCGGCCTCGCGAACGCACCGATCTTCACGCCGATCGTCGGCCCGTTCCTGAAAGGCCTCGCGGTGACGACCTACTTCACGCCCGGGCAGCTCGCGAAGCGCGCGACGCCGCAGGACGTGCAGCGCGTGTTCGCCGAGTACTACGCGGACGAAGCGTTCGTGCGCGTCGCACCGTTCGACGCGGATGCGAACCTCGACAGCGGCTTCTTCGACGTGCAGGCGAACAACGACACGAACCGCGTCGACCTGTTCGTGTTCGGCAACGCGGAGCGCTTCGTCACGGTCGCGCGCCTCGACAACCTCGGCAAGGGCGCGTCGGGCGCCGCGATCCAGTGCATGAACCTCAACATCGGCGCGGCCGAGGACGCCGGCCTCAAACGCTGATTCAGCATCGCATGCCATGCAAAGCCGGCCACTGGCCGGCTTTTTATTTACCCGTATCAGGCAATATATAAAAACACCGGATCGCGCATTTACAAATATTTACAAGCTTTCCATTGCGCGATTACCAGTGAATTAATCCAGCCCGTTCTTTATCCAGTCAATCCCGAATAGGGATAAACCGGATACCGTCGATTTAAACGCTGCCGTTATACGCAGGAAGGCGCGGCGAGAGCGTGCCAGGCGTCGCGCAGCCCCCACTCCGGCAGCTTTCGACGGCCCGCCGCGCGTTTTAATTCTTACCAACCGCCTTATCGGGCAAGGATTCAAATTGCCGTTCCCGTTTCAATCGCCTTTTTTAGACGGGTTCATCAATTGACAGCAAAAATCCAGGCAGCGACATTAGCTCGCACAATTAAACGATTGGAGACAGCGGCATGTCGCACGCCTTATCGAAGGGGGTGGCAACGGCCTTTGCCATTGCCCCTTTCCTGGTTGCATGTGGTGGGGGGGACTCTGGCGGCGCGCTCGCGCCGATCGATGCGCCCCAATGTTCCGGCTCGAACTGCGGCACGCAAGGGCCGCCGCCTTCGCAGCCGATCAACGGCGCACTGTGCCCGGCCAACGCGGATATCGTGAAGAGCACGTATCTCGGCGGCGCTGGCAGCGGCGAGATCGTCAGCGTCAACATCGACGCGGTCGCGATGACGTACACGCTCAAGTGGCTCGAATCGCCGATTCCGCTAAAGACGGGCACCGTCACGCCGAGCCGCGCCGGCACGACGATCACCGGCAATGTCGTCCATCCGCCGACCGGCACGCTGCCGACCGCCGAGCAGACGCGCTGCGCGTTCGTCCTCACGCCGGGCACCGGCACCGCGCCGGACGGTTCGACCTATTCGACGGCCGCCGACTTCAACCAGGCGAACCCGCCGATGCTGCTGGTCGGCATGGGCGTGGCGGGCGGTGGCATTCCCGGCGCGACGGTTCAGTACGACGGGCTGACGATCAGCGTGATCGGCCTCCCCGTATTCCAGAACGTCGGCCAGGTGCCCAATCGCCACTTCGACTTCTACCCGTTCCTCGGCTTCGCGAACACGACGACCGACCTCACGAAGCTGCCGGGCACGTACAACGCGCTGCTCTATCACCTCGTGCCGTCGGGCAACTATGCAACGAAGGGCATCAACTCCAGCGAGACGTTCGATGCGAACGGCGCGTGCACGTCGAGCGGTTCGGGCGGCTGCCAGACCACCGGCGATCCGTGGAAGACGAGCGCGAACGGCGGCTACTTCGACAGCACCCAGGCACCGCAGATCCTGCCGCAAACGAAGCTGCCCCTGATCGGCGCGACCGGCAAGTCGGCCACCGCGCACATGGTGATCGGCCAGCTCAACGGCGCGACGGTGCCGGTGATCGTGCGCACCGGCTACGTGAACCTCGGCACGCCGCCGTTGCACACCGACGCAAAGGTCGACGACGAATCGGGCATCGCGGTGCTCGGCGCGGCGACGGCGATCACGTCGGGCGCGATCGACGGCGGCTACGCGGGCGCGGACTCGAACTTCAAGTACACGGCTGCGCTGATCCGCGGCAGCAACGCGTCGTTCATCAACCCGTCCACGCAGGCCGAGGAAGACGGCTTCACGCTCGACTACGGCCAGGCGACGCCGGGCCTGCTGAACGCGAAGACTACCCCGCCGAGCGGCGCGAGCTACCCGTCCGCATCGGGCGTGGTGATCGCGACGGGCGGCCTGTATGCGGCGCTGATCCAGGGCACGGTGAACGGCGGCGTCACGCCGACGTCGGCGAATTCGACGACGTCGTCGACCCCGTACTTCGGCGTGGGCGCGCAGATCAGCAAGTAGCGATCGAGGACGCGGCGGCCGGCCCGCCGCCGCGCATTGCAGGGAAGGCACGAAGGCGCTCGGCACGGCGCAAGCAGGACGAGCACGACCAACAGAAGCGGCCGACAGGGAGCTGGCCGCCGCACAAAGACAAATCTGGAGGAGCAACATGAAGCGCAACCTCATTCTGGCGGCGGCCCTTGCCGCCCCCCTTCTTTCGGCTTGCGGCGGCGGCAGCGACAATCCGCCCCCGCTCGTCGAAGACCGGCTTTGCCCGGCCACGCTCGACTACAACACCGTGTTCACGGGCGGCGCGGGCAGCGGCGAACTCGCAAAGGTGCAGCTCGACACGACCAAGATGACCTGGCAGGTCACCTATGTCGAATCGCCGGTACCGCAAAAGACCGGCACCGTCGTGCCGACCCGCGCGGGCACCGTCGACAGCGGCACGCTCACGCAGGAAACGCTGCTGCCGACCAACAAGCTGAACCAGTGCGCGTTCCGCCTGAACGGCGCGAGCCTCGACGCGTCGCGTCCGGCGCGCATCTTCGTCGGCTTCGGCGTCGCGGGCGGCACGATTCCCGGCAAGGAGATCCAGTTCGACGGCGTGCTCGGCCAGGCGGCGGTGCCCGACACGAAATTCCCGTACTACCCGTTCATCGGCTTCTCGTCGATCGAAACCGACATCACGAAGGTCGCGGGCACGTACAGCCACATCGGCTTCGGCGAAGTGCCGTCGCAGAAATTCGCGCCGGCGTCGATCGATGCGAAGGTGACGATCAACGCGGACGGCACGTGGACCAAGTGCGACACGACGGGCCAGTTCGCGGGCGGCGCGTGCGTGCAGCAAGGCACGAACTTCGTGCAGTCGGCCGACGGCAGCGGCGCGTTCCAGTCGAACAACTACCGGAGCCAGCTGAAGCCGACGCTGTCGGCCACGCCGCAGGGCAAGGGCTTCATGATCGTCGGCAAGCTGCGCAACCAGCTCGTGCCGATCCTCGTGCGCACGGGTGTCGCGAACCCGAACCCGACGCCGGACAGCAACGGCGTGCCGGGCCTGACCGCCGACGACGAATCGAGCATCTCGATCCTCGCGCCGCAGACGGCGGTGGCGGCCGGTTCGCAGAACGGCGAGTACATCGGCGTCGACAGCCAGTTCGACTACCGGACCACCGCGCTGATCGACAAGCAGGCCACGCTGCTCGATCCGTTCCAGCCGTCGCAGGCATCGCTCGCGACCGCGCTCGATCTCGACTACACGCAGAAGGTGCCGGGCACGGTCACGACGATCCACACGGGTTCGGGCAGCACGTCGCCGACCGGCAAGTTCATCTTCACGGGTGGCGTGTTCGGTTTCCTCGACAACGCGGGATCGACGCCGTATTTCACGATCGGCGCATTCGTCCAGTAAGCGGAGGGAAAAGCCGTGATGAAGAAAACCCTTCTCTGCGCGGCGGCCGGCGCCGCCGCCGTGGCGCCGCTCGCGGCGCACGCGCAGAGCGCCGGCAGCAACGTCGTCACGCTGGGCTGGTTCCACATCATGCCGCAGCAGAGCAGCACGCCGATGACGACCAACGTCGCGCCGACGCCGATCAACACGCCGCTGCGGCTGCCGCCGTCGTTCACGTCGCCGGGCACCGGGCTGCACACGAGCGGCGCGGACACCGTCGGCCTGACGGTCAGCCACTTCCTGACCGACCACATCGCGGTCACGTCGGTGGCCGGCGTGCCGCCGGTATTCAAGGTGTCGGGCCAGGGCACGATCAAGCCGCCCGGCCCGGCCGGCGCGCTCGGCACGCAGAACATCGGGCTGGGCTCGGTCAACCCGATCGTGAAGAGCGTGCGGCAGTGGAGCCCCGCGGTGATCCTGCAGTACTACTTCGGGCAGGCCACCGCGAAGTTCCGGCCGTTCCTCGGCCTCGGCGTGTCGTACAACTGGTTCAGCGACCTGCAGCTCAACACGAACTTCATCAAGCAGACGCAGGACAACCTCGGCGCGATTCTCGCGGCGGGCGCGGGCAAGCCGGGCACGACCTCGGTGGAAGCGAAGGCGTCGTCGTCCTGGCAGCCGGTGTTCAACGCGGGCCTGCAGTACAACATGACGGAACACTTCGGGCTGGTGGCGTCGGTCACCTACATCCCGCTGAAGACGACGTCGACGGTGACGATCAAGGCGGCCGACGGCTCGGTGCTCGCCGAGTCGAAATCGGACCTGAAGGCGGACCCGATCATCAGCTACGTCGGGATGACGTACAAGTTCTGAGCGCGGCGACAGTCGGCAACGGAAGCGCCGCGACAAAATCGCACGCAAAAAAAAGCCCGCCTAAGTGGCGGGCTGAATCCATATCAGAGGAGACATGGAGGAGACAGTTCCAATCATATCGAATCGGTTTCCGCAATGCAACATTTCCGTAGAGAAAATAAGGATTTTCCCTCGAATGCGGCCTCTAGTCCGCCGTAACGGCACCTGACCCCGTTCCGTTCTCCCGCTCGAGCACCTCGCCCAGCGCGTCGCGCAGCAGCGCGACCGGCCGCATCAGCCGGCCCGGTAACGTGCCGTGCACGATCCACACGTTGATTCGCGTTTCCAGCCCCGCCGTTTCCACGACCCGCAGCGCATCGCGATGCGCACTGCGCGCCAGCGCGTTCGGCGGCGCGATGCCGATGCCGGCGCCGCGCGCGACGAGCGACAACTGCAGCTCCGAGCCGAAGGCCTCGACCGCGACGTCGAACGGCAGCCCGGCCGCGCCGAGCGCGCGGCTCAGCGCCGAGCGCATTCCGCAGCCGTCCTGGCTCAGCACCCACGGAAAACCCGACAGCGTGTCGAGCGACAGCGGGCCGTCCGGCAGCGGGAAATCGCGCGCGGCGACGAGCACCGTCGGCTGCGTGGCGAGCAGCGTCGCGGTCAGCGCGTCGGGCAGCGTCGCGCTCGCCGGCACCATCACGGTGGCGACGTCGAGCGCGCCGCGCTCGATGCCCTGCACCAGCGCAGGCGACCAGCCTGCCGTCACGCGCAGCGTGAGGCGCGGGAATGCATCGCGCAGCCGGTCGATCGGCCGCTCCAGCGCGAGCTCGGACAGGAACGGCGGCACGCCGATGCGCAGCTCGCCCGACGGCTCGCTGTCCGGCGCGCCCGCCGCCATCAACTCGTCGACCGCGCCGAGCACGTTGCGCGCGAGCGCGTAGACGTCGCGCCCGGCCGCGGTCGGCTTCAGCGGCTTGCTCTGCCGTTCGAGCAGCGGCACGCCGAGCAGCGTTTCGAGGTTCTGCACGCGCCGCGTCAGGCCCGGCTGCGTCAGGTGGAGCTTCGCGGCCGCGGCGACCATCGACCCGCTGTCGACGACCGCGACGAACGCCTGGAGATCACGCGTATTCAAAACAAACTCGCATAATCATGTTAGACATATTTCAATTGTCGCATAAACATCGGGCCCCTACGATGGGAGTTCCTTCGATCTCCCTCCCAGGCTTCCGATGAACTGCCCTGCCCACCGTTGCTCCGCCCCGGTTTCCCCGTCCGTCGCCGCGCCGCCCGTGCTGAGCACCGGCATGACGCTGTTCTTCGCCGCGACGGTCGGCGTGATCGTGATGGACCTGTTCGCCGCGCAACCGCTGACCGGCCCGATCAGCGCGGACCTGCACCTGCCGCCCGGTCTCGCCGGCCTCGTCGCGATGCTGCCGCAACTCGGCTACGCGGCCGGACTCGCGTTGCTCGTGCCGCTGGTCGACCTGCTCGAGAACCGCCGGCTGATCGTCGCGACGCTCGCCGTCTGCGCGGCGGCGCTCGCGCTGCCCGCGTTCACGCAGTCGGGCACCGTGTTCCTGCTCGCGACGCTCGTGGCCGGCGCCGCGTCGAGCGTGATCCAGATGCTGGTGCCGATGGCCGCGTCGATGGCGCCCGAAGCGCAGCGCGGCCGCGCGGTCGGCAACGTGATGAGCGGGCTGATGCTCGGGATCCTGCTGTCGCGGCCGCTCGCGAGCCTGATCGCCGGGTCGGCCGGCTGGCGCGCGTTTTATCTGCTGGCCGCGCTCGCGAACGCGGCGATCGCCGTCGTGCTCGCGCTGCGCCTGCCGGCGCGCACGCCGTCGATCACGGCCGGCTACCGCGCGTTGCTCGCGTCGATGGGGCGCCTGCTCGCCGACGAGCCGGTGCTGCGCCGGCATGCGCTGTCGGCCGCGCTCGCGATGGCCGCGTTCAGCGCGTTCTGGACCGCCGTCGGGCTGCGGCTCGCGCAGCCGCCGTTCGCGCTCGACCTGCACGGCATTGCGCTGTTCGCGTTCGCCGGCGCGAGCGGCGCGATCGTCACGCCGCTCGCCGGCCGCGCGGGCGACCGCGGCCACGGCCCGGCCGCGCAGCGGCTCGCGCACGGCACGATGCTCGCGGCGCTCGTCGTGCTCGGCGTCGCCGGCGCCGGCTGGTTCGGCTTCGATGCGCATGCGCATCGCGGCGTCGCGCTCGCGCTGCTGGCCGGCGGCGCGGCGCTGCTCGATGCGGGCGTCATCGTCGACCAGACGATCGGCCGCCGCGAGATCAACCTGCTGAACCCGGCCGCGCGCGGACGCCTGAACGGGCTATTCGTCGGGCTGTTCTTCTGCGGCGGCGCGCTGGGTGCGGCGCTCGCGGGCAGTGCATGGGCATGGGGCGGCTGGAGCGCGGTATGCGGTGTCGGGTTCGCGTTCGCGGGCGCGACGGCCGTGTTCGGGCTGGTGGCTGGACGCGGGGCCGGCAAGGCGGCGCTGGATCGGCCGCGTGCGTGAGCAGGCAACGCTGTGGAGCGGCTTCCAAAAGCCGAACGCCCCGCCCTCTTGCAAGGGACGGGGCGTTCGGTACGCCGGAGCCGGCCGGGAATCAGTGACGGACCAGCGCCATCATCGCGCCGAAGCCGACGAACAGCCCGCCCGTCAACCGGTTGAACACCTTCGCGACGCTCTGGCTCTTCAACGTGGCGCCGATACGCGTGCCGAACGACGCGTAGACGAGATACCAGCTCACCTCGATCACCGCGAACGTGACGACGAGGATGCCGAACTGCGGCAGCGTCGGCTCGGCCGCGTTGATGAACTGCGGCAGCAGCGCGGCCGCGAACAGGATCGCCTTCGGGTTGCTGCCCGCGACCAGGAAGCCATTGCGGAACAGCACCGCGCGCGACGCCGACGCCCCGTGCGACACGGCATCGACGTCGGCCGCCGGCGTGTCGTCCACGCGGGCGCGCCATGCCTTCACGCCGAGATAGATCAGGTAGGCCGCGCCCGCGAAGCGCAACCCATTGAACATCGCCGGCCATGCCTCGAGCACCGCGCCGAGGCCCGCCGCGGATACCGCGAGCATCAGCACCAGCGCGCTCAGGCAGCCGGCCATCGTCGCGGACGAGCGCCGCAGCCCGTGCCGCGCGCCGTGCGTCATCACGAGCAGCATGTTCGGGCCCGGAATCGCCGACACGACGAACACCGTCGCCACGAAAAGCCACCACGTATGCAAGTTCATGACTGCCTCTGCCTCAAATGTAGGGGGAAACGAACCGCCGATTATGCCGTGCGGGTCGCGCTTCTGTCGCGTGTCAGCGGCCGGCGCGGCGCAGCGCGACCTCGCCGAGTACCGCGAAATCCTGATCGCCGCCGCCGTGCGCGAGCGCGTCGAGCAGGCTGTCGCGCACGACGCTCGCCACCGGCAGCGGCACCGACGTCGCGTCGCCCGCCTCCAGCGCGAGCCGGACGTCCTTCAGCCCGAGGCGCGCCTTGAAGCGCGCGGGCTCGTATCGCCGCTCGGCGATCATCGCGCCGTAGCCTTCGTAGACAGGCCCCGGAAACACGCTGCTGGTGATCACGTCGAGGAAATCGCGCATCGCGACGCCGTGCGCGCCGAGCAGCGCGGACGCCTCGCCGAGCGTCTCGATCGCCGACGCGAGCGTGAAGTTCGCGGCGATCTTCGCGACGTTCGCGTGCTGCGGCAGCGAGCCGAAGCGCCAGGTCTTCTGGCCGATCGCGTCGAACAGCGGCTGCACGCGGTCGATCGCCTCGGCCGGGCCGCCGGCCATGATGGTCAGGCGCGCGGCGGCCGCGACGTCGGGCCGGCCCATCACCGGCGCGGCGACATAGTCGATGCCGCGCGACGCATGCGCGTGCGCGAGCGATTCGGCGAGCGCGACCGACACGGTCGCCATGTTCACGTGGATCAGCCCGCGCGGCGCCTGGGCCAGCAGCGCCTCGTCGAACACCGCGCGCGCGGCCGCATCGTCGCCGAGCATCGAGAACACGGCGTCGCCGCGAAACGCGTCGGCCGGCGTGTCGACGATCTGCGCGCCGAATGCCGCGAGCGGCTCGGCCCGCTCGCGCGACCGGTTCCAGACCCGCACCGGGTGACCCGCCTTCAGCAGGTTCGTCGCGATCGCCTGCCCCATTTCGCCCAGCCCGATAAACCCGAGATCCATGTCCTGCTCCTTCGCTCCGTGAAGCCGCGAGTTAAACACAGATGCCGGCGGTCTGCAGCGCCTGCCGCCGGCCGGGCGCGGTGCGATACTGCACGGATGGCGACCGCGACCTTCCGCTTTCACGGCGAACTGAACGCCTTTCTCGCGCGCCCGCAGCGCGACCGGGCGTTCGCGCACGCATGCGCCCGCGACGCGACGGTCAAGCATGCGATCGAGGCGCTCGGCGTCCCGCACACCGAAATCGGCCGGCTGTACGTGAACGACGCGCCGGCCGCACTCGACCGGCCGCTCGACGACGGCGACCGTGTCGAAGTCCTGCCCGAACGCGCCGGGCCGGCGGCCCACGGTGCAACCGGGCCGCCACCGGCGGCATGGCGCTTCGTCGCCGACGCGCAGCTCGGCGGCCTCGCGCAACTGCTGCGCCTCGCCGGGTTCGACACCTGCTACGACAACCACTACCGCGACGACGAACTCGCGGCGCTCGCCGAGCGGGAGAACCGGATCGTGCTGACGCGCGACCGCGAGCTGCTCAAGCGGCGTGCGGTCGTGCGCGGCTGCTACCTGCATGCGCAGCGGCCGGCCGACCAGTTGCACGAGCTGTTCGAGCGGCTCGATCTCGCGCCGCACATGCGACCGTTCCGGCTGTGCCTGCGCTGCAACGCGCCGCTGCAGCCGCTCGATGCAGCCGCCGCCGCGCCGCGCGTGCCGGCCGGCGTCCGGCTGCGGCACCGGCGCTTCGCCGCGTGCGACGTGTGCCGGCGCGTGTTCTGGGAAGGCTCGCACTGGCGGCGCATGCGCGCGGTGGTCGACGCGATGCGCGCGCCGCCGCCCGTCCGGGCCGACGAACCGGGTGAATCCGGTGCCTGAAAAAAACAAAACCCCGCATGCCGAAGCATGCGGGGCTGGCCGACCGATGGCCGGCAACGCCGGCCGTGGCGGCGAACCGCTTAGTTCTGCGTGCCTGCGTCGTTCGTGCCGGCGGCCGATGCGGCTGCAGCCTTCGCCTGGCCCTTCTTCGAACCGTGGTGCTTCAGCTGGTGCTTCGGCTTGCTGTGATCCTTCTTGGCCGGTGCCGGAGCGGCGGCCGACGTGTCGGCTGCCGGCGCGGACGCCTGTGCGAATGCCGAAACCGATGCGAGAGCGAATGCTGCGGCGATGATCGAAGCGAGCGTCTTCTTCATTGTTCTTCCTTTAGCGGAGAAAAAATCAAACGTACCGGTAATTAAAGATGCGAGGCATTCGCATCGGAGCCCCAGGCCGCATGGCCGGCTTGCGCCGTGCCGTCGCGACAAAACCTGACGCACTGGTTCCATAACGCACCGCCTTCGCGGCAAGTTGACACGTTGCTTGCGTCCTCGGGTTTCCCCGGGGGCGCGCTCGTCGGCCGATGCCGGCCGGCCCGACAGGCCGCCGCCGCACGGCGCCGCAAACCGGCTCGCGCGGCGCCGGAGCGACGCTTATACTGGCGTCCATCCGTCCCTTTCCCGGAAACCCACGACCCCCGCCGTCTCGAGGCGCTCAAATTGCCCGACCACAATCTGGACAAACTGAAAATCGACCGGCGTCCGATCGCCCCGGTGCCGCGCCGGCGCCGCTGGGCGCGCTATGCGGTCGCCGCCGCGCTGATCGTCGTCGCGATCGTCGCCGGCCTCGCCCTCACCGGCCGGCCGACCGTCGACACCACGTCCGTCACGTCCGCCTACCCGTACCAGAACGACACGCAGCTCAATGCGACCGGCTACGTCGTGCCGCAGCGCAAGGCCGCGGTCGCGTCGAAGGGCCAGGGGCGCGTCGAATGGCTCGGCGTGCTCGAAGGCACGCGCGTGAAGAAGGACGAGATCATCGCGCGGCTCGAAAGCAACGACGTGCAAGCGTCGCTTGCGCAGGCGCGCGCGCAGGTGCAGGTGTCCCGCGCGAACTTCGGCGTCGCGCAGGCCGAACTGAAGGACGCCGAGATCGCATTGCGCCGCACGTCCGCGCTCGCGCCGAAGGGCGCGGTGCCGGCCGCGCAGCTCGACACCGACACGGCCCGCGTGAACAAGGCGCGCGCGACGCTCGCCAGCGACCAGGCCGCGATCGTGTCGGCCGAAGCGAACGCGCAGGCCGCGCAGGTCGCGGTCGACCAGACGGTGATCCGCGCGCCGTTCGACGGCATCGTGCTCGCGAAGCATGCGAACGTCGGCGACAACATCACGCCGTTCTCGTCCGCGTCGGACAGCAAGGGCGCGGTCGTGACGATCGCCGACATGGACACGCTCGAGGTCGAGGCCGACGTCGCCGAATCGAACATCGCGAAAATCCGCGCCGAGCAGCCGTGCGAGATCCAGCTCGACGCGCTGCCGGACATGCGCTTCGCGGGCCGCGTGTCGCGCATCGTGCCGACCGTCGACCGCTCGAAGGCCACCGTGCTCGTGAAGGTGCGCTTCGTCGACCGCGACGAGCGCGTGCTGCCCGACATGAGCGCGAAGATCGCATTCCTGTCGAAACCCGCGACGCCGCAGGACCGGCAGCCGGTGACGGCCGTGCAGGCGAGCGCGGTGGTCGAGCGCGACGGCCGGCCGGTCGTGTTCGTCGTGAAGGACGACAGCGCGCACGCGGTGGCCGTGACGCGCGGCATGCGGATCGGCGAGCTGGTCGCGGTGCGCGGCGTGAAACCGGGCGACACGGTCGTGCTCGCGCCGGACGCGAAGCTGAAGGACGGCGCGAAAGTGACCGTCGCGAAGAAGTAGCGCGCGTGAACGACGCCCCGCCGCCCCTCGTCGAGCTCAGCCACGTCGCGAAGTCGTACCGGCGCGGCAACCAGATCGTGCCGGTGCTGACCGACATCACGCTCGACATCGGCGAAGGCGATTTCGTCGCGCTGATGGGGCCGTCGGGCTCCGGAAAGAGCACGCTGCTGAACCTCGTGGCCGGCATCGACCGGCCGGACAGCGGCGAGCTGCGCGTCGGCGGCCTCGACATCTCGCAACTCGCCGAGGCGCAACTGGCCGAATGGCGCGCGGCGAACGTCGGCTTCATCTTTCAGTTCTACAACCTGATGCCCGTGCTCACCGCGTTCGAGAACGTCGAGCTGCCGCTGATGCTCACACACCTGTCGCGCCGCGAGCGGCGCGAACGCGTCGAGCTGGTGCTCGACATGGTGAATCTCGGCGATCGCACGAGCCATTACCCGTCCGAGCTGTCGGGCGGCCAGCAGCAGCGCGTCGCGATCGCGCGCGCGCTGATCACGGATCCGGTGCTGATCGTCGCCGACGAGCCGACCGGCGACCTCGACCGCGCGTCGGCCACCGACGTGCTCGCGATGCTGCAGCGGATGAACGCCGAACTCGGCAAGACGATCATCATGGTGACGCACGACGCGCATGCGGCCGGCGCCGCGCGCTCGCTCGTCCATCTGGAAAAAGGGGAGCTGATCGATGGGCACGCCGGCTGACCGGCGGCGGGAGCGCGCGCGATGTATGTGCTGAAGCTGATCGCGCGCAACGCGTTGCGGCACCGGCTGCGCACGCTCTTGACCGTGCTCGGGCTCACGATCGCAGTGCTCGCGTTCGGGCTGCTGCACACCGTCGTCGACGCGTGGTACGCGGGCGCGGCGGCCGCGTCCAGCGGGCGGCTCGTCACGCGCAACGCGATCTCGCTGGTGTTTCCGCTGCCGGTCAGCTACGAGAACCGCATCCGCGGCGTCGACGGCGTGACGGCCGTGGTCCGCTCGAACTGGTTCGGCGGCATCTATCGCGACCCGAAGAACTTCTTCGCGAGCTTCGCGGTGTCGGAGAACTATCTCGATCTGTATCCGGAATTCATCCTGCCGGCGCAGCAGCGCGCCGACTACGACCGCGACCGTCGCGGCTGCCTCGTCGGCCGCCAGCTCGCGACGCAGTTCGGCTTCAAGGTCGGCGACGTGATTCCGCTGAAGGGCACGATCTATCCGGGCACGTGGGATTTCGTCGTGCGCGGCATTCTCGACGGCCGCGACGATTCGACGATCACGCGCCAGCTGGTGTTCCACTGGGATTACCTGAACGAGACGGTGCGCAAGCGCACGCCGAAGCAGGCCGACCAGGTCGGCGTGTTCGTGCTCGGCGTCGCGAACCCCGACGACGGCGCGTCGATCGCGCGCAACGTCGACGCGGTGTTCAAGAACTCGCTCGCCGAAACGTTGACCGAGACCGAGCAGGCGTTCCAGCTCGGCTTCGTCGCGATGTCGAACCAGATCATCGCGGCGATCCGCCTGGTGTCGTACGTGGTGATCCTGATCATCATGGCCGTGATGGCCAACGCGATGGCGATGAGCGCCCGCGAACGCACGGCCGAATACGCGACGCTGAAGGCGCTCGGCTTCGGCCCCGGGTTCCTCGCGTTGATCGTGTTCGGCGAATCGGTCGTGATCGCGGTGGCCGGCGGCGGGCTCGGCATCCTCGCGACGCCGCCCGCCGCGAGCCTGTTCAAGCAGGCGGCCGGCGGCATCTTCCCGGTGTTCAAGGTGTCGACCGAGACGATCGTGCTGCAGGCCGCGTGCTCGGTCGCGGTCGGCCTCGCGGCCGCGCTCGTGCCGGCGTGGCAGGCCGCGCGCGTGCGCGTCGTCGAAGGCCTGCGGGCGATCGGCTAGAGGCGCGCATGGCGATCCCGCTCACCTACATCGCGCGCAACCTGTGGACCCGGCGCCTCACCACCGCGCTCACCGCGGGCGGGATGGCGCTCGTGATCTTCGTGTTCGCGACGGTGCAGATGCTCGATGCGGGGCTCACGAAAACGCTCGTGTCGACCGGCGAACCGGACAACGCGGTGGTGATCCGCAAGGGCGCCGAGACCGAGATCCAGAGTTCGATCGACCATCAGCAGGCCAACGCGCTCGAGATGCACCCGGCCGTCGCGCTCGGCCCCGACGGCCGGCCGCTCGTGTCGAAGGAAGCCGTTGTGCTGATCTCGCTCGTGAAGACGTCGACCGGCAAGCCGTCGAACGTCGTGATCCGCGGCGTATCGCCGGCCGGCCTCGCGCTGCGTCCGCACGTGAAGCTCGTGGCCGGCCGCCCGTTCGCGCCCGGCTCGTCGGAAATCGTCGTCGGCAGCGCGATCGCGAAAGGCTTCAGCGGCACGCAGCTCGGCGACCGCCTGCATTTCGCGCAGCGCGACTGGACCATCGTCGGCATCTTCGATGCGGGCGGCAGCGGCTTCGATTCGGAGATCTGGGGCGACGTCGACCAGCTGATGCAGTCGTTCCGGCGCACCAGCTATTCGTCGATGGTGCTGCGCATCCCGAGCGCGGTCGGCTTCGCGCGCTTCAAGGCCGACATCGACGTCGACCCGCGGCTGACCGACGAGGCGAAGCGCGAGCAGACCTTCTACGGCGACCAGTCGAAGGCGCTGTCGACCTTCATCAACATCCTCGGCATCACGCTGTCGACGATCTTCTCGATCGCCGCGATGATCGGCGCGATGATCACGATGTATGCGTCGGTCGCGAACCGCGTGGCCGAGATCGGCACGCTGCGCGCGCTCGGCTTCAAGCGCACCAGCGTGCTCGTCGCGTTCCTGCTGGAGGCGCTGCTGCTCGGCTTCGTCGGCGGCGTCGCGGGGCTCGCGTGCGCGTCGCTGATGCAGTTCGCGTCGTTCTCGACGACCAACTTCCAGACCTTCTCGGATCTGTCGTTCCGCTTCGTGCTGACGCCCGCGATCGTCGTGAAGACGCTCGTGTTCTCGCTCGTGATGGGGCTCGTCGGCGGGTTCCTGCCGGCGATGCGCGCCGCGCGCTTGAAGATCGTCGACGCGCTGCGCGCGCAGTGACGCACGCCGCCGGTCACGCTCAACGTTCGCGCGGCACCCACGCGCCGTGGAACCCGGCCGGCACGCGACGCGGCAGGTGCACGGTCGCGACCGGCCCCGCGTCGATCGCGCGCGCATCGAGGATCACGACGTCGCTCGTATCCGTCGCCGCGCGGTAGACCATCACCAGCAGCCAGCCGTCGTCCTCGTCGGCGCCGCCCGGGCGCGGCACGAACACCGGCTCGCCGTTCTGGTCGCCGGCCGGCACCGCGTAGTGCGTCGTCGTGCCGCGCGCGTGGTCGAAGCGCATCACGCCACGCATTTCCGCGTTGTTCGGCTGCTCGACCGCGTACAGATAGCGGTAGCGGCGCCCCGTGCGGCTTTCGTTGATGCGCGGCAGCTCGATGCCGCCGTCGGCGAGCGGCCCTTCGTCGATCAGCCCATTCGCGGTATCGATCACGTAGCGCCACAGCTCGCCGACCGGGTTGTCGGCGAAGCGGCCCGTGCGCGCGTCGAGCCGCAGGAACGACGGGTAGCGCACCGCGTCGAGCACGATGCACGACGCGTCGCAGTCGTACGCGTTCACGACGTGCTGGATGAAGCACGGCTCGACGCCGAACCAGCGCACGTCGCCGCCGTGGCGCGGCAGCACGCCGATGCGCGCGGGCCGGTCGTCGTGCCAGCGCAGCGGCATCCGGTGGCCCCGCTGCAGCAGCGAGAAGTCGTAGCCGACGTTCAGGTCGAGCAGCAGGCTGCGGGTTTCGGTGATCGCGAGGTCGTGCATCATCGCCGGCGCGTCCAGTTCGATCTCGAGATTGACGCGCGGCACGCCCTGCGCATCCACGACGCCGTAGCGCAGCCACGGAGCGCGCCAGTCCGCACGGAACAGGATCAGCTCGCCGGTCACCGGGTCGACCTTCGGATGCGCGGTCATCCCGCCGTCGATGCCCGCGTGCCGCGTCGGCGCGCCGAACGAATCGAGCGCAGCAGTGATCGCGAGCGGCGCGCCGCCCTCGGCCAGCGCGAGCAGTTCGCCCGCATGCTGCAGCACGTTCACGTTCGGATTGGTGTCGGGCAGCTGCGGCGCCTGCCCGGGCGCGTGGACGGCCGCCCAGCGCCGCGTGCGCGCCCAGCGGTTCCGGTAGCCGGCCGCGCGGCCGTCGTCGAACGCGATCGCATGCAGCATCGCGGCCTCCGGCCACCACGACAGCATGTCGTTGCCGTCGAAACGGCCGCCCGGCGGGTTCGGGCCGTTGCGCAGCAACGTGCCGTCGAGTTCGCGCGGAATGGCGCCCGTCACGCGCAGCTCGACGACGTCCACTTCGTCGGCGACCGGCGCGAGCGCGCCGCGGTTCAGGTCGAATACGGTCATCGCGTCGGCGCTCCGTCAGCAGTCTTCGGCGGCCGGCGGCAGATCGCCGCGCGCCAGCGCGAGCGCATGGTCGCGCACGTCGTCCGGCCAACCGGCGATCAGCTCGGCCAGTCGCGCCGCATCGTTCGCATACAGCGCCCGCGCGGCTTCCTCGAAACCGGGCAGGTCGCCCGCCATCGCCGACATGAAGTGATACGCGCGCGCCTGCGCGTCGCGCTGCCGGTCGGCCGCCGCGTGCGTGCGCCGCGCGTCCTCGACGAGCTTGCGCAGCGCGACCGACGCGCCGCCCGGCTGTGCGCCGAGCCATTCCCAATGACGCGGCAGCAGCGTGACCTCGCGCGACACGACGCCGAGCTTCGGCCGGCCGCGGCCGCGCTGTTCGGGAGCGCCAGCGCCTGCCGGTTCGCCAGCGCCGCTGGACGCGTCGGCCGCCGGCGCCGCATAGCGCGCGCGGATGTCGTCCGCCGTGCCGCGCAGGTCGAGGTCGATCGAGCGGCCCGTCGCGTCGTCGAAGATCAGGATCGTGCCGGGCATCGCGTCGCCGGCCGCCTGCCGGACGGCAAGCGCGACCGTCGCGAGCGGACCCGACGCGAGCCGCCGGTGGCCGTCGAAGGCCGTGTACGAAGGAAGGAGTGTGGAAGAGGTCATCGTGGTCGCCCGCAGGCTGGAATCGGAATGACGCTATTTTTATCCGGGTATTAATTGGATGTCAATATTATCCGGGTAAAAACATGGGGAGCCGATTCCGCCTTGGGGGCGACCGAAGTAGCCGATCACACCACCCGCGCCGACACCACGATGCCGCGCGCGCTGGCCAGCGCGTCGTCGAGCGACACATGTCCTTCGAACGCCGACGACGCCGGCGGCGGCAGGTTTTCCTCGATCGCGTGCGCGAACTGCACGCCGGCATCGTCGGCGAGCCGCGCGCGCAGCGCGGCGACGCGCGGGAACGCATCAGGCTCGAACACCGCGTGATAGTCGGCCCAGCGCGCGATCCCGGTGAAGTACGCATCGGCCAGCGTGCGCCGCGCGCCCAGCAGCCACGGGCCTTCGCCGCGCTCGAGCAGCGCTTCGAGCTGACGGTGCGCCTTCAGCACCTTGCCGCGACCGTACGCCTGCAGCGCCGCTTTCTCGGCGCCTTCGGTGTCGTGTTCGTATACGTACCAGAGCGCGCCGAACGCGTTGAAGAACGTCGTGTTCAGCCACGCCAGCATCCGGTTCAGCCGGTCGAACTCCGCGCTGCCCTGGCGAAACGCGAGGCCGCTGTCGAGCGCCTGCGCGCCGATATGGCCGAGGATCGCGATGCTTTCGGTCAGCACGTCGCCGTTCGCGGTGACGAACGCCGGCGTTTCGGCGACCGGGTTCAGCGCGAGGAACGCGTCGCTCGTCACGGCGCCCGGCATCGTGATGCGCGACAGCCGGTACGGGCGGCCGGTCCATTCGAGCGCGACGATCGAGCCGAACGAGCAGCCGGCGGGAATACCGTAGAGAAGGATCGGAGACATCGGGACATTCCGTGAAAGTTGAACGAGCCGTCATGCTCCCATGGCGAACGATGACGCAGTAGCCGCTAAAATCGAAACCCTTCGTTTCTTCATGTGGACGCTGGAAGTGAATTTGAACGATCTCTACCTGTTCGTGCAGGCGGTGGATGCCGGCAGCATGTCGGCGGCCGCGCGCCGGCTCGACCTGCCGAAATCGACGGTCAGCAAGCGCGTGGCCGAGCTCGAGCGCACGCTCGGTGCGCGGCTCGTGCATCGCACGTCGCGCAGCTTCCGGCTCACGCCGGTCGGCGCCGAATTCTTCGAGCATGCGCGCGCGGCCGTGATCGAGGCCGACAGCGCGCGCGACGCGGTGCTGCGGCAGGCCGCCGAGCCGGCCGGCGTCGTGCGGATCACGAGCTCGGTGCCGGTCGCGCAGCACATCCTCGCGCCGTGCCTGCCGGCACTGGCGATCGCGCACCCGAAGCTGCTGCTGCAGATTCATGCGAGCGACCGACTCGTCGACATCGCGCAGGAAGGCTTCGACATCGCGGTGCGCAGCCATTTCGCGCCGCTGCCCGATTCCGCGCTCGTGCAACGGCCGCTCGCGGCGTCCCCGATCGTCGTCGTGGCCGCGCCGGCCTATCTCGCGCGGGCCGGCACGCCCGACACGCCGGCCGATCTCGCGCAGCACGACGGGCTCCACCCGGGCCCGCAGCCGTGGCGGCTGCAGTGCGGCGGCGACGCCGTCGACGTGACGCCGCGCCTGCGGCTGCAGGCCGATGAATCGACGCTGCTGCTGCAGGCGGCGACGGCCGGCCTCGGCCTCGCGTGCCTGCCCGACTGGATCGCCGGCGCCGCGCTCGCGTCCGGTACGCTCGTGCGCGTGCTGCCCGGCTGGTGCGCCGGCACCGTCACGACGACGCTGCTGATGCCGCACCGGCGCGGCCAGCTGCCCGGCGTGCGCGCCGCCGTCGAGTTTCTCGCGCAGCACGTGGCGCGTCACCACGGCAGCGGCCCGGACGACGCGCGCGCGTGACCGCATGCGTCCATTCGATCGATTCAAATGCTGAATCGATCAAGTCAGCAATTGGCATGAAAGCGCAAATTTCGACATGACAGAATGGCCCGGACGCCCCGCCTGCCTCGGCGTCCGGTGCCCGGTCTCCCGCCGGCGGCATCGATACACACAACGCGCGCACCGACGCGCGTGCCGCACGACGGCACCTTCCGCCCTTCGGAGGAGACGAGTCATGAATCCGCTTCACGCGCTGCCGGCGTCCGCGTCGGCAACGGCCCGGCGCACCCGCGTGCGCTGGCTCGTGCTGGCCGTCCTGTTCGCGGTCACGACGATCAACTACGCGGATCGTGCGGCCATCGCGATCGCGGGCCCGGCGCTGGCCCGCTCGATGCACCTGACGCATGTGCAGATGGGTTTCATCTTCTCCGCGTTCGGCTGGTCGTACGTGGTCGCGCAACTGCCGGGCGGCTGGCTGCTCGACCGCTTCGGATCGCGCATCGTCTACGCATTCAGCATCTTCTTCTGGTCGCTGTTCACGCTGCTGCAGGGCGGGATCGGCTTCTTCGGCGGTGCGGCCGCGTTCGCGCTGCTGTTCGGGCTGCGCTTCCTGGTCGGCGCGGCCGAGGCGCCGTCGTTCCCGGCCAACAGCCGGATCGTGTCGACCTGGTTCCCCGCGCCCGAGCGCGGCACCGCGTCGGCGATCTTCAACGCCGCGCAGTACGCGGCGACCGTCGTGTTCGCGCCGCTGATGGGCTGGCTCGTGCACGCGTTCGGCTGGCAGTCGGTGTTCGCGGTGATGGGCGTGCTCGGCTTCGCGCTCGTGCTGGTGTGGAACCGCACGATGTACGACCCGAAGGATCATCCGGGCATCAATCGCGCGGAACTCGACTATCTCACGGAAGGCGGCGCGCTCGTCAACATCGACCAGGCGATCGGCGGACGCAACGGCGGCCCGTCGCTGCATCACGTGAAGGCGCTGCTGAGAAACCGGATGCTGGTCGGCGTGTACGTCGCGCAGTACTGCATCAACGCCCTCACCTACTTCTTCATCACGTGGTTTCCCGTCTATCTGGTGCAGGCGCGCGGGATGTCGATCCTCAACGCGGGGCTCGTCGCGTCGATCCCGGCCGTGTGCGGGTTCCTCGGCGGGATTCTGGGCGGCGTCGTGTCCGATGCGCTGCTCAGGCAGGGCCGGTCGCTGTCGATCGCGCGCAAGGTGCCGATCGTGATCGGCATGCTGCTGTCGATGTCGATGATCGTCTGCAACTACACCGATTCGCACGTGCTCGTCGTGGTGTTCATGGCGCTGTCGTTCTTCGGCAAGGGGCTCGGCGCGCTCGGCTGGGCCGTCAACGCCGACACCGCGCCGCGCCAGATCGCCGGCCTGAGCGGCGCGCTGCTCAACACCTGCGGCAACCTTTCCAGCATCACGACGCCGATCGCGATCGGCTATATCGTCGACCGCAGCGGCTCGTTCAACGGCGCGCTCGTCTATGTCGTCGCGCACGCGCTCGTCGCCGTGATCTGCTACCTGTTCGTCGTCGGCGAGATCCGCCGCGTCGAGCTTCAATGAACGGCGCGGGCCGCGCCGGCGCGTCCGGCGGCCCGCACGCCACCGAAACCAGGAGCGAACCGATGTCCGAACCGAGCCGTGCCGGCACCCCGCGCGTCACGCGCATGCAGGTGATTCCCGTCGCCGGCCGCGACAGCATGCTGCTCAACCTGTGCGGCGCGCATGCGCCGTACTTCACGCGCAACCTCGTGATCCTCGACGACAGCAGCGGGCACACGGGCGTCGGTGAAGTACCGGGCGGCGAAGGCATCCGCCACGCGCTCGAACGCATGACGGATCGCGTCGTCGGCCAGTCGATCGGGCGCTACCAGGCGACGCTCAACGCGGTGCGCGCGGCGCTGTCCGGCGCAGGCGCCGGCCGCACGATCCGCCACGAAGTGACGTCGGCCGGCGAGGCGGCAGTGCTGCGCCAGCCGCACGAGATCAACCTGCGGCTCGACAACGTGATCACCGCGATCGAAGCCGCATTGCTCGACCTGCTCGGCCAGCACCTCGACGTGCCGGTCGCGGCACTGCTCGGCGAAGGTCAGCAGCGCGACGCGGTGCCGATGCTCGCGTATTTGTTCTACATCGGCGACCGGCGCCGCACCGATCTGCCGTATCGCGACGAGGCGCAGGCGCCGGACCCGTGGTTCCGGCTGCGCAACGAGGCGGCGCTCACGCCGGCCGCGATCGCGCGGCAGGCCGAAGCCGCGGTCGAGCGCTACGGTTTCGCCGATTTCAAGCTGAAGGGCGGCGTGATGGCCGGCGCCGACGAGATGGAAGCGATCGCGGCGATCAAGACGCGCTTTCCCGACGCGCGCACGACGCTCGACCCGAACGGCGCGTGGTCGCTCGACGAGGCCGTCGCGCTGTGCCGCGGGCAAGGCCACCTGCTCGCGTACGCGGAAGATCCGTGCGGGCCGGAAGGCGGCTATTCGGGCCGCGAGGTGATGGCCGAATTCCGCCGCGCGACGGGGATCCCGACCGCGACCAACATGATCGCGACCGACTGGCGACAGATGGATCACGCGGTGCGGCTGCAGGCGGTCGACATCCCGCTCGCCGATCCGCATTTCTGGACGATGCACGGCTCGGTGCGGCTCGCGCAGCTGTGCCGCGACTGGGGACTCACATGGGGTTCGCACTCGAACAACCACTTCGACGTGTCGCTCGCGATGTTCACGCATGCGGCGGCGGCCGCGCCCGGCACGATCACCGCGATCGATACGCACTGGATCTGGCAGGAAGGCGATGCGCGGCTCACGCGCGAACCGCTCGCGATCGTCGGCGGCAAGGTGGCCGTGCCCGAACGGCCGGGGCTCGGCATCGAGCTGGACATCGCGCAGGTCGAGGCCGCGCATGCGCTGTACAACGCGGTGGGTGGTACGGCGCGCGATGATGCGGTCGCGATGCGGTATCTGGTGCCGGGGTGGACGTATGACCCGAAGCGGCCGAGTTTGGGGCGGGTCTAGGGCGGGGTGGCGGGACGGTCGAGAACAGGCCGCGGTTGCCACGGTAATTAGGATAGGGGCAGGCCTCGCGGCCCGACCCCTCCTGCACCACCGTGCGTACGGGTCCGTACACGGCGGTTCGGATCAGTTGATCGGCGATGGACCCAGCGACGGAAGACCCAACGAGCGGAAG
>NZ_JACCQA010000049.1:0-40809 GCF_015712215.1 Burkholderia sp. 9779_493
GCCGTATCCGCCGCGCCATTGATCATCTTCGCGGCCGTCGTCGCCGTCTCGGTGTTGTTGCGCACCACGGCCGTGATCTCTTCCATCGACGAAGCCGTTCGCTCCAGGTTGCTCGACTGCCCTTCGGTGCGTTCGCTCAGATCCGCATTCCCTGAAGCAATCTGCGCCGATCCGGTCGCAATCGAAGCCGAAGCCGCACGAATCCGATGAACGAGCGTCGACAGCGACGACACGAACCGGTTGAACGCATCCGACAACTGCCCGATCTCGTCCTCGCTCTCGACCGTCATCCGGCGCGTCAAATCGCCCTGACCGCTCGCAATCTCCGACAACAACGTAGCTGCCCGACGAATCGGCGCGGCAATCGCACGCCCCACCAGCCAGATCACGATCAACGCAACCCCAAGCCCCACCACCGCCGCAACCAGTGCCGCGCTGCGGATCGCACGCGTCACCGGCCCGAGCAGTTCGGCCTGCGGCACCTGAACGACCACATACGCATTCAACTCAGGAATAAACGACGTCGCGATGAACCGCGCGCCGCCATCACCCTCGTAGCTCCGATACGCATACGGCTTACCCGCAAGCAACGTCGACGACGCATCCCCCGGCAGCCCCGATTCATCCTTCAGAAAATGCTTACCGTCGATCAGCGACGTATCGCGATGCATCATGATTGCGCCGTCGGGGCGCACGAGGTACGCAAACCCGGTGTCACCGATCCGGTAAGCCGAGATGCCCTTCGCGAGCGCATCGACGGACAGGCTCATGCACGCCGCGCCGATCGGCACGCCGTCGAGTTCGATACGGCTGTTGATGAACATCATGTAGCCGCCGACGGTCACCTCGCGATCCATGTTCACGTCGTACGCCTTGCCCGACGACAGGAAACTGGTCAGCCACTGATCCTTGTCGGTCACCTTCCGCTGCAAGCCGGCTTCGTTGTAGTAGTTGCCGCTCTTCACCGACACCCACTGCACGGACGCGGCCTTCTGCTCGTCCTTCACGTTCTTCGCGAGCTGAATCCAGTTGCGCGTGCCGGCATCGGGTTCGCCGTCGGCTTCCCATTGCAGCAGGAACGCATCGCGCGCCAGAATGCGCGACGCGGCGATCGGGCCGGCCATCTGGCGCTGCACGTCGGCGCGGATGCCGTTGACGGCGGTCGGCAGCTCTTCGCGGACGACGCGCTCTCGCACCGCGTTGCCGATCAGACGAACGCTGAGCCCGCTCGAAATCGCGACGAACACGAGCAGGCAACTCGTCATGCTGAGAATCAGCTTGTTCTGAATGGAAAGCTTGCGCCAGAAATGCATGGGGAACCCTCGATAACCGCTCGGTCTGAGCCAGTTTGGGTTATCGGCATGCACGCGCAGAACCACATCGTTGATTTCAAATGTCGATCATTCGAGATTCGTTATGTTGTTGATGGGCGGGCATATGCAGCCGCCTATATGTACGAGAACCATGCAAATACAACGCGCGGATCAATACGCAACGAAGATCGTGACGCGCCGGTTTCGCGCTCTTGATGCCGCATCGTCCCCCGCGACAAGCGGCTGCGTATCCGCCCGCCCGATCGCCGCCAGCCGATGCGGCGCAACACCACGCTCGGTCAGATAACGCACCACACTGCCCGCCCGCGCCGACGAAAGCTCCCAGTTCGATTCGTATTTCGCGTTCGCGATCGGCACGCTGTCGGTGTGGCCTTCGACGAGGATGTCGCCGGTTGCATGCGCGCTCAATGCCTGCGCAATCTGGTTCAGCACCGGCGACGAATCGGGCAGCAACCGCGCATCGCCGACGTTGAACAGAATCTTCGCGTCGATACCGATCTCGACGCCATGCGGCGCCTTCACCAGCGAAATGCGTCCATTCGACTTCAACGAATCGAGCAGCGCGAGCCACGGCGGCGCAGGGTCGGACCTCGCGGTATCGACGGCGGCAGTCGCCGCGCCCCCGGCCTGCCGCGCAAGCGTCTGATACCGCGCATCGAGCGCGTTGTATTTCGCGAGCTGCAGCACATACAGCGCGAGAAAGAGCACCATCAGCGTCGTGATGAGATCCGCGTACGAAATCAGCCAGCGTCCGGACTGCGCGCCTTCGAGTTCGTCATCGTCGCGATCGGCAGCGGATGCGCCGTCAGTTCGAGCAGTCATGCCGTCGGGAATCCGGGTTCGTCATACGGTACAGATACAGGCCCACGCGCAAGCACGAAGCACACGGACATCACGCGAGCGATTCCGCCGCCCGCCCGCGCACATCGCCGGTCAACCGCGTCTCGATCGTATGCGGCGACTCCTTGCGCGAGATCGCGAGCAAGCCGTCGAGATACAGCTTGCGAAACCGCATCTCGCTGTCGATCTGCGCGCGCAGCTTGCCGTACAGCGGCAAGAACACGAGGTTCGCGAACGCGAGCCCGTACAGCGTCGCGACGAACGCCACCGCGATGCCCGGCCCGAGCTGTGCCGGCTCCAGAATATGGCTCGTCACCTGCACGAGCCCGAGCACCGACCCAAGAATGCCGAACGTCGGCGCATAGCCGCCGGCCTGCTGCCACACGCGCACGGCGGCGAGGCGACTGCGTTCGTACGCATCGAGTTCGCGTTGCAACGCATCTTCGAGCACCGCGGTCGACACGCCGTTCGCCAGCAGTTCGAGCCCGCGCCGCGCAAACGGATGAATCCCGCTCACGTCCATCGATTCGAACGCGAGCAACCCGTCGAGCTTCGCGCGGTCGCCCCATTCGAGCAGGTCGGACAGGTTCTTGCGATCGACTTCGCGCGCCCGCACGAACGCGAGCCGCAACTGCTTCACCGCGTCGAAGAAGCGCGCCCACGTGTTCTGGATCATCACCGCGCCGAGCGTGCCGCCGAGCACGATCACGAGCGCCTCGAACTGGAACAGCATCGAGAAATGCCCGCCTTCCAGCGCGAACCCGAACACGATCGCCGCGCCGCCCAGCACCACCCCGACCAGGGTCAACAGATCCATACGCGCCTCCGTATCACGCATCCGACGCCGAAGTCGACGCAACGGCCGTTGCGCCCGCCGCAGGCGCCTTCGCCGCGCGTACGGCCTCCAGCACGCGCTGTTCGATCTCGTCGATCTCGACCGGATCGAGCTTGAGTTCGCGGCGCATCACCCACGACACCTCGTTGCGCCGCGCCTCGGTCATCACGGAAAACAGCTTGTCGGCCACCGCGCGATCGTCGAGGTTCGCGATCAGCTTCGCGAGGTCATAGGTATCGAACGCGCTGATCACGTCGAACAGCGTGCGCTGGTCGATCCAGACGAGATCCTCGAGCGCGCGCACGTCGCCGCCGCGGCGCGCGTTGCGGCGCGAGAAGTACGCAACACCCTTTTGTTCGACGTAGTTCAGCACCTTCGATTTGCGGAACGCGAACACTTCTTCCGCGATCTCGCCGTTCGACAGCTTGTTGAGCAGCAGCGTCTTGTCGACGCCGATCAGCGATTCGAGATCGGCCAGTTCGATGAGTTCGAGTTCACTGTTGATCGATACGTCGAGATCGTGATCGGCCACCTGTTGCGCGCGGTCGATCACGCGGGCGGCGTCGAACGTGACGACCTGGCGCGCATCCGACGAAGCCGCGTAATCGCTTGCGCCGCCGGTGCCGTCGCCCTGCGCGGCTTCGATCGTGACGAGGTTGAGCTTCTCCATGCGCCGCAGCATCGCGAGCACGTGCGGCCGCGAATGGCCGGCAATCGCGCGGCATTTGCGAATCACTTCGGCAAGCGGCACCGAGGTTTCGGCCGCGTGCGCCTGCATCGGCCGGCGTGCCCACGTGTCGCCGGATTCGCGCGCGTCGGCGCCGGCCATCAGCGACAGCACGTGCGCATACGACAGCACGCCCGGCATGAAATCGGCATGCGTATAGGTCGCCAGTTGGTCGTCCTTGCGCTTCACGCGGCGGATCATCGTTCGCACGATATGGCGCAGCAGCGCGGACACGCGCTCGATTTCTTCATCGAGCATGCCGGCCGGCACGACGGTGAGCTGGCAGAACGAAAGCGCCTTCGCGGTATGCGCGCGCGGTTCGGCGGCGAGCAGCGCCGATTCGCCGAAGAATTCGCCGCGGCCGAGCGTCGCGACGATCACACGCTTGTCTTCGCAGCGCGTGGACAGCTCGACCTTGCCGTCGGTAATCAGAAAGATGACGGGCTCGCCCGCGAAGCCCTCCGAGTAGATGATTTCTCCGGGCGCCGCGGTACGCGTCCACGATTGCTGACGATTCAAGTCGATTCCCCTGCTGCGCTGGTTATTGCGGACTGCGCGTCGCACGTCTGAAGCATGCGATCGCGAGTCGTCCCCGTGACTCGTTTACGTCATCGTGCGCAACATCCTTTAGGGCATTCGTGCTCGTTTCGAACCGAAATCAAGGTAAAACGTTTGCGGATTGCGCGGGCGCATCGATCGTTCGTTTCGCCGTTTGCGCATGTAGTGAAATTGAAAGCCCACCGCGACCGCATGCGTCCGGTCAGAACTCCATGTCGAGTTCGTCGATGTCTTCGTGCTCGGCCTTCGCCGCGTCGATCCATTCGGCGACGAACGGATGCGCGAGGACGCGCATGCAGTACTCGGCGACGTCCGGTTCGAGTTTCACGTCGTAGGTCAGGAAGCGCGTGACGACCGGCGCATACATCGCGTCGGCGATGCCGATCTCGGCACCGAACAGCCAGGGGCCGCCGTACTCGGCCAGGCACTCGCGCCAGATCGTCACGATCCGCTCGATGTCGTGCTGCGCGCGCGACCAGATCCGGAAGCCGGGGAAATGCCCGCGCAGGTTCATCGGCAGCGCGGATCGCAACGCGCTGAAGCCGGAATGCATCTCGCCGCAGATGGACCGGCAATGCGCGCGCGCATGCCGGTCGTCGGGCAGCAGCCGCGCCTGCGGGCGGATCTCGTTCAGGTATTCGGCGATCGCGAGCGTATCCCACACCGCGTTGCCGTCGTGCGTCAGGCACGGCACGAGGATCGACGGCGACAGCAGCAGCAGCTCCGCGCGCGACGTCGCATCGATCGGCACGCTGATCGTCTCGAACGCGAGCCCGCTCAGCTTCGCGAGCAGCCAGCCGCGCATCGACCACGACGAGTAATTGCGGCTGCTGATGGTCAGCGTCGTCCGTGCGTTGGATTCCATGTCGCTCCCTCCTGCTAAATGTCGTTCGTGCCCCTGCACCGTATACGGACGCGCCGCATGAACGGCCGCACCACGTCTGTGCGGTCCGTTCGCCGAACTGGCGCAACGTCGCACGGCCGCGCGGCATGCGTCGCACGCCCGACCGGCAAGGCAACGCGTCACCTTCGCGCTGCGTCATCACGTCCCGCGCGTGCCGCCGCGCTCCCGAACCGCTGCAACGCGCGTGCCAGCCTCACGCTGGCATACGGCTTGCCTCGTTCCTTGCAATGCGGCGTCACGAGCGACGGTCATGAACCTGCTTGCCTATCCGTTTTATCAATGGTCTGCGGAATGCCTGCGCCCGGCGCGTGCATGGGCCGCCGCCACCCGCGCGACGATGTCGCTGTGGCCGCCGGCGACATCGACGCCGACCGGCCGCATGGTCGACGCGCTGTGCGAACTGCTCGAATGCTGCGCGTTCTCGCATCGGCGGCCGCCGTTCGGAATCGCGTCGGTCGTCGTCGACGACGAAACGGTGCCGATCGTCGAGGAAGCGGCGGCGGTCACGCCGTTCGCGACATTGCTGCATTTCCGCAAGGCGCGGCCGGTCGCGCGCCAGCCGCGCGTGCTGATCGTCGCGCCGATGTCCGGGCACTTCGCGACGCTGCTGCGCGGCACGGTACGCACGATGCTGGCCGACCACGACGTATACATCACCGACTGGCACAACCCGCGCGACATCCCGCTGGCGGCCGGACGCTTCGGCTTCGACGAGTACGTCACGCACGTGATCGACTTCATCCGCCACATCGGCCCGGACGCGCACGTGCTGGCGATCTGCCAGCCGACCGTCGCGTCGCTGGCGGCCGTCTCGCTGATGGCGGCCGGCGGCGATCCCGCGCAGCCCGCGAGCCTCACGTTGATGGCCGGCCCGATCGACTGCCGCGTGAATCCGACGAAGGTCAACGAACTCGCGACGAGCCAGCCGATCGAATGGTTCGCGCGCAACCTGATCAGCGTGGTGCCGACGGGTTTCGTCGGCGCGCAGCGGTGCGTGTATCCGGGTTTCGTGCAGGTCGGCGCGTTCATGTCGATGAACCCGGACCGCCATGCGGCGTCGTTCGCCGATCTGTACTACGAGCGCGCGAAAGGCGACCCCGCGAAAGCCGACACGTTGCGGCACTTCTACGACGAATATTTCGCGACGGCCGACCTCACCGCGGAGTTCTATCTGGAAACGGTCGAGAAGGTGTTCCAGCAGTACGCGCTCGCGCGCGGCGAGCTGGCGGTGGGCGACACGCTGGTCGAACCGGCGGCGATTCATCGCACCGCGCTGTTGACGATCGAAGGCGAGAAGGACGATATCTGCGCGGTAGGCCAGACGGTGGCCGCGCAGGAACTGTGTTCGGGATTGCCGTCGTACCTGAAGACGCACCATGTACAGACGGGCGTCGGGCACTACGGCGTGTTCAACGGCAGCCGCTGGGAAACGCAGATCTATCCGATCGTGCGGGCGACGATCCACGACAACGAGCCGTACGATCGCACCGCGGACGCGCAAGGCGACACGCACGGCACGCACTACGTCACGCTGCGCGCGCTGCTCGATGCACGGGCATCCGGGATCGATGCGGCGACCGAAGCACAATCGGCGCACGCGCACTGAACGCGGCTAGCCACACAGTGAATCGCCCCGCCTGAGAGGCGGGGCGATGTGTGCTGCAGCATTCGGACGCCGCGCGAGCGAAACCGCTCGCGCGCCGGGCCGGCTCGTTACGAGCAGGCCTTGCCGTGCGACGCGTGGTAGCCCTTCGCCTTCGCGTCGGCTTCCGACATGTAGCTGCCGTGCTTCGTCTTGCCGTAGTACTTGTCGGTCGAGCAGTGATAGACCTTCGTGCTGTCGTTCGCCCACACCTTGCCCGCGCCGCCGCCCGGCGCCGCGGCCGTCGTGGCGGCGCTCTTCGCGCCTGCGGCGCCCGATGCCGGCGCGACGGAAGCCGCCGTAGCCGGCGCCGCGGCCGGTGCGCTCGCCGCGGCAGCGCCCGATGCGCCGTACCACGTCTTCACGCCCTTGTGGCCCGCACATGCGCCCTTCTTCGACGCGCCCGAGTAGAACGAGCCGTCCTTGCACAGCCCGGTCGTGCCGGCCGGCGCGCTGGCCGGAACCTGCGCGAACGCACCGATCGACACACCCATGCCGGCGACCAGCGCGGCGATCAACATCGTTTTTTTCATGATCCTCTCCTGATTTGCCTGAATGACGAAAGCGTCCGGGACATCCCCGGCGACAGCGACGGTTACCGCGCCCAGCGGCACACGCGGTGATGGTGATGATCGAAGTGGCACACGCGGTGCGAATGCGCTTCGGCCAGTGCCGGCACGAGCACGGCGCAAGCCAGTGCGGTGGCCGTCAGGATCTTCGCGATGCGGTTCATGGTGAAACTCTCCCGGATAGTCAGCCGGTGATCCGGCTGGTACCTCCTTAACGCCGGGCGTCGACACGCCGTGCACCGCCCCTGCGGGCAATTGACGATCTTTGACATCGCATCGCCTGTCGACGATCGAAGCTGACGAATGTCTTTCTTTTCTTTCTGGTTCTTCAGTTTCTCGATCGTTTGGAATTCGAAGGAATGTGTCGAAGCGAAAAGCAGTGCGCGTAAATCGCGCCGACCAATAAAAAACCGCCTGAATGCAGGCGGTTCGTCTAGAACGCACACCCACTCGACCGGCTACGCACCGACCTCGCCCCACGGCGTCGGCTCCGGCACCGCGCACGGCCCGTCGACATCGATCGATTTGAAGTCGGCAGGCCCGACGATCTCCAGGTACTCCATGTCCGGCGAGTAATCGAACAGGTAGTGGACGATCCCCGGCGCCTGGTGCACGCAGTCGCCCGCCGCCACCAGTGTCTCCTGTTCGCCGTACATGAAGCGCGCCCAACCCTTCAGCATGATCACGATATGGAACTCGGCCTCGTGACGGTGCCAGCCGGTGCCCGCCTCCGGTGCATGATTGGCCCTGACGAGTTGCGCGACGACCTTGCCGTTCGTCGCGGCGGCGATACCGAGATCGCGGTACAGGAAGAAGTCGCGCAGGCCCTCGCCTTGAAAGGCGGTGTCCTGCGGCTTCACGTGGGAAAAAGCGGTGGTGGTCGGCGTGCTCATCGCGGTGCTCCTTCATCGAAAGGATCACGCGAGACAAGCATTAAGCGTTCCAGTTTGCGGCGGCACGGCACCGTGCGCGTCAGCGCTTGCGCCGCTTGCCGGTCAGCAGCGTCTGCGCGATCACCGCGAGCAGCAGGAACGCGCCGCTCGCGAGGTTCTGGTAGTACGGGCTCAACGTGCCGACCTGGTTGATCACGTTCTCGATCACGCCGAGCAGCAGCACGCCCGCGAGCGGGCCGAACAGCGTGCCGACGCCGCCCGTCAGCAGCACGCCGCCGATCACCGCCGCCGCGATCGATTGCAGCTCGTAGCTGTTGCCGGCGCCCGGCAGCCCCGAATCGAGCCGCGACGCGAGCAGCGCGCCGGCCAGCCCCGCCAGCGCCCCGCTCAGTCCGTACGTGACGACCTTGAGCCCCTCGACGTTCACGCCGAGCATGCGCGCCGCCTCCTCGTTGCCGCCGATCGCGAACACGCCCGCGCCGTAGCGCGTGTGATTCAGCACGAACGCGGCGACGAGATACGCGACGAGCACGATCCACACGAGATGGCCGACGCCGAACAGCGAGCCGTTCGCGATCGTCGCGAAGAAGCCGGGGTTCGCGATCAGCATGTCCTGGCTCGCGAGCACGAGCGACAGCCCTTTCAAGCCGAGCAATGCGGCGAGCGTGACGATGAACGGCGCCATCCGCGCGCGGGCGATCAGCCAGCCGTTCATGAGCCCGACGATCAGCCCGACGCACACCGGCGCGGCCAGCGCGGCGCCCCAGCCGTACGGCGCCGCATACGCGGCGATCACGGTGCCGAGCCCGACGAGCGAGCCGACCGACAGGTCGAACCCGCCGAGGATGATCACGAAGCTCTGCCCGATCGTGATCAGCGCGACGAACGCGGCGGCCGTGACGATATCGAGCAGGTTCGGCGCACTCAGGAAATGCGGAAACACGCGGCCGGCGATCAGGCACACGAGCACGAGGATCGCGATCGCACCGCGCGCCTGCACGAGCCGGACGAACTGCGCGCGGCGCGCTCGGCCGGCATCCTGCGCGGTGTGCGGAGTCATCGGCGCGGTCGACATGTCAGGCTCCCGAGCGTTGCAGATACAGCGCGCCGAGGATGAACGCGGCCTTCAGGATCTGCGCATACGTGTAGCTGATGTTGTTCATGATGAAGCTGGCATCGAGCAGTTGCAGGAGCAGCACGCCGAACACGGTGCCGACGATCGACACGCGCCCGCCGGACAGCGGCGTGCCGCCGATCACCGACGCGGCGATCGCATCGAGTTCGAAGTTCACGCCGACATAGTTCGGATCGCCTGCGCCGAGCCGCGCGGTGGCGAACAGGCCCGCCAGCCCGGCCAGCGCCCCGCTCGCCGCATAGACCGCCAGCAGCGTGCGCCGCACCGGCACGCCGGCCAGATGCGCGGCGTCGCGGCTCGCGCCGACGAGAATCGTGTAGCGCCCGAAGGTCGTGTTGCGCACGACGAAGAACACGATGGCCGCGCACACGAGCGCGATCAGCATCACGACCGGCAGCCCGAACCACGTGCCGATGCCGACGAAGTCGAACGCATCGGACGGCGGCAGGCTCACGCGCGAGCCGCCGAGCAACGCCTGCGCCAGCCCGCGCGCGGCGACGAGCAACGCGAGCCCGGAAATCAGCGGATCGATGCCGAGCCGCGCGACGAGCCCGCCGTTGAACAGGCCGACCACAAGCCCGATCGCGATGGCCGCCGCGAACGCCGCGCCGGCCCCGTACGGCAAGCACACGGCGATGATCGCGCTGGAGAGCGCCATCACCGAGCCGACCGACAGGTCGATCCCGCGCGTGGCGATCGCGAGGTTCTGCCCGAGCGCGATCAGCACGATCGGCGCGGCCTGGAACAGCAGGCTGCGCGCGGCGAGCGGATTCGAGAAGCCGGGCGTGACGATCAGGTTGAAGACGGCGAGCGCGACGAACGCGAGATACACGCTGTGGTCGCGCGCCTGCGCGAACAGCGAGCGGCGCGACGGGCGGCGGGCTTCATCGGGTTCGCTCATCAGGTTGGCAAGATTCACGCTGTCCTCGTCCTCGGGTCGATGTGCGGGGCGTCAGGTCTGGTTCGCGAGCAGCGCGGTCACGTCGTCGGGGCTCGCGCCGCGCGTCGGCAGTTCGCCGCTCGTCGCGCCTTCATGCAGGATCACGAGCCGGTCGGCCAGCTCGAGCAGTTCTTCCATCTCCGACGACGTCGCGACCACCGCGAGCCCGTCGTCGGCGAGCCGTTTGACGAGATCGTGCACTTCGGCCTTCGCGCCGACGTCGATGCCGCGCGTCGGGTCGTCGAGCAGCAGCACCGACGGCTCGGTCGACAGGCAGCGCGCGATCAGCGCCTTCTGCTGGTTGCCGCCGGACAGCGTCGAGATCGGCGCGCCCGCATGCGACGTCTTGATGCCCAGCTCGCGGATGTAGCGCTCGACGAGCGCCTCCTGCTTGCGCACGGAGATGAAGCCGAACCGGGCGATGCGCGGCAGCACGCACACGACGATGTTCTCGCGCACCGACAGCTTCGAGAAAATGCCTTCCGAGCGGCGATCCTCGGACAGGAACGCGAGCCCCGCGCGAATCGCGCGCGCCGGGTCGGCGCCGTCGAGCGCCCTGCCGCCGACGCGCACCGCGCCGCCGTCCGGCTGCTGCGCGCCGAATACGGCCTTGAACGTTTCGGTGCGGCCCGCGCCGAGCAAACCCGCGAGCCCGACGATCTCCTTCGGCGCGACGCGGAACGACACGTCGCGCAAACGCGTGCCCCAGCGCAGCCCGTCGACGGCGAGCGCGGGCTCCCGCGTCGTGTCGGCGGCAACCGCCTCCGCCTGTTCGCGCGGGCCGTGCGCACCGACTTCGCGGCCGAGCATCGCCGCAATCAGCGCCATGCGCGGCAGCCGGTCCGGCGACTCGCTGCGCACCACCGCGCCGTCGCGCAGCACGGTGAGCCGGTCGCACATCCGGTAGCACTCCGACAGCCGATGGCTCACCAGCACGATCGCGATGCCGGTCGCGCGCAACTGCTCGACGACGCCGAACAGCACCTCGACTTCCGCACCGCTCAACGCGGAAGTCGGCTCGTCGAGAATCAGCACGCGCGCGCCGAGCGACACCCCGCGTGCGATCGACACCATCTGCTGCTGGCCGAGCCCGAGCGAGCCGACCTTGTCGGCCGGATCGACGTCGAGCCCGTAGCGCTCGACGATCTCGCGGGTGCGCGCCCGCATCGCGCGGCGGTCGATCCACGGGCCGAAGCGGCGCGGCTCGTGACCGAGGAAGATGTTCTCGGCCACGCTGCGTTCGGGAATCAGGTTGATTTCCTGGTAGACCGCGCAGATGCCCGCGCGCTGCGCGGCACGCGGGCTGTCGAACGACACGGGCACGCCGTCGACGCGGATCTCGCCCGCATCGGGCTGGTGAAAGCCGGTGAGGATCTTGATCAGCGTCGACTTGCCGGCGCCGTTCTCGCCCATCAGCCCGTGCACCTCGCCCGCGCGCAGCGACAGCGACACGCCGTTCAGCGCGCGCACGACGCCGAACGTCTTGCCGACGCCGTGCGTTTCGAGCACGACGGGTTGGCCGTGGGCGCCCGAGTCGGCGCCGGGTCCGGCGGGAAGCGTTGCGTCCATCGCGCGCCTCGCGTTCGCGGTTGAGCGGTTGAGCAGCGGTTGAGCGATTGCCGAGCGTTTGCCGGCCGATCAATAGACGAGGTTCGCTTCGAGCGAATGCTTCGCGTTCGCCTTGTCGTACAGCGCGTCATCCATGATCTGCTTCTGCGCGACCGGCTTGCCGGCGAACCATGCTTCGAGCGACTTGAACGCGAGCGGGCCGAAGCGCGGGTTCGTCTCGACGCTCGCCGCGGCCGAACCGTTCGCGATCGCGGTGACGAAGTCCTTGGTGCCGTCGATCGACACGACCGTCACGCCGCGCTGCTTGCCGGCCTGCCGCAACGCGGTCATCGCGCCGAGCGCCATCGTGTCGGCCTGCGCGTAGACGGCATTCACGTCCGGATGCGCGAGCAATACCTGCTCCATCACCTTCTGCGCTTCGGTGGCCGACCAGTTCGCGGTTTGCGACGCGACGATCTTCATGTTCGGGAATTTCTTCAGTCCGTCGGCGAAGCCGTCGGTGCGCTGGCTCTCGACGGTATTGCCGTAGCCGCCCTGGATCTCGGCGATCACGGCTTTGCCGCCCGTCGCGTCGGCGAGCGCCTGCGCGGCGCGCTGCCCCTGCCGGAAGAAGTCGGAACCGAGGAACGTGATGAAATCCTGGCACGGCGTGCCGGCCGTCTGGCGGTCGATCGTGACGACCGGAATGCCCTTCGCGCGCGCCTGCGCGAGCGCGGGCTGCAGGCCGGTCGAATCGTTCGGCGCGACGATCAGCGCCTGTGCGCCCTGGTTGATCATGCTTTCGATATCCGCGACCTGCTTCGCCTGGTTCGCGTTCGCATTCGTATACAGCAGCCGCTTGACGCCGGCCGCCTTCGCGGCGGCACGCACCGACGCGGTTTCGGTCGCGCGGAACGGGTTCTGTTCGTTCTCGGACTGCGAGAAGCCGACGACGAGATCGGTCAGCTTCACGCTGCCCGGCTTCGGATTCGTGCAGGTCTGCGCGGAACTCGCACCGACCTTCTGCGCATTGTCCTGCGCATGCGCGATCGCGACGCATCCGAGCGTCACACCCATCGTCACCACGATACGTTGCAGCTTTGCACGGCTCGGCATCATCGTCTCCAAATGTTGTGATGGCGTGATCGGCCCGCGCCCCGTCGCCTGCGGACGGCATCGGCGTCACGAATTAATATTATTACTCGATATTATCGCCTGCCCGACTCAGGATAATCCCGTATCGCCGAACCCGTCAGGCGGGGCCCGGCGTCCACCGCAACGTCGCCTGCAGCGACTCGCCCGGCGCCAGCACGCAGCCGCCGACGAGCGATGCGGGTTCCGTTGCATTGAAGCTGTCCGTCGTGTTCGTGACGGGCTCGACGCACAGCGCGTCGGCGCCCGACGGCGCGTACACGACGAGCTGGTCGAACGGCTGCTCGGCCTGCAGCACCAGTTGCCGGCCGCGCTCCGGCCAGATCACCGCGGCTTCGCGCGACCAGCCGACGAAATTGTTGTCGAGCTCGAATGCATCGACCGGCATCCCGCCGCGCAGCGCGGCGACGGCCGGGTGATCGCCGACGTGGGTAGGCAGCACGTCCGCATCGGCATGCCACATCGCGTCGACGTGCGCCTTCACGACGGTGTGCGGCGTGCGCAGGTAATACGGGTGATGGCCCATGCCGAACGGCATCGGCTGTGCGCCGAGGTTGCGCGCGGACAGCGTGATCGACAGCACGGGGCCGTCGAGCCGGATCGACTGGCGCGCCTCGTAATGGAACGGCCAGTCGCCCGCGCGGCCCGTGTCGGGGCGATGTTCGAAGCGCAGGTCGACCTGCGTTTCGTCGCGCTGCTCGACCTGCCACGGACGCAGCCAGCCGTGCCCGTGCAGCGCGTGACGATACGCATCGTCCGGGCCGGACAGGTCGATCGTGCGGCCGTCGAATTCGAACTTCGCGTCGCGGATGCGGTTGCAGTACGGAAACAGCGGGAAGCTCGCGAAGCGCAGCGGATCGCCGCTCGCGAGCGCCGCGTCGGTGGTCGGGCGAAACCAGTGCTGCGGGCCGTCCGGCGCTTCGTCGTAGTACGCGGCGATCGAGCCGCCGGCCAGCGGCGCGACGCGGACGCGGGTCGACCCGCTGGCGAGTTCGATCAGGTCGGTGTGGCGGGGCATTCCCATCGGCATCGATCATCCCGGGATGAAGCTGACGACCCCGTCGCCGGCATGCAGCATCCGGCCGCGGGCATGTGCGGCCAAGGATGGCACGGCGCCGCCCGCGTGGTCAATAATATTTGTTGATATTATTATCCGGACATCCACGCATCCGGCGGAACACGCGTAAAGCTTGATTGCCGGCCCGAATGGCCGATGTTACCGTCGGGTCAGATTGATCCGACCCGCTGTTCATCACCGACTTTATTTGCCCATCCTGCCGAGGCCGGACCGCGCTCCTACCGTGAAACGCTCTACTCAACGTCGCCCCACGATGACCGACATCGCCAAGCTTGCCGGCGTGTCGCAATCCACCGTCTCCCTCGTGCTGAACAACGCGGCGGGCACCAAGTTCTCGGACGCCACGCGCGAAAAAGTGCTGAAGATCGCGCACGAGCTCGGCTACCGGTTCCTGCCGCGCGAAGTGACGATGACGCACGGCGGCGAGCGCGACCTGATCGTCTATCTGGCCGACGAAATCTCGACGAGCCCGCACCCGGTCGTCAACATCGACGGCGCGCGCGACGCGGCGTATGCCAACGGCAAGCTGCTCGCCGTGTACTCGACGCACGGCAACGTCGACATCGAGCGCCAGGTGCTCGAATCGGTGCTCGCGATGCCGAACCTGCTCGGCGTCGTCTATGCGACCGTCTATACGCGCAAGGTCGCGCTGCCGGCCGAGCTGCTGCGCGTGCCGGCCGTGCTGCTCAACTGCTACACGACGGACAGCGGGCTGTCGTCGATCGTGCCGGCCGAAGTCGCGGGCGGCCATGCGGCGACCGAATACCTGCTGCGCGCGGGCCACCGGCGCATCGGCTACGTCAACGGCGAGCCGTGGCAGGACGCCGCGAAGGATCGGCTGAAGGGCTATCGCACCGCGCTGGCCACGGCCGACATCCCGTTCGCGCCGGAACTCGTGCGCGACGGCGACTGGGGCTCCGACACCGGCTTCGAGCAGACGCTGTCGCTGCTGCGCGAGCCGAACCCGCCCACCGCGATCTTCTGCGCGAACGACCTGATGGCGATCGGCGCGATCGAGGCCGTCAAGCATCTCGGCATGCGCGTGCCCGACGACATCTCGGTGCTCGGCTACGACGACCAGGAAATCGCGCGGCACACGCACCCGCCGCTGTCGACGATCGTGCTGCCGAACTACGAGCTGGGCCGCTGGGCGGTCGAGATCCTGCTGCAGGAAGAACAGAACCGTGCGGTCGGCATGCCCGTGCGCCGCCGCGCGATCAAGCTCGACGGGCCGCTCGTCGAGCGCGGGTCGGTGCGGACCGTCGAGACGGCCGCGCAATCGGCGAGCGCGTAGGCGCGCCCCTTCCTCCTTCCGACACACCCCTGCGACGCGGGCGGCACATTCGCTGCCCGCGCGTGCTTGCACGCCCTGTCGCCCCCCCGCTTGCCCTCCGTGTTGCCGCCCATTCGAGGGTAAACACCATCACTAAATTATTAGTAATATTTCTCCGTCATTTCTATACTTGCGTCGGCATCGGGCAGAACCCCGGGCCACGACAGAACAACACGACGAGACGGTGACCGGAAGCGACCGCGCGCGAACCCGCCGCGCGGCCCGCTCCGCGCCGTCCGCACATCACACGCGCACCGTGCCGCGACGCTTGCCGTCCGGGCACCGCTTCATCGCATCGAGTCACCAGTCGTCCGCTTCTCCCCATTGATCCGGAGTCCAGAATGACTATCACGTCTCGTCTCAAGCCCGCCGCGCTCGCGGTCTTCGTCTTGCTCGCCTCGTGCGGCGGCGATGATTCGTCCGCGCCGTCGGCATCCGCGCTTGCCGCGCATGCGTCCGTCGATGCCGCGTCCAGCGACAGTGCGGCCACGGCCAACGCCGCCGCATCCAGCGATTTCATGAACATGGGTCACGGCGGCCCGTCGCATTTCCCGAACCAGCTGGTCACGCTCGGCCTGCCGGGGCCGACGCCCGCGCTGCGCGTGTCGTCGCGCGGCGTGCCGCCGTATGCGCCGCCGCCACCGCCCGTCGCGACCGACACGCAAACGCTGACGCTCGCCGATTTCGATACGTACGGTCCGGCGTGGACGAGCGGCGGCACGAACACGATCCGGATCGACGGCACGAGCACGGACGGCGCGAAGCTCGTCACCAACGCGCAGCATCCGGCGTACGGCCACGCGTCGTACGAAGCGGACGTGACGATCGGCGCGCCCGCGCCCGGCGCGAATACCGCGAATGCGGGCTTCATCGTGCACGTGACGAACCCGTCGGTCGGCACCGATGCGCTGACGGGCTACTACATCGGGCTCGACGCGGTGCGCCACGTGGTGCAGGTCGGCCGCGAGCAGAACAACTGGACCGACTTCATCGACTACCCGGCGCCCGCGGTCGTGCCGGGCAGCACGCATCACCTGAAGGTCGTCACGCGCAACAACGCGATCGACGTGTATGTCGACGGCGCGCAGGTGATCAGCATCAACGACGCGACGAGCGGCCTGACGACCGCGCTGCGCGCGGGCGCGTTCGGGCTGCGCCGCTTCGGCGCGAGCGTCGCGTTCAGCAACGTGACCGTGAGCCGCCATCCGGACGTCGCGCCGAAAACCTACGACTTCTCGCGCGTGGTGGGCGCCGTGTACAACCCGTGGAATGCCGTCAACGCGATCGATTTCTGGCAGCACTACGATCCGGCGATCGTCGACCGCGAGCTCGACTACGCGCAGACGTACGGGATGAACACGATCACCGTGTACCTGCACTACCTGAACTGGGTCAACGATCGCGACGCGTTCCTCGCGAAGTTCGACAGCCTGCTCGAGATCGCCGCGCGCCACGGGCTGAAGGTCGCGCCGATCTTCTACGACGATTGCTGGCACGTCGATCCCGCGTACGGCCCGCAGCCCGCGCCGATCTTCGGCGTGCACAACAGCCGCTGGGTGCAGTCGCCCGGGCAGTCGGTCGAGCAGCAGTACCTGCAGCCGATCGCGGCCGGCGCGTCGACCACCTACAAGCAGGACCTGCAGCACTACATCGCCGATTTCGTGTCCGCGCACCGCAACGACCCGCGCATCCTGTACTGGGAGCCGATGAACGAGCCCGGCTGCAGCGGCAACGGCGCGCTGCAGCCGACGCGCGCGCTGATGATGAACGACGCGCGCATCGCGATCCTGAACGCGGGCGCGACGCAACCGATCAATTCGCCGAACGTGCAGGAGCCGGAAGGCGATTACTTCTCCGACTTCCATGCGTTCCACCCGTACGCGCTCAACGCGACGACGCCCGACTACTCGCTGCCGCCGAGCCTGCTCGACAGCCTGAATTCGGAAACGCTGCAGCGCGGCTGGCCGGGCGGCCAGGCAGGCCAGACGATGGCCGGCATCGCATCCACCTACGGCGGCAAGACGGGCTTCCTGGTGTGGGAGTTGATGATCGGCCGCACGAATACGCGCTTCCACTGGGGGCAGACGGCGTCCGCCCCGGCGACCGTCGAGCCGGCGACGCCGTTCCAGGGCACGCTCTACCCCGACGGTCACCCGTGGAGCACGGCCGAGGTGCAGGCGCTCGCGAGCGCGTTCAGCTCGCGGCTGCGTGTGCTGAACGCGACGTACTACAACGACACGACGTTCACGACGCCGGTGTTCTCGTCGATCACGCCGCTGGTCGATTTCGACCTGAACACCGAGCGCGGCACCGATTCGCCCGATGCGTCGAAGGGGATGAATGCGACGAACTATGCGATCCGCTGGACCGGCGCGCTCGACATTCCGAAGGCCGACAACTACACGTTCAGCGTGACCAGCGACAACGTCGCGCGCGTGTGGATCGACGGCCGCAAGGTCATCGACAAGGAGCAGCCGGGACTCGCGACCGCGAAGGGCCGCATCCACCTGTCGCAGAAGCGGAACGTGCCGATCCGCGTCGAGTACGTGCATGCGAGCGGGCCGGCCAGCATGCATCTGCAATGGTCTAGCCCGAGTGCGGGCCGCGATAATCTCGTACAGGTCGCGCAGCGGCCGTTGACGGACGCGCTCGCGCAATAGCAGGCGTTACCCGCATCAACGCCCGTGAAGCCTGCGCGGCTTCACGGGCGTTGCGATGCAACCGGCAGACGCGTTTATTACTTCAACCGCCCCGACAGAAACTGCCCGAGCCGCTCGCTCTTCGGATTCACGAGGATCTGCTGCGGATCGCCCTCCTCCTCGATCTTCCCCTGATGCAGGAAGATCACGTGGTTCGACACGTTGCGCGCGAAGCCCATCTCGTGCGTGACGACGACCATCGTGCGCCCTTCCTCGGCGAGCTTCTGCATCACCTTCAGCACTTCGCCCACCAGTTCCGGATCGAGCGCCGACGTCGGCTCGTCGAACAGCATCACTTCCGGCTCCATCGCGAGTGCGCGCGCGATCGCGACGCGCTGCTGCTGGCCGCCCGACAGATGCGACGGATACATGCCCTCGACGCGCGGCGCGAGGCCGACTTTCTCCAGATACTTGCGCGCCCGCGCGATCGCTTCGTCCTTGCCGACCCCGAGCACGGCCATCGGCGCCTCGATCACGTTCTCGAGCACCGTCATGTGCGCCCACAGGTTGAAGTGCTGGAACACCATCGACAGCTTCGTGCGCATCCGCTGCAACTGCTTCTGGTCGGCCACGCGCAGCGACCCGTTGCGGTCGCGCGTGGTCTGGATCGGCTCGCTGCCGATCGTGATCTGCCCCGAGCAGGGCTGTTCGAGGAAGTTGATGCAGCGCAGGAACGTGCTCTTGCCGGAGCCGCTCGAGCCGATGATGCTGATCACGTCGCCGGCCTTCGCCTTCATCGACACGCCCTTCAACACCTCGTTGTCGCCGAATTTCTTGTGCAGGTTGTCAACGGTAAGCTTGTACATGCTGGGTCCTTCGTTGCGGATCTTGCGGATGCGTTAATGGCTGCGCGGCGCGAGGTACGCGAGCCAGCGCGTCTCGAGCTTGCGGAACGCCCAGATGAGCGCGAACACGACTACGGCGTACAGCACGGCTGCGATGCCGTAGGCCTGGAACGACATGTAGGTTGCCGAATTGACGTCGCGCGTGACCTTCAGGATGTCGGGCACGGTCGCGGTGAACGCGAGCGTCGTCGCATGCAGCATCAGGATCACTTCGTTGCTGTAGCTCGGCAGCGAGCGGCGCAGCGCGGACGGCAGGATGATGCGCGTATAGAGCTTGAAGCGCGACATCCCATAGGCCATCCCGGCTTCGATCTCGCCGGACGACGTCGCCTTGATCGCGCCCGCGAAGATCTCCGTCGCATACGCGCATTCGTTCAGCACGAACGCGAGCAGCGTACAGTTCATCGCGTTGCGGAAGAACGTGTCGAGCAGCACGTGGTCGTGCACGACCTGCAGGCTGTAGATGCCCGTGTAGCACATCAGCAGCTGCACGTAGAGCGGCGTGCCGCGGAACACGTACGTATAGAGCCACACGGGGCCCGAGATCCAGCGGTTCGACGACGCCCGCGCGATCGCGAGCGGCACGGCGAGCGCGAAACCGAACGCGATCGACACGACCAGCAGCCACAGCGTGATCGCGAGGCCGCTGAAGCGGTAGCCGTCGGAATAGAGATAGTTTTGCCAGTACTGGCTGACGAGTTCGATCACAGTGCGAGCCTCCGGACACCGACGGAATAACGCTTCTCGAGGTGATGCAGCACGACGTTCGACACCGTCGTGATCGCGAGGTAGATCGCGCCCGCAGCCAGCGTGAAGAAGAAGAAATCGAGCGTGCTCTTGCCGGCGTCCTGCGACGCCTTCACGACGTCGGCGAGGCCGATGATCGACACGAGCGCGGTGGCCTTCACGAGCACCTGCCAATTGTTGCCGATGCCCGGCAGCGCGAAGCGCATCATCTGCGGGAACAGGATGCGGTGAAACACGCGCCAGCCGCTCATCCCGTACGCGAAGCCGGCTTCGAGCTGGCCGCGCGGCACCGCGAGGAACGCGCCGCGGAACGTCTCGGTGAAGTACGCGCCGTAGATGAAGCCGAGCGTCACGACGCCGGCCACGAACGGGTCGATGTCGATCTGGTCCCAGCCGAGCAGGTCGGTCACGTCGTTCAGCAGGATCTGGATCCCGTAGAACAGCAGCAGCATCAGCACGAGATCGGGCACCGCGCGGATCAGCGTCGTATAGAACGTGCCGACCGACTTGAGCACGCGGTTGGCCGACAGTTTCGCGGCCGCGCCCGCGAGGCCCAGTATCAGCGACGCGGCGAGCGACAGCACCGCGAGCTTCACGGTCTCGACCGTGCCGGCCCACAGCAGCGGGCCAAATCCTTGGAAGATCATATGAGGAACCCAGAACGAGGTGGCTGGATTGTCAATAGCCATTAAGCGCGCAGCAAACGAGTTCTGCGCACGACGTGATGCAGCCTGCTCATCAAGCCGGACGCGGCCCGCGCACGGTGCGGCATCCGGCAACGCAGGCGGCGCGCCGCCATCGATGCGCGCCGCCCGGGCGGTCAGCCGCCGTAGACGTCGAACGCGAAGTACTTCTTCTCGAGCTTCTTGTAGGTGCCGTCCTTGATGATGTCGGCGATCGCGTGGTCGATCTTCGCCTTCAGGTCGGCGTCGTCCTTGCGCAGGCCGATGCCGGCGCCGTTGCCGAGCGTCTTCGGATCGTCGATGTCGCCGCCGGCGAACTGGAAGTTCGCGCCGCGCGGCGTCTTCAGGAAGCCGATGTCGGCCTGCACCGCGTCCTGCAACGCCGCGTCGAGGCGGCCCGACATCAGGTCCTGGTACACGCCGTCCTGGTTCTGGTAAGGCACGACCTGCACGCCCTTCGGCGCCCAGTACGCCTTCGCGTAGGTTTCCTGGATGGTGCCCTGCTCGACGCCGACCGACTTGCCCTTCAGCGATTCGGCCGTCGGCTGCAGGTTCGCGCCCTTCTTCGCGACGAGGCGCGTCGGCGTGTTGAACAGCTTGTCGGAGAACGCGATCTGCTCGGCGCGCGCCGGCGTCATCGACATCGACGACAGCACGCCGTCGAACTTCTTCGCCTTCAGCGCCGGGATCATCCCGTCGAAGTCGTTCTCGATCCACACGCATTTCGCCTTCAGGCGGGCGCAGATCTCGTTGCCGAGGTCGACGTCGAAGCCGACGACCTTGCCGCTTGCGTCCTTCGATTCGAACGGCGGGTAGCTGGCGTCGACGCCGAAACGGATCGTCGACCAATCCTTGGCGTGGGCACCGACCGCGAGGCAGGCGAGGGCAATACTGAGCGCGAGTTTCTTCATGGCGTTCCTGTCAGAGGCGGACTGGGGCGGATTCCGGTCGGGCTGCCCGCCGTGAATCCTTCCAACCGGGTAATCGCGCGTTCCGGCGATGTTCCAAGTTGTACATACAACTTTGCCTTTTCCAGGATAGGGTCAGCAATCCGTGTTTATCTCTAATTGTCGGCGGATTAGGGGAGTCGACGGGATTTTCCTTAATTTTCAATTAATTATGGATTACGTGGGGCTGAATGGAGGCTTTCTTGCGGCGTACGGCGGCAGCTGGGCAGGGCCCGGCACCTGTCTAGACTTTGTCGGCCACCCACCGTGTTTTCCGAACCGGCCTGACGTTCGTCCAACGACGGCGTGGCCGCCGCCGGCTCACCCTGCCCCTCCGCCCTCGGTCGCCGGCGCAGCGCGTTTACACATCCTTTGCAGACGCGCGGCGAGTCTATACACCGTCTCGCCGCGGCGATTTCTAGAATGGGCGCCATGTCGAGAACGAGATCTCCGCCGTGCAGCGCGCGCCGCGACCGGGGATGAGCCCATGAAACCGACCAGAACCGAATCCACTGCTTCACGCCATCTGCCGCCCGCTCGCTCGCGGCGTCGCGCTCCCGCGGACACACTCGTGCTGCTGTCGATCCGCGTCGAATCGGACAACCTCGCGGTCGTGCGACGTCGCTTGCATCAGGCCGTCGGCGCCGCACTGAACTGCTACACGGCCGCGCTCGACCGCCGCACCGGGCGCGCGTGCATCGAACTCGAAGTCGCACGGTCACAGGCGTCGCCCGCGATCCTGTCGATCCTGCGCCTGCTGCCGGCCGCCGAGTTCGGCGCGATCCGCCTGTTGCAGCACTAGCGGCGTTCGTCACCGCCGCGCGTGACACGCGTCACGCACGCCCCCTTTTTCATCGATTCGCACGCACGCGTCCGCACGGATCCGCGCGGCGGATCGCCGTTCCCGTCGCAACGGGCCTTTCCAGGAAACACACGCAATGAAAAAAGCAGTCGTCGGTACCCTCTCGCTCGCATGCTTCGGCGCCGTCGCGCATGCGCAAAGCAGCGTCACGCTCTACGGGATGCTGGATGCCGGTATCGCCTATACGAACAACCAGTCGGGCAAAAGCGCGTGGCAGCAAGGCAGCGGCCTGCTGTCGAATACGGTCTTCGGGCTGAGCGGCAACGAGGATCTCGGCGGCGGCCTGCATGCGCTGTTCCGGCTCGAAAGCGGCTTCAACCTGAACAACGGCACGCAGTCCTATCGAAACACGCTGTTCGGTCGCCGCGCGTACGTCGGCCTGCAGAGCGATCGATACGGCGCGCTGACGCTCGGCCGCCAGTACGACGCCGTGGTCGACTATCTCGGCCCGCTCGCGATGGCGAACAACGGCGACGGCAACAACCTCGCGTCGCATCCGTTCGACAACGACAACCTCGACGATTCGTTCTACATCGACAACGCGGTGAAATACACGAGCCCGACACTCGCGGGCTGGCAGTTCGGCGGCCTGTACGGGTTCGGCAACGCGGCCGGCGGCTTCGCGAACAACCGCGCATACAGCGCGGGCGTGTCGTATGCGAACGGGCCGGTCAGCGTCGGCGCCGCGTACCTGCAGCTCGATCGCGGCGGCCTGACGGCCGGCGGCGCACTGTCGACCAACGACGCGCCGAACTTCCCGGCCGTCCGGCAGCGCGTGATGGGCGCCGGCGGCAGCTACGCGTTCGACCGGCTGACGATCGGCGCGGTGTGGACGCACGCGATGTTCGACGAAACGGCCGCGTCGTCGCTGCCGGGCGCGCTGAACGCGCTGCGCTTCGACAACTACGAGATCAACGCGCGCTATGCGCTGACGCCGGCGGTTTCGTTCGCCGGTGCCTATACGTTCACCGACGGCCGTTACGACGACGCAACCGGCAGCCACCGGCCGAAGTGGCACCAGGTGACGCTGATGGCCGACTACGCGCTGAGCAAGCGCACCGACGTGTATGCGGAAACCGTGTATCAGCACCAGTTCGGCGTGCCGACGGGCGCGACGCTCGGGTTCGCGAACGTCACGGGCGTCGCGGCTTCGTCGACCCGCACGCAGGTGGTCGCGACGGTCGGCATCCGGCATCGGTTCTGACCGCAAGCGAGCCGTCGCAGGCCGGCCGCTCTGTGCAATCCCGCATGGACGCGCGCCGGCCGAACAGGGATCATTCGGGGAATCCGGGCCGGCGCGCCCGCGAAACCGGTACACTCGGCGCCGGGCGCGCGCCGGATCGGCATTCGGCGGCGGCCCGCCGCCGACCCAGAAATCGTGATCCCATGACCACACCGATCTATCAGGAAATCAAGGACTTCATCCTCGCGCGCATTCATGCCGGCGAATGGGCGGAAGGCGACCAGGTGCCGTCGGAGAACGAGCTCGCACGCGAATTCAACGTCGCGCGGATGACCGTCAACCGCGCGCTGCGCGAGCTGACGGCCGAACAGGTGCTCACGCGCACGCGCGGCTCCGGCACGTATGTCGCGTCACCGAAATACGAATCGACGCTGGTCGCGATCCGCAGCATCTCCGACGAAGTCGCCGCGCGCGGCCACGGCTATCGCGCGCAGGTGCTGCAGGTCGGCGCGGCCGTCGCCGATGCGAAGCTCGCCGACGAACTGCGGCTCGACACCGGCAGCCCGATCTTCCATTCGCGCGTGCTGCATTTCGAGAACGACACGCCCGTGCAACTCGAGGAACGCTGGGTCAATCCGGCCTGCGCGCCCGAATACGCGTTGCAGGACTTCACGACGACGACGCCGAACCAGTACCTGACGCGCGTCGCGCCGCTGCAGCGCGTCGAATACCGGATCGAGGCCGCGATGCCCGATGCCGAAACGCGCCGCCACCTGACGATGGACGATCGCGAGCCGTGCCTGCTGCTGCATCGGCGCACGTGGTCGCAGGGGCTGGTCGCGTCGATCGCGAATCTGTGGCACCCGGGCAGCCGCTACCGTTTCACCGGGCATTTCTGATGCCGCGGCGCGCGCTTACCTCGCGCGCGGTCGCGCCCATCGTTCGATCGCACTGACGGCCCGCTGCAATCCCTCCTCCTGCGCGATGCGCGTGCCGAGCGCCGCCGCACGCGCCTTCGTCTCGCCGCGTTCGGCAAACGCGATCGCCCGTGCCAGCGCGGCCGCCTCCACGCGCCGCCCCGCGACCGGCGCATCCGCGACACCGAGCCGTTGCAGCCGGTTCGCCCAGAAGAACTGATCGCCCGCGAACGGCACGACCACCGACGGAATGCCGGCCCGCGCCGCCGAATGCGTGGTGCCCGACCCGCCGTGATGCATCGCCATCGCGACGCGCGGGAACAGCCAGTCGTGCGGCGTGTCGCCGATCACGCGAATGTGCGCCGGCAGCAGCGACGCATCGATGCCGCTCCAGCCCGGATAGAACAGCGCGCGCCGGCCGGCCAGCGCCTGCGTCAGCGCGGCGGCCAGCGCCGCCCGATCGAAGCCGGCCATGCTGCCGAACCCGATGTACACGGGCGGCTCGCCCGCGTCGAGAAACGCCGACAGTTCGGGCGGCGGCGTCCACGCACGCGCGTCGACCCGCCACTGGCCGCAGGCGTGCACGTTCGCCGGCCAGTCGGCCGGACTGGACAGCAGCGCCGGCGACACGCCGTACAGCATCGGATGATCGGTCCACACGTGCTTGCGCGGCGGCAATCCGCAGACGCTGGCGCGCGCCGCATTGGTCGACTTCCTGAACGCGTGCCACAGCAGCGCATTCACGAGCCGATGGCTCGTGCGATTCAGCCAGCGCGGCAGCTTCCCCGGCGGCAGGAACGGCGACGCGAATTCGGCGGTCGGCGTGATCGGGATCATGCCCGTGCCGATCGCCGGTATGCGGCGATACTCGGCGACCGACAGCCCGACGAACGACGCGAGGCCCGACACGAGCAGCGCATCGCACCCGGCCGACGCGTCCGCGACTTCTTGCATCCATGCGGCCGTGTTCGCATTCGCGATCGCCGCGAGCGCCTTCGACGTATCGTTGAAGCCGCCGCGCCCGCGCACCGCATCGGCCAGCGCGCCTTCCGGCGCGATCGCGCGACGGATATCGCCGGACAGCGGCGCCGACGGCACGCCGAGCGCGGCGGCCGAGCCGAGCGTCGCCGCGTCGGCCAGCAGCCGGACGTCGTGGCCGGCATCCAGCAGCGCGCGACCGAGCGCCGCGAGCGGACGCGTGTCGCCTTCGGTGCCGTAGGTGGCGATGACGAGTTTCATGCGGGGCTCCTCGTGCACGGCGGAAAAGGTTGGATTCAAAAAAGTGCACGTCGTATACTAATGCAATCCGCACACTTTCAGTCAATCCCCTGCCATGACGACTCCGACCGACGATCCGGGCCGCCGCGCGCGCAAACGCATCCAGATGCTCGCGCATCTCGCCGCGACCGGCGCGCGCCTGTTCGATGCGCACGGCTACGATGCCGTCACGATGGAGCAGATCGCCGCGCAGGCCGATGTCGCGAAACGCACGCTGTACAACCACTTTCCGACGAAGGAAGCCGTGCTCGCGCACTGGCTCGAAGGCGAACTCGCGCGCGATCTCGCGCATCTGCAGCACGACGTCGCGCGGCGCAAGACCTTTGCGTCGCGCATCGGCTGCGTGCTCGACGCGTCGGCCGCCTGGTGCGAGCACCATCCGGCGTACCTGCTCGCGTACCTGCGGCACCGCTTCCTGAGCATCGGCGCAGCCGAACCGGCGCGTGCGGGAGAGAACGGCAGCGACATCGCATGGGTGTGGCAGCAACTGATCGCCGCCGGGCAGCAGGCCGGCGAACTGAACGCCGCGCTGCGGGCCGATCAGCTCGCGACCTGGTTCCATCACCTGTATCTCGCGGCGATGCTGCGCTGGCTGACCGTGCCGGGGCTGTCGCTGAAACGGGAGTTTCAGTCGGTCGCGAAGCTGTTCATCGAAGGCGCGGAAGCGAAACGGTGACGCAGCCAACGCGTCGCGTGGCACACACATTGTTACAACGAACCCACACTTCGCATGCCAAATTTCCCGCGCAGCAGTATGCTGATGTCGTACGGCTGCGCACTGCGCATCGGGTAATCCCGTCGTTTGCACGCGACACGCGCCGCCGTCGCGACCGCAATCATGCGTTGCAAGGAGGGTTGTGATGGCTACCACGCATCAGCACTTCCACCTCGAACTACGGCACGCCACCGCGCCGACCTACTTCATCAGTTACCTGTTCCCTGCGTTGCTGTTCGTCTACGAACTGCTGCGCGTCGGCCAGTGGATCCGCGATCACGGGATGCAATTCGTCGCGTTCAAGCAGATGGGCTACGAGTATCTGCTGATGCTGCTGTTCGTCGGGCTGCAGATCGTCGTCGAGGCGATCTTCCTGCTCGGCGCCGCGATGCGCAAGGATCATCGCGATTTCGAGCACCGCTTGCCGAACGTGATTCTCGGCATCGGGCTTTCGATCGTACTGCTGGCGATCGATCTCGCGATCCAGCTTTCGTTCTGACCACCGGCGGGCAGGCGCCCGCCGGCGAGGGCGAGCGCGCTCAGGCGAGCGCGTCGCGCAGGCACGTCGCGACGGCGGCCAGCACGTCGTCGGTCCGCTCGCGGTGCGGCAGGTGTCCGCAGCGGGCAAGCAACAGGAACGACGACGGCCCCGCGACGCGCGCGGCGATCCGCTTCGGATGCACGTCCGACCCGTATTCGTCGTCTTCGCCGTGAATCGCGAGCGTCGCGCACTGCACGCGCGGCAGGTCGTCGTCGAGATTCCAGTCGCGAAACGTCGGCGACAGCCACGTGTCGACCCACGCGCGCAGCACCCATTCGGCCTTGTCGCCGTGATAGCGCGCGAGCCGGTCGAGTTGACCCGGCTCGTCGAACTGCCGCCCCGCGTCGCGAATGCCGGCCAGCGTGCGATCCTCGACGAACGCCTGCGCGGCGACGGTCACGAGCGCACGACACCGCTCAGGGTACGCGGCCGCACAGCCGACCGCCATCCCGCCGCCGACGCTGTGCCCGAACGCGACGAACGCGTCGACGCCAAGCTGCTCGAGTACCGCGGCGAACGCACGGTCGGCTTCGTCGCGCACGAACGTCGTGCCAAGCATGCCCGGATGCCGATCGGAACGGCCGAAACCGAGACGGTCGTACGCGATCACGTCGCGCTGCGTCGCGCGGGCGAGCTGCGCGGGGAAGTCGCGCCACAGGTCGACGCAGCCGAGCGAATCGTGCAGCAGCACGATCGGCGCGGCCGGCCCAGGCGCCGCCGCGGGCTGCGCCGGCCCCGCACGCCAGCGTTTCGCAAAGAGACGCCCTTGCGGCGTCTCGACGGTCGTCTCGGTCAGGATATCGGTCATGTGTCGGTCGTCTGCATGAAAGCGGCCGCGCGTCGGCGGCCGCATCGAATGCGCGCATGGTGGCCCGCCGGCGCGCGCAGCGTCAAGCAAGCCCCTACGGCCCGCGCGCTCATTCGGGCTGCGGCGGCAGATATTCCATCCGCGCCTCGTCGTACAGCCGGTAGATCAGCGCCTGCATCGCGCGGATGTCCTCCGATTCGTCGAGCGCGCGCATGCTCATGATGATCGGCGACACGAGGTTCGGATCGTCGAGCGGCTTGTAGCTGATGTCGTCGCGCTTGAGCCCGTACACGCTGTGCGGCACGACCGACACGCCCTCGCCCATCGCGACGAGGCCGAGCGCGATCTGCAACTCGCGCGTCTCGTAGATCCGGCGCGGTTGCAGCGCCCGATCGTGAAAGGCCGCGAGCACCTGGTCCGCGTAGCTCGGGCGCGGCGCCTTCGGAAAGATGATCAGCGTGTCGTTGACGAGATCGTGCAGCGACAGCACCGGTTTCGCGCTGTCGAGCACATGGCCGACCGGCAGCGCGACGATCATCCGCTCCTCGCGCAGCACGACGCGCCGCACGCTCGGGTCCTCATGGCGGATGCGCCCGAACCCGACGTCGATGCGCCCTTCCTTGAGCGCCTTGATCTGGTCCATCGTCGACATCTCGTGCAGGCTCAGCTCGACGGCCGGATATTCGCTGCGAAAGCGCCGGATGATCTTCGGCAGCATCCCGTACAGCGTCGAGCCGACGAAACCGACCGACATGCTGCGCTCGATCTTGCCGACCCGCTTCGTCATCGATTCGAGTTCGGTCGTCTGCGCGAGCAGTTGCACCGCGTGCGAATAGAAGAAGCGTCCGGCATCGGTCAGCTTCAGCGGCCGCGCGTTGCGCTCGAACAGCGGCACGCCGAGCGCCTCCTCGAGCTGCTGGATCTGCCGGCTCAGCGGCGGTTGCGCGATATGCAGCCGTTCCGCCGCCCGCGTGAAATTCCGCTCCTCGGCCACCGCGACGAAGTAGCGGAGATGTCTCAACTCCATGTTCGAATCCTCCCGGGACAGGCAACGGACGCTCACCCGGCACCGCGCGAACGGCGCCCGCACCGCTCACCCTCGCCGGCTATCCGTACCGGCCTCCTCGATCGCCTGCTTCCTGATCCCGTCACGATACCTCAGCCGGCGCCGATCCCGGCGCAAGCAGCGTCGTGCTCGCGGCGACGCGCGGGGCTGCGCAAAGCAAAACGGGAAGCCGCGAGGCTTCCCGTTCGTTCACCGACGCCGCACGGCGGCATCGTGTCGACCGCATCACCCCTCGGTCGCGTACAGCGCATCGCGCTGCTCGTGGCTCAGCGAGTCGAGCGGCACGTCCGGCAACTGATAGCAGATCATCGTGCCGTACAGCTCGGCCAGGCAGTTGCTGCCGGCGTCGAGCGCGTAGCCGTCCTCGCCGTCCGGCGCCGGCGGGTACACTTCGCGCCACGCGTTGATCGCGGCTTCGATTCGCACGATGGAAACGGGTCCGGCCTTCCGCTCGGCGGGTGATGCGCTCATGGATTCCTCTGGGTTGCGCGCTCCGCGGGCCGTGCCGGCCCGGCGGGAGCGATGAAAACGCCGGGCCGCTCGCCGGCCGCCGCGCGGCGCGCGCCGGATGCCGATCCGCGCCGCGCCTGTCGCGCCGGCCGGGCCGTGGCCCGGTAGGGTCGGGCAATATAACCGGCTTTGACCCCGTGCAGGCAAAAGCCGGGCAAAAAAAACGGGAAGCGCGCGGCTTCCCGTTTCGTCGACCGTCGCGCGGCCGCCTGCCGCGCCGGCCTCAGCCCGCGGTTTCGCGGTTCGCCACCGGCTGCCGCTGCGCGCCGCGATTCGCGGCGATCCACGGCGCGATCTCCATGTCCTCGTAGCGCACGAACCGGCTCTTCTTCAGGAACCGGAAGCCGAGCCACACGACGACGAACAGCGGAATGCCGACATAGGTCGCGGCCACGCCGGCCCAGTCGATCCGGTTCGCGAGGAACGCCTGGTAGTCCTGGCCGAGCGCGATCACGAGGCACAGCACGAACGCGAACAGCGGGCCGAACGGGAACCACTTCGACTGGTACGGCAACTGGTCGAGCGCATACCCCTGCTTCACGTAGCCCTTGCGGAACCGGTAGTGGCTGACCGCGATGCCGAGCCACGCGATGAAGCCCGTCATCCCGGAGGTGTTCAGCAGCCACAGGTACACGGTCTTGTCGCCGTACAGCGACGTGAAGAAGCACAGCGCGCCGACGGCGGTGGTCGCGTACAGCGCGTTGCGCGGCACGCCGCCCGGCGACAGCTTCGCGAACACCTTCGGCGCGCGGCCTTCGGTCGCGAGGTTGTAGAGCATCCGCGTGGACGCGTACATGCCCGAGTTGCCGGCCGACAGCACGGCCGTCAGGATCACCGCGTTCATCACGCCGGCCGCGAAGGCCAGGCCCGCGTGACGGAACACGAGCGTGAACGGGCTCACGCCGATGTCGGTCACGTCCGTCTTCAGCAGGTTCGGGTCGGTATACGGAATCAGCACGCCGATCACGAAGATCGCGAACACGTAGAACAGCAGGATGCGCCAGAACACCTGGCGCACCGCGCGCGGGATCGTCGTACGCGGGTTTTCCGATTCGCCGGCCGCGACGCCGATCAGCTCGGTGCCCTGGAACGAGAAGCCCGCGATCATCGCGACGCCCATCAGCGCCGGCAGGCCGCCCGCGAACGGTGCGTCGCCGATCGTCAGGTTGCCCCAGCCGTTGGCCGGCGCGCCCTTCAGAATGCCGAAGATCATCAGCAGCCCGACGCCGATGAACGCGACCACGGTGACGACCTTGATCAGCGCGAACCAGTATTCGGCTTCGCCGAAACCGCGCACGGTGAGCGCATTGAGCAGGAACATCACGCCGAGGAACGCCGCGCTCCACCACACGCCCGGCACGTCCGGAAACCAGTAGTGCATCACGAGCTGCGCGGCGACGAGCTCGACCGCGATCGTCACCGCCCAGTTGTACCAGTAGTTCCAGCCGAGCGCGAAGCCGAAGCCTTCATCGACGTATTTCGCGCCGTAGGTCGCGAACGAGCCCGACACCGGCATGAACGCGGCCATCTCGCCGAGGCTCGTCATCAGGAAGTAGACCATCAGGCCGATCAGCATGTACGCGACCATCGCGCCGCCGGGGCCGGCCTGCGAGATCGACGCGCCGGACGCGACGAACAGGCCCGTGCCGATCGAGCCGCCGATGGCGATCATCGTCAGGTGGCGCGCCTTCAGCGCGCGATGAAGCTTGGGTGGGTTCGCGGGCGAACCGGGTTGGTCGGAATTCGGAATTGCGGACATAAACGAGACGAACGTTGAGCGGGCCGGCATCCGTAGCCGGCGCATGCGGAATCGGAGCGCGGCGCGCGTCCTGCGATGCATTCGATGCGGCCCCGATACGCGTTGCGCGGCGGGCGCCTGCGGCGAAGCGCGGATTCTACCTGATTCGATACGGGGACAGCTGAGGTGGCCCCGCCCGCCACCCGCCGGAGATTTCGCGGAATCAACGGGTTGGCCGCGTCGGCGCGGCCACGGTCGCACGTCGTTGCAAAAGACCCCGATTACGAACGGGTCATTCGATATTCGTTTTTCCCGGTCACGACCTAATCCTGTCCCGATCCGCCAAATACCGCGGCAATACGCAAAATCGACCGATCAATACACCATTAATCAGACAAAAAGCCCGACACTGGTCATTGATTCAAATCAAATCGCCCGCGCGCCATGCGGTAATGATGCGTAACCGTTTCGAATCGCCGTATCCGCATGCATGTTTTGCATGCGCACGCGAAATTCAGGAATTCGCGGGATAATGACGCTTAATTCGAAATAATCTGCGCGCGGAACCGCAACGACGCGACCAGCCGCCACCCGCCACCCCCGAGGATGAAGTCATTCCCGCTGCCCGCCACGCTGCGCCGCCATACCGCGTCGGTCGTGGCACGCATTCTGTCGCCCCGCGGCGTACTCGTGGCGGGCATCGTCCTGCTGATGTTCAGTTGGGGACTTTCCACGTCGCTATTAATCGAGGCGCGCCGCGACGCGTATGACCATGCGGTCGAAAATGCGCGCAACCTGATGCTGCTGATCGAACGCGATATCGCGCGCAATATCGAACTCTACGATTTGTCATTACAAAACGTCGTCGACGGCGTGGCCGATCCGGAACTGATGACATTGCCGCCGCGCCAGCGCCACCGGCTGCTGTTCGACCGCGCGGCCACCGGCGCCTATCTCGGCTCCATTTTCGTGATGGATGCGCACGGCAATATCGCGATCGATTCGAGCGCATCGCCCGCGCGACAAGGCAATTTCGCCGACCGCGACTATTTCGCCGTGCACCGCGACCGGCTCGTCCCCGGCCTCTACATCAGCCGGCCGTACGCGTCGCGGCTGCGCGGCGGCGCGCTGACGATCGCGCTGAGCCGCCGGATCAACCGGCCCGACGGCACGTTCGCCGGGATCGTCGTCGGCACGCTCAGCATCGACTACTTCCGCGCGCTGCTCGACGGCCTCGCGGTCGGCCGGCACGGCAGCGCGGCGATCGTCGAGGACAACGGCACGCTCGTGTCGCGCCTGCCGTACGACACGCGGGTGGTGGGCCTCGACCTGCACGACTCGCCGCTGTTCGTCGACGCGCAGCGCAGCCGCGACGGCGAGCTGAGCGGGGTCGGCGCCATCGACGGCGTGCGGCGCGTCTATGTTTACAAGCATCTCGCCGGGCTGCCGCTGATCGTCGACGTCGCGCCCGCCGAGATCGACATCTATGCGTCGTGGCAGCACCGCGCGGTGTGGACCGTCGTGCTGATGAGCCTGTTCACGGCGTTCATCGCGTGGGGCTCGCTCGCGCTGTCGCGCGAGCTGAAGCGCCGGCAGGACGCGGAATCGAAGCTGTACCGGCTCGCGCACACCGATTCGCTGACGGGCCTCGACAACCGCGGCACGTTCGATGCGGTGCTCGCGAAGGAAGCCCAGCGCGCGTCGCGCAGCGGCCGCCCGTTGTCCGTGCTGTTCGTCGACGTCGATCACTTCAAGGCGTTCAACGACTACTACGGCCACCCGGCCGGCGACGACGTGCTGCGCCAGGTCGCGCAATCGCTGTCGCGCTGCCTGCGCCGCGACAGCGATCACGTCGCGCGCTACGGCGGCGAGGAATTCGTCGTCACGCTGCCCGACACCGACGCGCCAGGCGCGGCGACCGTCGCCGAAGGCATCCGGCGCGCGATCGCGGGGCTCGGGATCGAACACGTGAAAAGCCCGTACGGGCGCGTCACGGCCAGCATCGGCACGGCCACCGCCGCCGACGGCCGGATGAACGCCGCGACGCTGCTGCGGCGCGCCGACGAGGCGCTGTACCGCGCGAAGTCCGGCGGCCGCAACCGCGTGCTGGACGCACTGTCGAGCGCGGCCGACGCGTGACGCGAGGTGCGCCGTGACCTGACGCGGCCGCCGGTCGCCCGGCCCGTCGGCGCCGCCGTGGACAGCCCGCGCGCGTTCGGCTAGCGTTACGTCAGCTGCGCAGGCGGCGCGGCGCCGGCCCGCGCGGGCCGCCGTGCGCGTCCCGGCCCCCTCGACTCCGTCATGACCGCCCCGCTCCCGACCCGACTGCCGCCGCTCGTGCGCCACGCGCTCCGCCCGCTGCTCGACCCGTATCGCCGCTACCGGCACGCGAAGCTGATCCATGCGGCGCGCGTCGCGCTCGCGATTCTCGTGTCGATCGCGCTGTCCACCGGCCTGCGCGTGCCGCACGGCGAATGGTCGACGATCACCGTGCTGATCGTCGTCGGCGGGCTGCAACATCACGGCAACATCCGCAAGAAGGCAGCCGAGCGCGCGCTCGGCACGTCGATCGGCGCACTGGCGGGGCTCGGGCTGATCCTCCTCTACTCGTTCCTGCACGCGCCGTTCGCGATCTACCTGCTGATGGCCGTGGGGTGCGGTATCTGCGCGTATCACGCGATCGGCAAGGCCGGCTACATCGCGCTGCTGTCGGCGATCACGATGGTGATCGTCGCCGGGCACGGCGACAACGAGATCGTCGACGGCCTGTGGCGCGCGGTGAACGTGCTGGTCGGCATCGCGATCGCGCTGGCGTTCTCGTTCGCGCTGCCGCTCTATGCGACCTACTCGTGGCGCTACAAGCTCGCCGACGCGCTGCGCGCGTGCGCGGCCGTGCATGCGCGGCTCGCGGGCGACCGCCACGTGAGCGACGACGCGCACCTGAAGGAAATGGCCGCGCTGAGCGCGCTGCTCGTGCAGTTGCGCTCGCTGATGCCGTCGGTGTCGAAGGAGTGCGAGACGTCGATGGCGCAGCTCGAGGCGATCCAGCGCAGCCTGCGCCTGTGCATCGGTTATCTGGAGATCCTGTCGAGCGCGCTGCCGGCGCGCGACGACGTGGCGGCCCGCGAATACATGCGCGTCGAGATGAAGGGCGTGAACCGGCGCATCCGCGACACGCTGGTCGGGGCGAGCCGCGCGCTCAAGTTCGGCACGCCGAGCCGGCTGGCGCCGCGCCGCCGGCCGGCCGACCCGCCGCACGACGCGCCGCCGCCGCCGTTGTCCGGCTACGTGTCGATCACGGCCAAGCTGGCCGGCGAAGTCGACCAGTTGCGCGAGCGGCTGCTCGATACCGCGCGGTCGTGGAATATCTGAGGCGCCCGCTTCACGCGCCTTTCTTTCATATGCCTTTCGGCACATCGACGCGGCGCGCCGGCGACGCTGGGCACGGCCGGCCACCGATCCGGCCCCGGAAATCCGGCCCGCGGCCGGTTCGTCCGCGCGCGTGTTCGGCGGCGATGCAACGCCGCCCCGCACGGCGTTCTCCACCCGGTTAACCGCCCGTCAGGCCCGCCGCGACAGGCGCGACGACGGTTCCGCACCAAAATCAGCCCTTGCCCCAACTTCCCGGACAGCCGATACTCGCATATTCCGCGAAATACGATCCCACCGGCTTCAATCCACGGTAATTCCTATGAGCACGATTCTCGAAAGCCTCCCGACCGGCCAGAAGGTCGGTATCGCCTTCTCCGGCGGCCTGGACACCAGCGCCGCGCTGCACTGGATGAAACTGAAGGGCGCCGTCCCGTACGCATACACGGCGAACCTCGGCCAGCCCGACGAAGACGATTACGACGCGATCCCGAAACGCGCGATCGAATACGGCGCAGCCGGCGCCCGCCTGATCGACTGCCGCGCGCAGCTCGTCGCCGAAGGCATCGCGGCGCTGCAAAGCGGCGCGTTCCATATCACGACCGCCGGCGTCACGTACTTCAACACGACGCCGATCGGCCGCGCCGTGACGGGCACGATGCTCGTCGCCGCGATGAAGGAAGACGGCGTCAACATCTGGGGCGACGGCAGCACGTACAAGGGCAACGACATCGAGCGCTTCTACCGCTACGGCCTGCTCGTGAACCCGGATCTGAAGATCTACAAGCCGTGGCTCGACCAGACGTTCATCGACGAACTCGGCGGCCGCGCCGAAATGTCCGAATTCATGAACCAGGCCGGCTTCGCGTACAAGATGTCGGCCGAGAAGGCGTATTCGACCGACTCGAACCTGCTCGGCGCGACGCACGAGGCGAAGGATCTGGAAAGCCTCGAAAGCGGCATCAAGATCGTGAACCCTATCATGGGCGTCGCGTTCTGGCGCGACGACGTGAAGATCGCCGCCGAGGAAGTGACCGTGCGCTTCGAAGCCGGCCAGCCGGTCGCGCTGAACGGCGTCGAGTTCAAGGATCAGGTCGAGCTGCTGCTCGAAGCGAACCGCATCGGCGGCCGTCACGGCCTCGGCATGAGCGACCAGATCGAGAACCGGATCATCGAGGCGAAGAGCCGCGGCATCTACGAAGCTCCGGGCCTCGCGCTGCTGTACATCGCGTACGAGCGTCTCGTCACCGGCATCCACAACGAGGACACGATCGAGCAGTACCGCGAGAACGGCCGCCGCCTCGGCCGCCTGCTGTACCAGGGCCGCTGGTTCGACCCGCAGGCGATCATGCTGCGCGAAACCGCGCAACGCTGGGTCGCCCGCGCGATCACCGGCGAAGTGAAGATCGAACTGCGCCGCGGCAACGACTACTCGATCCTGAGCACGAAGTCGCCGAACCTCACGTACCAGCCGGAACGGCTGTCGATGGAGAAGGTGGCGTCGACGTTCTCGCCGCGCGACCGGATCGGCCAGCTGACGATGCGCAACCTCGACATCACCGATACGCGCGACAAGCTGCGCGTGTATTCGCAAGTCGGGCTGCTGACGCCGGGCGAAGCGTCGGCGCTGCCGCAGATCAAGGGCGACGGCGACAAGTAAGTCGCTGCGTTCGACGCCGTGCCGCATCGCTTGCATGCGGCACGGTCGGGCAGGCTGCCGTGTGGCGCATCGTTGCGCACGCAGCCTGCCGCTTCCCCGCTCCCCGCCTGTCCGCTTTCCCTTCGTATTCGCATCCCGCCGCGTGACGCACCAACGGCACTGCGCCGCCGCGCCAGTCATGGCAAGCTGCGAGTCGTCCGATTTTCTGCGTCGACTCATGCCCCCCCTTACCGTCATCCACCTGAACGGCCCGATCAACAGCGGCAAGACGACGATCGGCCTCGCGCTCGCACGCGTGCTGCCCGACGCGCGCTTCATCGACGGCGACGATCACGATGCGCCCGAAGACGCACCGTTCGACGTGCAGTGGGCGATTGCGCTCGAACGTCTCGTCACGCGGATCGCGAACGCGCGCGAACGCCATCTGGTCATCGCCTATCCGATCGGCGAAGCGGAATTCGAACGGCTGCGCGCGGCCTGCGAGGCGCGTGATGCGCGCCTGTTCGTCGTCACGCTCGCGCCGCCCGAAGCGGTCGCGGCGTCGAATCGCGGCGCGCGCGCGTTGACCGACTGGGAGCGCAACCGGATCGCGGAGATGTATCGCGAGGGCTATGCGGCGCGGCCGTTCAGCGAGATGGTGCTGGATACGTCCGCGGCGACGCCCGACGCGTGTGCGGCGCGCATCGCGCGGCAGGTCGCGGCGACGGCCTCGTAGCGACTGCGTCCGCATGCGCCTTCCGGCCCGCACGCGAACATGCGCTGACGCTGACGTTCCGGCCAGCCGATCGCGCGCCACCGCGCACGAAGCCGGACGGATACGTCACGCACCCGTCGGGCTGCCCTGCCGCGCGCACATTGCGGCGCTCACGAGTGATGCCGCACGCCCGGCACGGCCGCTTCCCGCGCCCCTTTGCGGCTCAGCATCAGCGTGACGACCGCCGACACCGCGAGCGTGCCGGCCACCACGTACAACCCCGCCGCATATCCGCCCGTCGCATGCTTGAGCCAACCGATCGCGAACGGCCCGACGAATCCGCCGAGATTGCCGATTGAATTGATCATCGCGATCCCTGCGGCCGCGCCGGCCCCCGACAGGAACGCACTGGGCATCGCCCACAGCGGCGCCTTCGCCGCACTGATCCCGATGTTGACGACGACCAGCGCGAGCACGGTCAGCAGCGCCGTACTCGCCTGCGCCGCGAACACGAACCCGATGCACGCCAGCACACATGGAATCACGACGTGCCAGGTGCGCTCGCCGGTGCGATCCGAATGTCGCGCCCACACGATCATCGCGACCACGGCGGCAATGCTGGGGATACCGGTCAGCAGGCCCGTCTGCAACGCGGTGAAGCCGAACTGCTTGACCATCAGCGGCGCCCACAGCCCGAGCGTATAGAGCCCCGCCGACGTGCCGAAGTAGATCAGCGCGAGCGCGAGCACCCGCGGATCGCGCAGGGCCTGCCACGCACCGGCCGTGTGCCCGACGTGCGTGTGGCGCGCGTCCGCTTCCGCTTTCAGCTTCGCGATCAGCCAGTCGCGCTCGTCGGCGCGCAGCCACGCGGCCTGCGACGGCGCATCGGTCAGGCGCTTCAGCACGACGAAGCCGAGCACGACCGCCGGCAGCGCTTCGACGATGTACAGCATCTGCCAGTCGGCGAGGCCGAACATCGGCGGCATCTGCATGATCGCGCCCGACAGCGGCGAGCCGATCGCGGTCGAGATCGGCGCGGCCGCCATGAACCACGCGGCGGCCACCGCGCGCTGCTTCGCGGGGAACCACAGGCTCAGGTACAGGATGATGCCGGGGAAGAAACCGGCTTCGGCCATGCCGAGCAGGAAACGCAGCACGTAGAAGCTGGTCGGCCCGGCCGCGAACGCGGACACGGCCGACACGATGCCCCACGTGATCATCACGCGCGCGATCCAGATACGCGCGCCGACGCGGTGGAGAATCAGGTTGGACGGCACTTCGAACAGGAAGTAGCCGATGAAGAACAGGCCGCCGCCGAACCCGAACGCGGTCGGCGACAGGCCGATCGCCCGGTTCATCGTCATCGCGGCAAAGCCGACGTTGACGCGATCGAGAAAGCTGACGAAGTAAAGCAGCATCACGAACGGAATGATGCGCCACATCAGTTTCCGCGCGACGCGGGTTTCCAGATCCGCTTGCATGTGTCTCCTCCTTCGAGGTCGGACCGTGCACCATCGGTCGATGGACCGCGAGCGCCGGCCGGCGCCCGGCTCGCGTCGGATGCGCGAGTCGCGGGCAGAAAAAATGCCGAGTGAAGCGAACGGGCGGCGCGCGGCTGGCATGCGCACATGCGCGTGCCGGCCGCGCCGCGCCGCCGTCAGGCCGCCACCGCCGCGTTCGCGACGCGCTCGCAGACGGCCGCCGTCACCTGCGCGGTCGTCGCGCGGCCGCCGAGGTCGCGCGTATGCAGCGACGGGTCGGCCGTCACGGCCTCGATCGCGTGCATCACACGCGCGGCCGCTTCCGTCTCGCCGAGATGCTCAAGCAGCATCACGACCGACCAGAACGTGCCGACCGGATTCGCGAGCCCCTTGCCCATGATGTCGAATGCGGAGCCGTGGATTGGCTCGAACATCGACGGATAGCGGCGCTCGGGATCGATGTTGCCGGTCGGCGCGATGCCGAGGCTGCCCGCGAGCGCGGCGGCAAGATCGCTGAGGATGTCCGCGTGCAGGTTGGTCGCGACGATCGTGTCGAGCGACGCCGGGCGGTTGACCATGCGCGCGGTTGCCGCATCGACGAGTTCCTTGTCCCACGTCACGTCGGGAAACTCCTGTGCGATCTGCTTCGCGATCTCGTCCCACATCACCATCGCATGCCGCTGCGCATTGCTCTTCGTGATGACGGTCAGCAGCTTGCGTGGGCGCGACTGCGCGAGCCGGAATGCGAAACGCATGATGCGTTCGACGCCGGCGCGCGTGAGGATCGACACATCGGTCGCGGCCTCGATCGGATGGCCCTGGTGCACGCGGCCGCCGACGCCCGCGTATTCGCCTTCCGAGTTCTCGCGCACGATCACCCAGTTCAGGTCGTCCGGCCCGCAGCGCTTCAGCGGCGCGTCGATGCCCGGCAGGATGCGCGTCGGACGCACGTTCGCGTACTGGTCGAAGCCCTGGCAGATCTTCAGGCGCAGCCCCCACAGCGTCACGTGATCGGGCACGTCCGGGTCGCCTGCGGAGCCGAACAGGATCGCGTCCTTGCCGCGCAGCGCGTCAAGACCGTCGGCCGGCATCATCGCGCCATGCCGGCGGTAGTAATCGGCGCCCCAGTCGAAATCCTCGAACTCGAACGCGAAGCGGTCGCTGCCGCGGGCCAGCGCCTCCAGCACCTGCTTGCCAGCCGGCACCACTTCCTTGCCGATGCCGTCGCCGGGAATCGTTGCGATACGGTAGGTCTTCATGCGGACATCCTCGATTGATCGTGAGCGTGAACGCACTTTACCGAACCGGGAGTGTAGAAACTGGGGCTATACTCAAAGCATCTTTAACTTCAATTCACGAATCCCGTCATGGCGGATACCGTCCAGCCGGCCGATCTCGGCTTCTTCTCGACGCTGGCCGCGTCGGGCAGCCTGAGCGCGGCCGCGCGCGAACTCGGGCTGACCGCGGCGGCCGTCAGCAAGCGGCTCACGCAGATGGAGCGGCGCGCGGGCGTGACGCTCGTCAATCGCACGACGCGGCGAATGATGCTGACGCCCGAAGGCGACGTGTACCTCGAATACGCACGCCGGATCCTCGACCAGATGGACGAACTCGGCGAGCTGCTCGGCAGCGCGAAGCAGCGGCCGAAAGGCCTGCTGCGCGTGAATGCGACGCTCGGGTTCGGGCGCAGCCACGTCGGCCCGGCGATCTCGCGCTTCGTCGCGCGCTATCCGGAAGTGTCGGTGCAGTTGCAGCTGTCGGTGATGCCGCCACCGCTCACCGACGACGCGTTCGACGTGTGCATCCGCTTCGGCGAACCGCCCGACACGCGCGTCGTCGCGCGGCGGCTCGCGCCGAACCGCCGGCTGCTGTGCGCGGCCCCCGCGTATCTCGCGCGCCACGGGACGCCCGGCACGCCGCACGACCTGACGCGGCACAACTGCATCGGCATCCGGCAAGGCGACGAAGGTTACGGCGTGTGGCGCCTGACGAGCGGACGCGGCGCGGCCCGCCACACGGAAGCCGTGCGGATCAACGGCAACCTGACGACGAACGACGGCGAGATCGCGGTGAAGTGGGCACTCGACGGGCACGGCATCCTGATGCGCGCGGAATGGGATCTGCGCGACTATCTCGCCGACGGGCGGCTGGTCGTCGTGCTGCCGGATCATGAAACGCCGAGCGCCGACATCTATGCGGTGTATGCGCAGCGGCACCAGATGTCCGCGCGGATTCGCGCGTTCGTCGATTTTCTGGCGGAAGAATTGGGACGGCTGACGGCGATCTAGGGCGGCGGTTCCCTACCCGTGGCAGCGTACGGTTTCGGGTCGCGGCGTATCGCTGCACGGATGTTCACCTGGCCTACGCGGGCCATATTCCGGCGAGTTTCGTGCTGCGTCGCCCAACTATCGACATCCTCCGATACGTACCGGATGGCCCGCGCGTTACGCCTCGCAACCATTTGAGGACTTGCCGTCGGCATCCCGCCGTCAGGCTGCCGCGACCAGTCCGCTGTAGCGGTCGCAGGGAGCGGCGGCATCCTGCGCCGGCCGCCACCCTACCGCCCCCGCCGCCGCTC